>NZ_CP150276.1:5456633-5784949 GCF_037977235.1 Paenibacillus sp. FSL K6-0276 | reverse complement strand
AACAGCTTGATCAACATCATTAATTTTGTTCCTAGGGAACTAATAGACAGACGCTTTGACGGTGCTTTGTTCTCCATACTAATTGCAACGGTCATTGGCACTTTATTTGTCTATATATTTACTGTATTAATTGCTAAATTTCCTGGAAAGGGGTTTCCGGAAATATTTAATCCTCTTTTGCCTAAGCTGGTAGTCAAACCTTTACTAGTGTTTTTTGCTGGTTTATGGTGTGTGGCTGGGGGGATTACATTGCTCTCTTTTGTAGATATTACGCTGCGGTATATTAGTCCAGATTCAAGTCCGTATACTGTCGTGATTAGTTTTCTGATCCTGGTCTGTATCTGCTGTCGCTTTGATTCTCTATCACTTTTGTATGGTCTTGAAATCATTCTCTGCGTGACATTACCGTTAATTCTCTATGGCATCGTAAAGGCGCTGATCAATCCGGATTTTAATTGGGATTCAGTTCTGCAGGTCACTACATACGTCTGGCATAAGCCGGATCTAATGAGCCTTGCGGCAGCCACCTTTTCGTTCAGTGGTTATATTAATCTGGCGATATTTAATCGGGTATTTCATGGGTTAAAGCTGAAGCATGTCTGGATTTTAGGGGTGGAAGGTCTGCTCGTACTTCTCTTGACCTTTTTGGTCCCTATCGGTTATTTCGGAACCGCTGCGATTGAGAGACATGTATATACGTGGTTCTCGACGGCAGACAGTATCCGGATTGAATCCTTTATTATTGAACGGATGCTGTTTATTTTTTATTTTGCCTACATGACTTTATCTCTGGTAAGTGCAATCGTTCATTGGCATGTGGGGCTAGAACTATTTAAAAGTGCCATCTCATCTGCGAAAAAACAATCCCCAAGGGCAGAGCAGTGGAAAGAGTGGATCATCCTGTGTTTATTCAGCGGAGTGGTTCTCTCCTTAATCTGGATGGATCAATATCAGCTCAACGTGATGGGCGCTTGGTTTCTACAAATCCGTTGGTTTGGTGAGATGTTCTTAATCGCTCTGCTGTTTTATTGTTATCGTAAAGTAAGGAGGCAGGGTTTGTGAGAAAAGTACTTAGTGCAATAGGAATTGTGTTACTGCTACTCCTTCCCGGCTGCGACTTCAAAGAAATTGATTTGCGGATATTCGTACTGGCGATTGGTATTGACCCTGGTGAAGGAGAAGGGACTTTCAAGATTAGTTTGAAACTTGCCATCCCTCAGGGTGATGTTACCAAAATTGATGAGAAGATGCAGATATTAACCGAAGAGTCCCCGAGTATCTCGGAAGCGCTTCGTAGAATGAAATCTAGGGTATCGAAGGAGCTGGATTATTCACATTGTAAATCGATTGTTTTTGGGGAAGGGATTGCGCGCAAGGATATTCAGCATGTGATGGATTGGGCGGTGCGGCGCAGAGATATTCAGCTTATTCTCAATTTTGGAGTTGGGCGTCCAGATGCGCTTCGAGTGCTGCAGGTAAGACCCAAATCGGAGCATATCCCATCGAACTCTCTTATTGTGGCTATGAGTGGTCAGGGAACGGAGTCTCCTTTTATTTCCAGTGTGTATTCCTTTCAACTGATGAGAAATATTTATGAGCAGGGGATTGATCCGATTTTGCCTATTATCGAGACCGAAGGGAAAAATGAGTTTGTAATTAACAAAATCGCTCTGCTGAATAGCCAGAAAATCAAGATGGTTCTTACACCGAACGAAACCCGTCTGTACAATCTGTTATCGCGCTCAAACCTGCGGACCAATTTACCAGCCCATTTTGAGGGAGTCATGTATCAGTATTACACCGAGAGATCATCCTCGAACTATAAAATATTAAATCCGGAGAGTGGGAAAGCTACTATTCGATATCATATTAAGATTAAAGGGATCCTCGAAGAGAGTAGCAGCCCGGATTTGGTGACTCATGGTATGTTGGAGGAAATTGCGAAAGCTGGAGGAAAAGAACTAGAAAAAGATGTATTAGCGTTGTTCACTAAAATTCAAGCTAGCGGTCTGGATCCATTTGGGTGGGGTCTGCACTATGGAGCTAGGCATTTTAATAATGATACAGAAATGGAAGTGTGGAAGGGGCTCTATGCGGGTCTCGATTTTCAGGTCAAAGCTGACGTAGATATTAAATATTCTGGATTGATCAAGTAACTGAGAAAGTAATGAGTGGATAAAAGTGGGATTGACGTTCTTACATTCACGATTTATACTTGATCTAAAAACAAGTTAGAGGATGATAGTAATGAAAAGCCTAAATTTGACTTCCCAACGTCAAGCCGTTTACGATATCGTCCTTAATTCACATGACCATCCCACTGCTGCGGAAGTAATGAACCGACTAGTAGAACAAGGTCATAGCTTAGCATACGGTACTGTATATAACTCCCTACGTTATCTTTCAGATAAACAAATGATTCGTGAGCTTAAGCTTGGTGAGGCTGCCAGCAGATATGATGCCCGCATGGATGATCATCAGCATATCATTTGCGAGGTTTGCGGTGCGGTTGACGAGGTAATGAACCAAGTTCCACGAGACTGGATGAACACAGTAGCCAAGGATACAGGTTACACCATTGGTCATGCCCATGTGGTATTCGGAGGCGTCTGCCCGAACTGCAAGAACAAGAGTATGAACTAGGATGAAAGAACCGGAGTCTTTTGCTGCGGCAATGATAATTAAATAAGCATATTTGAGTAGACCGCTGCCTTTGAAGCGGTCTTTTTGTTGCGTTTATATGACAATTCTTAAGAATGATGAGAAAAATGAAGAAAGATAGGAGGAAAATCGGTTCCAAAGGCGGATATATAATTATATATTAAGTCTGGTAAATATGTCCTTCTTTAAGACTAGAAGAGAGAGAGTGTGATGACATCTATGAACAAAAAAGCAGGAATGACTATCCGAACCAAGTTAATTCTTACATACCTACTAGTTCTGCTGTTGCCCAGTATCATTATCGGCTGGCGAACCTATCAATCTGCCAGCCATGAAGTGGAAGATCAACTGGTGAACAATGCTACCGAAAGTGTTGTGGCAGTAAATGAAATCATCAACTCGAATATTCAATCCAAAATAGATGCTGTTTCTTATTTTGCCGCTGAGTTCACCGCTGAGGGGACCAACAGTGAGGCAACTGGGAAGACGGTAGCTTCTATGAAGGACAGATTAAAGGAATATGCTGTGCTACATCCTGATGTGCTGGACATTTATGTTAGTACAAGCAGGGGGCAATCCATCCATGCTTTGGAAGCTAAGCTGCCTGAAGGCTACGATCCAAGGCAGGAAACTGCCTATGTTAATTCTCTGAAGCACGGGAAAGGTGTTGTGATCTCTCCGGCCTTTCAAACCGTAAATCAGGAAACGGCGATTGCGATATCAACGGTTCTGAAGAGCGGAGACGGGGTGGTTACCTTGAGTCTCAACCTATCCGCATTAGGAGACTTAACCTCGACTAAGGTTGGTAAGGAAGGATATATTATTATTCTTGATAACAGCAAGAAATATCTTGTTCATCCAACAGAGGTTATTGGGCAGGAATCATCCGATGATTTTGTTAAGAAAATGTTCGAGGAAGAACAAGGTTCTTTTGATTATGTAAACAAGGATACACACAAAAAGATGACGTTTATGGTTAATGAGCTTACGGGCTGGAGAATCGGGGGTACGATAAGCATAGATGAAGTGACTTCGGCAACGAGCGGAATCCGCAATACAGCGCTGCTTGTTATCGTAGTTTCCGTTCTACTTGCACTGATCGTTATCTATTTTAATATTCAATCTATTCTGCGGCCGCTTCTCCGGCTGCGGAAAGCAACTGCAGTGATAGCGCAAGGCGATCTGTCCGAAGACATAGGGGCTTTCCGCAAAGATGAAATTGGCCTGCTAGCCGAGAACTTTCAATTAATGGTGCTCAGCTTGCGGGAGATGATCATTGGCGTACAGGAGATGACGAGCAATGTCTCCTCTTCAGCCGAAGAGTTAACCGCCAGTGCAGAGCAGAATGCCCAAACGATTGAGCAGATGACGATAGCGATTCAGGAAGTAGCGGCAGGGACAGAACGGCAGGTTATCGGTGTGCGAAAAGGAATGGAAAGTACAGCGGCGACGACAAGCGAAGTGGATCATATTTCCGTATATATGGAGCAGGTGTCTGCGATGATGGACAAGACTTCGCTCTCTGCTTCAGAAGGAAATGATTCGGTCATCAGCGTGGTGGATAAGATCAATGGTATCCATGAAACAGTGGGAGAGCTTGGCAGTGTAATCGACAAGCTAAATGAAAGGACCGGTCAAATTGAGGGCATTGTCGGTGTCATCACAGGGATTGCCCGTCAGACTAATCTGTTAGCTCTTAATGCTTCTATTGAGGCCGCCAGAGCTGGAGAGCATGGCCGTGGATTTGCCGTTGTTGCTGCCGAAGTGCGTAAGCTGGCAGAGGAATCAGAGAGATCAGCGCATCTGATTGCACAGCAGATTACCGCCATTAATAGTGAAATGACGCTGGTAACCCATACGATGGAAGATACAAAGCAGCGAGTAACCGAAGGGATTGAGGCCGTGGATACTTCCGGACGTTCCTTCTCACGTATTCGTAGAGCGGTCAAGAGTGCCGCGGAGAAGATTGAGGCAATGGGCGGGGCTGTACAGACCTTATTGGTGGAGTCAGATCATATGGAGAAGGCTATTGGAGAGATTCGCGGAATCACCGAAGAAGCGGCTGTAAGTACAGAGACCATCGCAACGGCAGCGCAAGAGCAGCTCGCTTCTGTTGAAGAGATGGCATCTTCGTCTACCGACCTTAGCCGTCTTGCGGAGGAACTGCAGAAGCTTGTGAGTAGCTTTAAAATACACTCTTCCTAGCAATAATATATATTTCAGATAGGAGAACGATGCTTTTATCTTCCCTTTTGCAGTCCTTTGCAAGTATACTGATAAACAATAATGTTGGGTTAGGCAACGGAGAGAGGAGAGATAATAGTACATGGCAGAGCAATTGAAAGGGTTCACGGTCGCCTTGGCGGGTCCGCGTAAATCGGAAGAAATGGCCAAGCTGGTCCAAAATATGGGAGGTACGGCGATATGCCGACCTGCCCAAGGTACTGTATTTCTTGATGATGAGGCATTGGAGGAAGGATTGAATTCATGGATCAACCATCCTCCTTACTTGGCAATTCTTACCACAGGCATGGGACTGGATGCTCTCTTCGAAACGGCTGAACGCCTGAATATCGCTGATCGTTTCTTAGAAGTACTTTCTGGTTCTATTATTGCCGCACGGGGTTATAAGACAGTGAATGCTTTGAAAAAAAGAGGGCTTACGCCGGAGGTTCGCGATGACGATGGAAGTACGATCGGGCTGATTCGTGGGCTTCAATCCCTGGATTTGCAGGGCAAGGAAGTCGTTTTGCAGCTGCACGGCGATCCAGCTCCACGTATGCTCGCATGGCTGCAGGAGGCTGGGGCGAATACCCGCCAAGTGCTGCCGTATCGTCATACTCCACCAGAACCAGGTGAGCTTGAAAAACTGCTTACAGAAATCACAGAAGGTAAGATTGATGCCGTGGCTTTTACGAGTGCGCCACAATTTCGTTTCCTCTCTCAATTTGCTCGGGAACAGGGCAAGCTGGAGGAGATGCTGGAGTCTTTCGAGGATAAAGTGCTAGCTGTTTCTGTAGGGCGTATTACCTCTGAGGCGCTTAAGGAAGAGGGCGTACAACGTATCATCATGCCTGAGCATGAACGGATGGGAAGCATGATTGTAGAGCTGGGCAAATATGTGGCGGCGAACCGCTAGACTATAGTATGCGGCAGCCTTACAAGATTGACGTTACCAGGCAGAAGCATTCCCGCCGGATTCACTGGGTGGGGATGCTTTTTTGCCCGGAAGATGATGCCTTAAGAGTAGTAAACCTGCCATCTGCATGGACATTCGCAGCAGTTTTCCTTAGAATATAGGCAACATGTGACGAATAATAACAATGAATAAGGAGGAGGATCCCCATGGACAAAAGAAAATGTCTACTACTTGGTGATTATACCCATCCCCGTTTCCATCCACTTCAAGGAGTGGACCAACAAATTAGTGAGATCTTAAATGATTTATTAACCGTTCAGTGTTCGGAGAATAAAAAATTGATGCGAATTGAGCATTTGGCAAGTTACGACTTATGTATTGCCTACAACGAATTGTGGAACGAAACCGTATCTCCTCAGCAAACGGCTGGTCTACTCAGCTATGTGAGCGGTGGTGGAGGACTGATTGTTCTTCACACAGGTGCTTCATTGACGAAGCGAAACGAACTAGCTCAGCTGATCGGAGGCCGCTTTAAGGGGCATTCCGCTTACGAGCCGATGAACTTTAAGGTGCTAGAGCATGACATTACTGAGGGCGTTGAGGATTTCCAACTAGATGAAGAGCCTTATCATTTCGAATTTGATCCGTTCATGGAGCGGACTATTCTGCTTCAGTATGAATCAGAGGATGGATGGTTGCCAGCTGCATGGTGCCACAGCTATGGTTTAGGACGAGTAGTATTCCTTATGCCTGGTCATCATGAGCCATCCTTCCTCCATCCAGCACTACGTAAACTGATCCTGCAGGCGGCTACTTGGGCTGCTCGTATTCCGATCACTAACTAAGAAATGTTGTGTTTTTTTTGAAATATCTACACAGTGGGGTATACTTTAATCATAAACTCCGTTTGTAATGAAACGGAATCTTTGGGAGGAAAGTACTATGAGTGATTTGTTTAAAAAAGCGATCTCTTTAGGAGTGGGCCTCACCATTGTCAGTAAGGAAAAAGTAGAAAAGGTTGTTGAAGAACTAGTGAAACGTGGGGAGCTTGCTCCTTCGGAGTCTAAGGCCCTCGTTGATCGGCTGATTGAACGCGGTGAGGAAGAGCGAGGTATGCTCAAGTCTGTAGTACAAGAACAGGTACAACGCGTGTTGAAGGAAATGAAGGTTCCTGTACAAAGTGATATTGACGAGCTGGAAAGCCGAGTTGCTGTATTGGAGCGTCGATTGGCCGAGCTGGAAGGGATTTCCCATCTAGAAGGAACATCGGCGGAAACGCGTACGGACTAAATGGCAGTACGCATTAGACATACCGGACGTTACCGGTCCATTGCCATGGCGCTTATGCACCATGGTTTTGGCTATATGGTGGAGGAGCTGGGCCTCTATCATGTATTATCCCTTCCACGCCGTCTTGTAACGCAAGAGGCACACACAAGTCTTACGCTCGGGGAGCGGATTCGGCTGGTATTGGAGGATTTGGGCCCAACCTTTATTAAGCTCGGACAACTCGCCAGTACCCGTTCGGATCTGCTACCTGATTCTATTATTCAAGAGTTGGTAAAACTACAGGATAATGTACCACCTTTCCCTGTGGAGCGCGTGCGCGCTATCGTGGAGCATGAACTGGATCAGCGTATGGATGAAATCTTTAGTTCCTTTGAGGATACTCCTCTTGCTGCTGCGTCGATCGGTCAAGTGCATAGAGCTGTTCTTTATAGTGGACAGGTCGTGGCTGTTAAAGTTCAGCGCCCTGGCATTTTGCGTACGATGAGCAGGGATTTGGAAATTCTCAAAGATCTAAGCGCCCTTGCAGAAAAGCAGCTAGGCTGGGCGAGGCAATATCAGTTGTCCCGTATGGTAGAGGAATTCTCGAAATCGCTAATTGGCGAGTTGGATTACAGTCAAGAAGGGCGTAATGCAGAGAAAATTGCTCAACAGATGGATTATGACGGAGTCTACATCCCGGATATCTTTTGGGATTATACATCGGCACGAGTGCTGACGATGGAATATGTGGTAGGGATTACGCTGAGTCGTCGCGATGAGCTACTGAGTAACGGCGTTAAGCTTAAGGATATTGCTCAGAAGCTCGTGGAAATGATGCTAAGACAAATCTTCATTCATGGTTTTTTTCATGCTGATCCTCATCCAGGAAATGTTATACGGATGGATGATGGGAAGCTGGCTTTGATTGATTTTGGCATGACGGGGCGACTGAACGAAGAGATGAAAGAGCAGCTGTCTGCGCTTATCATCGCACTGATGCGCAAAAATACGGATGCTATGGTCCGGGCAATCTTGCGTCTCGGAGTCATCCCAGAGGATACTGATCGAGCTGCACTGCATAATGATATGGATCGACTACGCGATGAGTATTATGATGTTCCGTTCAGTAAGATGAGCATAGGCAAAGCGCTGAATGATCTGTTTGGCATTGCTCGCAAGCATCGATTAGTTCTTCCCCCGGATCTAACGATGCTGGGCAAGACGATGCTGACGCTTGAGGGTGTCATTAGCAACTTGGATCCAACAATCAGCATTTTAGAGATGGCAGAACCTTTTGGACGCGAACTTGTGAAGCAGCGATTTAGTGGTCCACGATTACAGCGTAAGCTCCTTGGAGGCGTAGCCGATTTAACGGAGAGTCTTCTAGAGCTTCCTGGGCAGGCTAGGCAGTTATCCGCGCTAATTAGTAAGGGGAAGCTAAAGGTAGAGATTGTGGCACCCGAGTTAGAGCATTTGGAGCGAAAGCTGGACCGGGTTGGGAACCGCTTAGCATTTAGTATTGTGATGCTTGCGTTCAGTATCATCATGGTTGGACTCATTATTGGCACTGCGATGCGCGGTCAGCCTTCAGTGTTATGGAATTTCCCTACAGTGGAGATTGGTGGCGTAGTGGCGCTTCTGATGTTCTTATGGTTGATCTTTGCGATTTTTAAATCGGGAAGGTTCTAGCCTCCAGGGTAGAATAATTATTATTCTGCAGTTTCACACAAATGCCGTTCTATCAAGTACAATATAAAGGATAACTTTCTAAGCTTAACTTTACTTCTATTGTATAAAGTGGAATGGAACGCAAATGGAGTGCCGTCTAAACGTCCGGTGGATCGCTGCTGCCCAGAAACCGAACTTTGACCGCACTCTTTTAACGGGTCAAGGGATACATGGGACGGAAGAATGCCGGTGACGGGGTTCTTCCGCTTTTGTTTGAATATAGCTGAATCGGAAGCATACGCCCCCAAAAGGACAGTCGATATGGGCTGCCTGAATAGGGCTTTGGAAGACGAAAGTTAAGAAAGAGATGGAATCAAATTAAACTGAGAGAATAGTGAGGTGGAGAATTTGCCGGGATTTAAAGAATTAGGAGTTTCAGAATTACTGTGCACATTGCTTCAAGGTCAAGGCATCGTTAAGCCTACACCAGTGCAAGAGGAAGCAATTCCGCCATTGGTGCAAGGACTTGATGTGATTGCCAGAGCAAAGACAGGAACAGGGAAGACATTGGCCTTCTTGCTGCCAATTATGGACAAGATCCATACCGAGCGAGCTTATCCGCAGGCGCTGATTATGGCTCCAACACGTGAGTTGGCTCTGCAGATTACGGAAGAGGCACGTAAGCTGGCTCGTCATACGGACATCAAAATATTGGCGGTTTATGGTGGTCAAGATGTGGAGAAGCAGCTGCGTAAGCTGGAAGGTGGAAGACATCTTATTATCGGTACACCGGGCAGACTCTTGGATCATATGCGCCGGGAGACGCTCGACCTTAGTGGCGTTAAGATGCTCGTTCTGGACGAAGCCGACCAAATGCTGCATATGGGATTCTTGGAGGATGTAGAGACCATTATTACGGCTGTTCCTTATCGTCGTCAAACGATGCTGTTCTCTGCGACTATGCCAGATCCGATTAAACGCCTCGCTGCTAATTACATGAAAGAGCCGCTGGATATCATTATTAAGAGTGGTTCCCCGATTCCGCTGGATAATATCAAACAGCAAGTAGTGGAATGCTCAGATCGTAATAAAGAAGAAGCACTCAAAGCATTGATTGAACGGGATCGGCCGTATTTGGCTATTATTTTTTGCCGGACCAAACGGCGGGTGTCCAAGCTGAATGAAGCACTCCAAGCAGCAGGTTATGATTGTGATGAGCTGCACGGCGATTTGTCCCAAGGTAAACGTGAAGGTGTGATGAAAAGATTCCGTGATGCGAAGCTGCAGCTTCTTGTAGCCACAGATGTAGCGGCTCGGGGTCTGGATGTCGAAGGTATTACTCATATCTTTAACTATGATATGCCACTTGATGTGGATAGCTATATTCACCGGATTGGTCGGACAGGCCGTGCCGGAGGCAAAGGACTTGCAATTACGTTCACTTCTCCGCGTGAGCAAGATGGTCTAGACTTGATCGAGCACGGCATTTCGCAGCGCCTGGATCGTCGCCGTTACGATAAGGATGAATTCGGCGTTGGCGAATTCATCGCTGTGCAAGGCGGCGGACGCCACGGCGGTCGCCAAAGCGGCGGCGCTGAGGCAGCGCGCACGGGCCGCGGACCGAAGACCGGCGGCTCTGGCCGCGGCGGATCTCCGCGCGGCGAAGGCGGAGCGCGGCAAGGTGGCCGCGGCCGCGGTAAGGAAGCAGGCGGCTGGAGCAAGCCTGCTGAACAAGGACGCCGCAGCCGTTCCGATGCGGCAGATGGCAAGCGCGGCGGCGGCAGCTACGGCGCTGGTGCACCTAAGGACGGCGGCAAGGCTGCCGGCGTAGTGAGAGTAGGCGGCGGCTATGGCGCCTTCGCCTCCAGAGGCGATGCGCCAGCTAGCGGAAACGCAGCAGCGCCTAGCGCCGGTTCGCGCGGTGCGAACCGGAAGGGCGGCCCAAGCACTGGCTACAGCGAGAACGTAGCCAGAGGCGCAGACGGCGGTGCTTACGCTGGCGGCACACCACGAGGCGGCTTAGGCAGCGGCTACGGTGCAGGCCCGTCCAGAGGCGGCGGTAAAGGTGGTAAAGGTAGCAAAGGCGGATACGGCGGTGCTAAGGGTGGCGCTGGTAAAGGCGGACGCAACAGCGGAAGCGGTGGATCTTCTCGCGGTGGCCGTGGCAGCTCCGGCGGCTTTAAAAGCGGCGGCAGAGGCACATCCAGATAAAGTAAGTGGAATTTTATAACTAAAACTTGTTACCATAGGGAAGTTAGCGGACAAGCTAATCACCTATGGTAACTTTATTTTGTGGATGGATTTGAGCGATATTTGTCCAAAGAAGGATCTTAGTGTAACATTTTTGAAGGAAAGCTTGTCTAATAGATAAATAGAGTGTTTCGACTTCGAGGAGGAAGATCTTGCAGATGTCTAAAAAATTGAAATTAGTGAGCTTGTTGATTGTCGTTATTGCAGTTGGCTGGGGAATTGGGAAGTATACGACAACTTCTCCCTCTGCGTCGAACAATAGCGGGTCCAATATAAATGTACAGGATAATCTTCAAGCTAAGCCTGGTGCAGACGGTAATGGCACCGAAGTGGGCATAACGGACCCGGCGGTAGCTAATCCATCTAATTCAACGGATCCCTCTGATCCATCCGAATCGGACAGTAATGGCGGGGGCAGTAGCACTGATAATTCTTTTAAAGCGCCTGATAGTATAGCTGTGATGGTGAATAAGCAGTATGGACTGCCTGATAACTATAAACCATCTGATCTTGTCTATCCGGATGTGCGGTTTACGTTTAAAGAGAAAATCGAAAAGCGTATGATGCGCAAGGAAGCTGCCGAAGCATTAGAGAAAATGTTCGCAGGCGCAGAGGAAGACGGGATTTACTTGGCTGGCGTTTCGGCATACCGTTCTAAGGAGACCCAAACGAGGCTGTATAATCGTTATGTTGAGAAAGACGGAGAAGAACTGGCCCGTACTTACAGTGCCGTGCCTGGCTATAGCGAGCATCAGACAGGGCTTGCTATCGATGTCTCAGGAAGTGACGGTAAATGTGCTGCGGAGAGCTGTTTCGGTGGAACGAAGGAAGCTGAGTGGCTAGCGCAGCATGCAACCGAATATGGTTTTATCATCCGCTTTCCAGAAGGTAAGCAGGACATTACAGGCTATAAATATGAGCCTTGGCATATCCGTTATGTGGGCAAGGATATAGCTGCTTATATAGCGGATAAAGGGATTACGTTGGAAGAATATTATGATGTTGTACCAGTATCCAAATAACAGAGTCATAGAGAGCAGTCCTAAGAAATACAAAGGGCTGCTTTTTTTTCTTTCTTAGTGGTTACATTAAGTGTCGATAAGTTGCATTGTATTAAAGTTCGGGTAAGATACGTATTGTAGTCTAAGTACATGGAAGGAAGGGGAATAAGGATGTCGATCTACAATTTTTCCGGTGTTACGCCTTCGGGTAAAGAAGTTTCATTTACGGATTATGAAGGTAAGGTGCTGCTGATTGCCAATACGGCCAGCAAATGTGGACTTACACCGCAGTATGGGGATCTCCAGAAGCTCTACGAACAGTATGGGGATCAGGGACTTGTAGTATTAGGATTCCCCTGCAACCAATTCGCTGGTCAGGAGCCGGGTACAAGTGAAGAAGCTGAAGAGTTCTGCCAGATTAATTACGGAGTCACCTTTCCCGTATTTGCCAAAGTTGATGTGAACGGACCAGATGCCAGCCCTCTTTTCAATTATTTAAAAGAGCAGCAGCCTGGTGCTGGAGAGAGTAGCGATATTAGCTGGAATTTCACGAAGTTCCTTATTGATCGCAGTGGCAATGTAGTGGCTCGTGTTGAGCCGAAGGAATCGCCAGAAACGATGACAGAACATATTGAGTCCTCACTGTAAACCAGTTATGGTCTAATGAATTGTTATTTTACAAGTATCCTTTTGACCTCGGTTTTTGGCCGAGCCTCGAAGGGATTTTCTTTTTTACATAGGAATAAGGAATAGTCCCTTTTGAATTTTATTGTGATAAATTATACTTGACGCTTTACAGAGACCATGTATCCTTTGAAGAGAATGTAATGCCCATGCAGAATATGCATAAAGAGTGGATTGCAGCAGGATAATAACGGCAGGAGGGTTTTATACAAGCATGAAGTTAATTACAGAGGTAGCATCACAAGCGGGAATTGGCGAAGAGCATCTGGAACTATACGGAAAATATAAAAGTAAACTTTCGCCGTCCTTATGGGAGGATATGAAGAACAAGCCAGATGGCAAGCTGGTATTGGTCACTGCGGTGAACCCCACCCCTGCTGGCGAAGGGAAGACCTTGACAACCATAGGGCTAGCACAAGCACTGAACGCAGCAGGTGTAAAGACCGTGGCTGCTTTACGCGAGCCCTCCCTTGGACCATGCTTAGGCATGAAAGGCGGTGCCACAGGCGGAGGAAAGTCGCAAATCGTTCCGGCCGATGAGATTAATTTGCACTTTACGGGCGATATTCATGCGGTAACTTCTGCGCATAATCTCTTGTCTGCAATGATTGACAATCATATCTTCCAAGGCAATAAGCGGGGTCTTGATCCACAGCGTATCGTTTGGAAACGCGTAATGGATATGAATGATCGCAGTCTGCGGAGCATCGTGACAGGGCTCGGAGATGGAAACGGAGCCGTACGGGAAAGCGGCTTTCAGATCACGACAGCATCTGAGATTATGGCTGTGTTATGCCTATGTGATAATTTAAGTGATCTTAAAAATCGTCTGAACCGCATTTTGATTGGATATGACCAAGAGGGACAGCCTGTAACGGCCGAGCAAATAGGGGCAGTTGAAGCAATGACAGCGCTGCTGAAGGAAGCGGTTAAGCCTAATCTGGTGCAGACCTTGGAGGGGACTCCTGTTATTGTACACGGCGGTCCATTTGCGAATATCGCCCATGGCTGCAGTAGTGTTATCGGTACTCGTTATGCACTCAAGCTGGGAGATGTTGTTGTTACGGAAGCAGGCTTCGGAGCGGATCTTGGTGCAGAGAAATTCATGGATATCAAATGCCGGCAAGCCGGTCTAACTCCTTCAGCGGCAGTGCTTGTCGTGACGGTGAAATCCTTGAAATATAACGGTGGCGTACCTAAGAATGAGCTCCAAACTGAGAACCGGACGGCGCTGCGCTCTGGATTGTCTAATTTGGAGCGTCATGTAGAGAATCTCGGCAAATTTGGGGTACCTGTTCTTGTTGCCATTAATCATTTTGAAGGCGACAGCCCAGAAGAGATTAATGATGTTGTGGAGGCTTGTCGCCGATTGAACGTTCCTGCGGCAATATCCAAGGTATGGGCAGAAGGTAGCGCGGGCGGACAAGAGTTGGCTTCGGAACTAAAGAAGCTTCTGGACCATAGCGACACTGAGCGCTTTGCGCCTTTGTATGAGAACGAACTCGACATCTCTTCCAAAATCACCAAGATTGTGCGCGAAATTTATCGTGGTGCAGAGGTTAACTTTTCCCCTGTGGCCAAACGCAGCCTAGCAGTTATTGAGCAGCTCGGGTTGAATGAACTTCAAGTATGTATGGCGAAGACACCATATTCCTTCTCGGACCAACCTAGATTGCTTGGCGCTCCTGAAGGGTTCACCGTAGGCATACGTGATATCACGCTTTCGCTCGGTGCAGGGTTTGCTGTAGTTATCACGGGCAATATCGTTACGATGCCAGGGCTGCCGGCTAAACCAGCCGCTGAGGCACTATGGCTGGATGAGGATGGCGAGATTCACGGTTTGGTGTAAATTCAATTTATGATCAGGCTTCTCCCTGTTGGATTAGGGAGAAGCCTGTTTTTGCTACATAACTCCTTTTATTTTTACGACAACCGGTTCTTCTTATTCCTGTTGATTCCTGCGGGGTCAGAACATAATGTCCTACCTACATGGCAAAGCTAACGAGGTCGCACCCGGCAGCGGTGACGAAAAAATAATTAAAATTGTGAACAATCTGAGGATATAGACGGAAAAGACTTGTAATGTGATAAATATCACAATATAATCAGTTTATAAAGTGAAATAAATCACAATTAACCCAATGTTGATCAGATTTTATGATTGGTCGGTCAAGCAAGTCAGAATATATAACCAGGTTGTCAATTTGAAGGAGGAAGAAAAGATGAAAGTAGCTGTCATTGGATGTACCCATGCTGGAACTGCCGCAATTGTAAATACTGCTCAACTTTACCCGGAAGCCGAGATTACAGTGTATGAGCGTAATGATAATATTTCCTTTTTATCCTGCGGGATTGCTTTATACGTAGGTGGAGTAGTCAAAGATCCACAGGGGCTGTTCTATTCCTCCCCAGAGAAACTTGCAGAGCTTGGTGTAAAGACCAACATGCGTCATGAAGTGACCGCAGTGGATACGAAGTCCAAAACGCTGCGCATTCGCAATTTGGCAACTGGACAGGAGTTCGCCGATACCTACGATAAGCTGATTATGACTACGGGTTCATGGCCGATTGTGCCGAAGCTCGAAGGGCTTGAACTGGATGGGATCTTACTCTCCAAGAACTATGACCATTCCAATACCATTATAGAAAAAGCAAAACAAGCGAACAAAATCACAGTCGTAGGCGCTGGTTATATCGGTGTTGAGTTGGTGGAAGCTTTCCAAATGAACGGGAAGCAGGTTACGCTGATCGATGGTGAGGATCGTATTCTGAATAAATATCTGGACCCAGAGTTCACTGCACCAATAGAACAATCCTTTAAGGATCATGGAATTAAATTAGCACTAAATGAGAAGGTCAGTTCTTTTGCTGGCGAAGGCGGTAAAGTTACCAAGGTTATTACAAGCGAAGGGGAACATGAGACGGATCTGGTCATTCTCTGTATCGGCTTCCGTCCGAATACAGAACTCTTGAAAGGTCAAGTGGATATGCTGCCTAATGGCGCAATTCTGGTCAATGACTATATGCAGACTAGTTGCCCAGATGTGTATGCCGCTGGTGATAGCTGCGCGATTCATTACAACCCTACAGGTAAGCACGCTTATATTCCACTGGCAACCAATGCAGTACGGATGGGCACCTTGGTCGCACGTAACTTGGTGACAGAGACGATTCCTTATATGGGTACTCAAGGGACTTCTGGCATTAAGATTTATGAAGACAATATCGCAGCAACAGGTCTTACAGAAGAAGGGGCTAAAGCTGAGGGAATGGATGTAGAGACCACCATGATTATTGACAACTACCGTCCAGAATTCATGCCAACCTTCGAGCAGGTTCAACTAAAAGTAGTATTTGATCGCGTCACACGCCGCATTCTCGGAGCGCAAATCATGTCCAAAATGGATCTGACGCAATCGATTAACACAGTGTCTGTATGTATTCAAAATAAAATGACGATCGACCAGCTTGCCTTCATCGATTTCTTCTTCCAACCTCATTACAACAAGCCTTGGAACTTCCTGAATACAGTAGGTCTTCAAGCGCTGCCGACTACAGTACCAAGTAAAGAGGCTGTAACCGTTTAACGTAATTGCATAAGAACAATCCGTCGGATGAACCGGGGCCATTTATGGCTTCGGTTTTTTTGCGGTCGAAAAAGTGGTACTATTTACCTTTAAAATAATTTGGAACCTATTTTGACAATTGTAATTATGTATGCGTCATGCTAAATTTGACATGTCAGTGAAAACTTTCACTTAGTTTTTCATTAAGTGATAATTGTCACGTTAATGTGTTTTGTGACACGCTACAATGGTCATAAAGGAAAAAATTTTAAGTAAATAGATGAAGGGGATAGGAATCATGGCTTATAATAAACCGCAGCAGATTGCCGCAGTTACGGTCGAGAACGGCATAAAAAAGGCGCACAATCCTTTAAGCACCGTACTTATTCTGGGTTTTCTGGGAGGAGCGTTTATTGCGCTCGGATTTTTACTGGATATTCGTGTCATTGCTGGCGCACCGCAAGAATGGGGATCTATTGCTAACTTTATTGGGGCAGCAGTCTTCCCTGTTGGATTGATTCTAGTACTGCTTGCAGGTGGAGAACTACTGACAGGCAATATGATGGCCGTGCCGCTCGCTTTTATGGCAAAGAAGATTTCTTTCTGGGAAGTCGTCAAGAATCTCGTATTGATTACGCTCAGCAATCTAGCGGGAGCCTTGTTTGTAGCTTACTTTTTCGGTCACGTAGTAGGTTTAACCGCAGACGGTGTGTATTTGGAAAAAGTAGTGGAAATGGCTGGACATAAGCTTGAGGCTGGCTTCTTGCCGGCATTTGTTTCCGGTATCGGTTGTAACTGGCTCGTAGCTCTGGCGGTATGGCTCTGCTATGGAGCAGATAACTTCAGTGGCAAAATCCTCGGTATCTGGTTCCCAACAATGGCTTTTGTAGCTATCGGCTTCCAGCACGTTGTAGCCAACATGTTCTTAATTCCGGCTGCTATTTTTGAAGGGTATTTTTCATGGGGACAGTACTTTAGCAACTTTGTTCCGGTATGGCTAGGCAATCTGACGGGCGGTGCGATATTTGTTGCGGCAGCGTATTGGATGGCTTACTTGCGTAAAGAACCTGCGGCTATTCAATCCGTGAACAGCATGTCCGGTAGCGGTGTGAAGAAACACGCCTAACCTATCTTATAGAGCACTCCTTTGTATATTCGAGGGGTGCTTTTTGCTGTATAGACAAAACAAAATTCGCCGTGATGTATCCGAGCTCGGGGGAACGAAATCGGACGCACGGCGAATTTTAGAAGGGGGAGTGTTTCTAGGCTCTATTACCCCGACTTTTTAATAACGAATCACTTAATTTTTGAAATATAATAGAGTATGAGTTTCACACAATACATCATCCGTATATTTCTACGAGAAAAGGTTGTCATCTTTAAAGGGCGACAACGTCGTTTCTTTTTGTTTAGTCTGCTTTACGGACGACAGCGGCAACTATAAAATATAAATAGATAGTAGGAACAAGGGGAGGACTGCGGACGTGAACCACCTTCTCCAATGTAGAGAAACATCAGTAGCTGGAGAAGGGGCCGACCTTGCAGATTCATTCGAAGGATGCATTAGCTCGAGGGATCAGTGACGGAGATGAGGTTATCGTATTTAACGCCCGTGGTACTATAGATCTTACAGCGAAGGTGACGGACAAGATGCTGCCAGGCACCGTTATTAGTCAGGGACTATGGTGGGAGGGTAAAAGGAAGCGACAACGAGTGAATGTGCTTACTCCGGACCGACTCGACTCAGTGACATGGGGAACGGAGCCACTTTTTTTCAGCTACGGTAGAAGTTAGGCTTAAATAAGAGGTAGAGTATAGTGACTTTATCACGATAAAACGTCAATGTGTCTGCTTGCTCCGAACCCTGTTTTGGGACGATGCTGGATGGAATAATGACACATATATTACAGGGGATGTATACTATTAATGAAGTTCTTACAGAATTATCCTAAAGAAGTTAAAATATTTTTAATCGCCAGCCTTATTAACGCAACGGGTAGTGCACTGATGTGGCCACTTGTTACGATGTATGTTTTTGATGAGCTTGGACGCAGCATGTCGGATGCTGGACTAGTGATTCTTATTCAATCGGTTGGCGGGATCGTGGGTCAACTACTCGGGGGCTCACTCTATCATAAGGTAGGCGTAAACCGGCTGATTGTCGGATCGCTGGCCATGAATGCACTTGCACTGTTCACTTTGCCGGCAGCAAGTAACAACTGGATGTTGTTTATGGTCGCAATGGGACTGGTAGGGCTTTTTAATTCACTGTCATTACCTGCGATTCAGGCGTTTATCGGCTTTCGCTTCACGAAGCAGCGCGGAGAGCTGTTTAATGTTATTTATGTCGCCAATAATATTGGTGTAGCATTAGGTACGGCGTTAAGTGGTTTTCTGGCTGATATTTCTTATATGCTCAGCTTTGTGATGAACGGCGTGACATCCGCAGTATTTGCGGGATTCTTTTTTGTTTATCTCAAGAAAATCGGTGGAGGTCCTTCACATGAGGTTGTAGAACAGCAGAAGACTGGACCTGAGAAACAATCCACATGGAAGCTAATGGGACATACACGGATTTATCTTTATATGGGGATTGCCTCCATGTTCCTGCTGTTAGGGAACTCTATCTGGAATACTGGGGTATCCCCATTCATTATTTCTGAAGGTTGGCCTAAGAAAACCTATGGTTTTCTCTGGACACTGAACGGTATTCTTATCTTTGCGGCTCAGCCGCTCGTAACGGTTATTAAACGCTGGTTCGCGTCTACCTCAACGGCGCAAATGACAGCAAGTGCTCTATTTTATTTGGGTGGGTATGCTATTCTTCTATGGATGCCGACCTATTCAGGTTTAGTGCTTGGGATGGTACTCGCTACGCTTGGGGAAATGCTGATATCTCCGGCCATGCCTTCCTTTATCTCGGACCATGCAGGTCGCAGTGCCCCATTCTATTTAGGGCTAAGTGGAGGGATGGGTGCAGTCGGGAGGGTGATTGGACCCTACTTAATGGGGAGGTTGTACGATAGTGGAGGCTTAGCGCCTACAGCATGGCTGGCATGTGCGATGGCGGTATTATCCGTAGGGTTCTTCATTATTCATGCATATGGCAATCGTCGAGGCCATTCGCTGGAGCGGACAACAGTATAGTTGTGCATAGTGGATTTAGAATATCTGCTGTGAATTATATAGAGGTGCAAGGCAAGGGGGGTACATCTTTATGAAACAAAGCAATAGGGATAAGCTTATAATAAGGCCCTCAGAGATCAAAGACGTACGAGAACTGATTCATCTGGATCATATGATCTGGACGGAGGATACTAGCCCGGGGCCATTAATGTGGCGTTCACAAGAGGATTACCTACTGAATGCTCCCCCGGGTTCGCAGCTTGTAGCGCTGAAGGATGACAAGTTATGCGGATATGTTGGATTTGGCTGTCCTAGTAGAATGGAGAGCAACAGGCATGTGTGCGAAGTCAATATTGCTGTTCATCCGGATTATCAACGTTTAGGCATTGGCCAGCAGCTCATGGAGGCCATTAGGGAACATGCTGTGGAAAATGCCATTCGTAAGCTTCGTCTACGCGTATTATCCTGTAATGAACCAGCGCTTTCTTTTTATCGTAAATGCGGTTTTGTGGAAGAGGGACGTCTGCGGGAGGAATTTTATCTTGGTGGCCGTTATGTGGATGAGATATTTATGTGCTGCATGCTGACAGGAGGAAATGGATATGGAGATCATCTCGCTTAATGTGGGGCGACCGGTTACGGTGGATTATCGGGGTAAGCCTTTGGAGACTGGGATTTATAAAATGCCTGCAGAAGGATCGGTTCAACTACATACAAACGGATTTGATGGAGATGGTCAGGCAGATCTTAAACATCACGGAGGCCCTGATAAGGCAGTTTGTGCCTATCCCATCGAGCATTATTCCTACTGGGAGAAGCAGCTTGGGAAGAAGCTGGAATACTCTGCCTTCGGAGAAAATATAACAACAGCTGGCCTACTGGAGACAAAGGTGTGCATTGGCGATGTATATGAAATAGGCACCACCTTGCTGCAAGTTAGCCAGCCACGATATCCTTGCTTCAAAATCTCACAAAAGCACGGACCTGCAGATTTACCAGCTCAAGTGTTGGATACCAGATACAGCGGGTTTTACTTACGCGTTTTGCGTGAAGGGAAAATTTCCACCGGTGATGTAATCGTCAAAAAAGAAGATGGAGCAGGTAGAGCATCCGTGTCGCACGTACTGCATTTAATGCAGGTTGGTCTTCAGGAGGAGGCTGCTCTAGCAGAGCTTGTAGAGCTGGAAGCTCTTTCTGCCGTAGTTCGGAACAAGTTTAGAAAACAGCTGGGTATGCCAGAGATCTAGCCTTAGTCTGCTCAATACAATAAACCTGGAGGCATATGCCTGCCAGGTTTATTGTTGTTGCTTCCTTGCTTACGTAACTTAGCCCAGTAGCTGCCACTCACTACGCAATAAACCGTATATAGCGTGGTTCACGTAGCCATTTGGCAGCTGTTCTGCCTGCCTAATCACACCCTCGAGTACAAAACCAAGCCGTTCTGGAATCGCTCGGCTGGAAACATTAGCGGTCGCGCAGCGAATCTCTACACGTTGCAGCTCCATTTCCAGTAGTGCATAGTCCACTAGAACCCGACAGGCGCTGGTCATATACCCTTTACCTTCATATCCTTCACCAAGCCAGTAACCGATCCCAACAGATCGGTTATGCCAGTCAATCTGGTGATACCCAATCACACCGGCGAGTTCACCGCGAACCCACAATCCAGCGGTAAAAGCACCATTGTCGGTGCTTTGTTTAACCGCGTTTTTGATGAAATTTAGAGTGTGACCCTGCTCCGTAACGGCATCCACCCAAGGGAGCCATTGTCTTAGCCGTTCTCGCGAGTGCTCTACTAACGTGAACATGTGACGAGCGTGCTCTGGCATGAGCGGCTTTAACATAAGCTCTTCATCGATGACATAATTAAACAAGCGGTTGCCTCCTTTTTGGCACTAGGCCGTATGTATGATTATGGATTATTTCTTATGATTATCATGCTACTCTATCGCCCAGACAGAAGTCAAAAGGTCTAAAGTTGCTAAAAAATGATCTATGCCCTATGTCCCCTTTTATTGAACAATCTACGGTTAACGGGTATATTAGTAGGAAACATGTTTATACAAGAAGTAGTGTAACACTACAGAACGAAAGGTTGATAGCTGTGGAAAACCGTAGCACCCCCTCCAATTTTATTAAGAATGTTATTACCGAAGACCTCCGTACGGGTAAAGTAAAGGAAGTTGTCACACGCTTTCCGCCGGAGCCGAACGGTTATTTACATATCGGACATGCTAAGGCGATTTGGATTAACTTTACACTGGCGGACGAGTTCGGTGGTAAGACTAACCTGAGATTTGACGACACGAATCCGGCCAAAGAGGATATGGAATACGTAAACTCAATTCAAGAAGATGTAAAGTGGCTCGGTTATGAATGGGAAGAGCTGCGTTTTGCATCGGATTATTTTGAGGAAATGTACAAACGTGCCGAATTATTAATTACAAAGGGCAAAGCTTATGTAGATGACCTCAGTGCGGATGAAATTCGCCAATTGCGGGGAACGCTGACCGAGCCAGGACAGAACAGTCCACATCGTGATCGTAGCATTGAAGAGAATTTGGATCTGTTCCGCCGTATGCGGGCAGGCGAATTCAAGGATGGGGAGAAGGTCCTTCGCGCCAAGATCGATATGGCTTCACCAAATATTAATCTACGTGATCCTGTTATCTACCGTATCACTCATGCGCATCACCATAACACAGGCGACAAATGGTGTATTTATCCAATGTATACATTCGCTCATCCGCTAGAAGATGCTATCGAGGGAGTCACTCACTCTCTTTGCTCGTTGGAATTCGAAGATCAGCGTCCATTCTACGATTGGGTCGTAGCTGAATGTGAGATGCCAGCTGTCCCACATCAATATGAATTTGGTCGTCTGAATCTGGCTCAAACGATGACTAGTAAGCGTAAGCTGAAGCTGCTTGTAGACGAAGGACATGTGGATGGCTGGGATGACCCGCGGATGCCGACGATCTCCGGTCTGCGCCGCAGAGGATATACGCCGGAAGCGATTCGTAAGTTCGTGTATGAGGCGGGGATCTCCAAGAGCCAAGGTCTAGTGGACCTGCAAATGCTGGAACACTTTATACGTGAGGATCTTAAGCTAACTGTACCGCGTACAATGGCTGTGTTACGACCGCTTAAGGTTGTAATTACCAACTACCCTGAAGGTCAAACAGAATGGCTTGAAGCGGAGAATAATACAGAGAATGAGGAAATGGGTGTACGCCAAATTCCGTTCTCTCGCGAGATTTATGTGGAACGTGATGACTTTATGGAGAATCCGCCGAATAAATATTTCCGGTTGTTCCCCGGCAATGAAGTACGTCTGAAACACGCTTATTTCATCAAATGTAATGAAGTTATTAAGGATGAGAATGGCGAGGTTGTTGAGCTGCACTGTACGTATGATCCAGAAACGAAGAGTGGCAGCGGATTTACAGGTCGCAAAGTAAAAGGCACTTTGCACTGGGTAGAAGCTAGCCAAGCGGTACCTGCAGAATTCCGTTTATACGAGCCTCTAATTTCTGCTGAAGAAGCGGATGAGGCTGTGGAAGTTGAAGGTTTGGATTCCTCAGTAGAGAAATCGGAGCCTAGCTTCTTAGATCAGCTTAATCCTAAGTCCATAGAAATCCTGCAAGGTTTTGTTGAACCTGCACTTAAGGATAGCGTGGCTCAGGATAAATTCCAGTTCTTCCGTCATGGTTACTTTAATGTGGATAGCAAGTATTCGGCTCCAGGACATCTCGTATTCAATCTTATCGTTTCATTGAAAAGTTCATTTCAGCCTCCTAAACAAGGCTAAACAGATAAATCGATCAAGGTAATAATTAAAAAGCAGGCTCAGACGTCCCGAATAGGTACGTTTGAGCCTGCTTTTTTGAATTATAATGCTTCGATGTCGAAGATCTCTTCATCTTCCTCTGTAGGGGGGCGATACCCTCCACGGCTAACAAAGAGCCACATGAAACCAAAGCCAAGCGTTCCAATAAGCGTCAAGAATACACCAGTCTGATACATGCTCTGTGCACCCAGATACTGATACATCCAACCTCCGAGAATACCTCCAATGAAACCGGATATCCCACTCCAGCTTAGGGTGTAGAGCGCTTGTCCGGAAGATCGATAAGGCCGTGGAATCAGGAGCATCGTCAATTGGGTACCTACATAGAAGAAGCCGCCGAACGTTATGCAGTGTAAAATTTGAATGAACACTACTTGAAGGGCAGTAGTCGCATCAGCCATAAACCACCAACGCAGAACGAATAAACCACTGACCAATGCAAGCCAGCCGAGCAGAACAGAAATTTTACGTTTAAGGAATCGGTCACAGAGAACAAATACGCCTACCTCCAAAATGGAGGAGAGGAATACGGCAAGACCAATCATTTTTTTAGAACCGCCCAGATCTGTAATATACAAGGATATGAATGTGGTGTTCATAGTGTTCGGTATGGAAACCAGAATACCAAATAATAAAAAACACAAGAAAAAGGGATTGAAAATCAACTTACTTAAGCCCTTAAACGGCATCGGAGCTCTCATAATGGTATGGTTAATTTTAGGTAATACAAGAACGGATAGGATTGATGCACCTAGTAACGCTGTAAGCAGATAGGTCAAGATGGATACACCAGCCCAATCCAGGATAAAGCCGGCGACAATCGCAATCAGTGCCCACCCTATTGAACCCCAAAGCCGGAAAGAACGGAAGCGCTGATTAGTTCCGTCAATATAGCTGAGAATCATCGTGTTGCTTTGAGCAAATAGTGGTCCTTGGAAGAAATAGAACAAAATAATGGCGTTGTAGATCGTCTCATATGTATTTGCTCGAAACATAAACTGTGAGAACACTAGCGTTCCGAATAACATAACCAAAACGATACGCCGTATATTCTGAGAACGGTCTGTTAAGAACGCCCAGAATGGATTTGCAAATATGGATACTAGCGCTCCCATAGAGAATAAGACACCAATCTCTAATTTGTTCATCCCTACATCCAGCAGGTATAGTTGAAAGAAGCTGGTGAAGAGGACCATGGTTCCATATACAAAAAAATTGAACCATTTTAAAGACGTGATAGAAGATGGAATAACGCCTTTTCGCAAATGGTTCACTCCTTTCTCACTAAATATCTTGCATGGAGTAGAGTGGCCAATAGTAGGCCCTTCTATCACTGTAACACGTGTTGAAAAGGGATACAAACACCCTTTTTTACTTTTTTACATTATTTTGGGTTTTATTTATGTTTGAGACGATAAGCGACAAAAAATGCTTGAACGCGTGCGTAGGAGGTACAAACGCTAAGTATAACGGGCATTATTTTGGTCGGTGACTATTCCCACAGGATGGGAAGTGACAAGGCACTATTGTCTGATCGGCGCGTTTAACTTCAGTTTACAATCTGCAGATAGGATGGGTGTAAGGCGAGAAAGATATTACTATGCTTTTCTCGAAGAGCTATTAAGAAAAGGGGAATCATTGTCATGAAGAAATCCGAATCCAAGCGAAAGATGGCGCTGAAGCCGTTCTTAACGCTACTAAGAGAAACCAAGCCTTCATACGGCTTATTGGCTATAGCCATTGCGCTAAGCATGATATCGACATTGGTCAGTCTGGTCATCCCGATGTTCACTAAGAACTTGGTGGACGGCTTCTCACTGGCCTCCGTTAGCAAGCTGCAAATTGCGGGTATAGCAGCCGCATTTATCGCGCAGACCATTGCGGGAGGGATCTCCATCTATCTGCTCAATTATGTGGGTCAGAAGATGGTTGCAGGTCTGCGGGACCGACTGTGGCTTAAATTTCTAGTTCTGCCTGTGGCTTATTATAATGACAACCGAACGGGAGAAAGTGTCAGCCGCATGACGAATGATACAGGGATCATCAAAACGCTGATTTCTGAACATCTAGCCAGCTTATTTACCGGAGTGATCTCCATTGTAGGTTCGATCTCAGTTCTACTGTTTTTAAATTGGAAAATGACACTTGTTCTATTCACTGTTCTTCCACTTTCTGCGCTGATTCTAGTACCGCTTGGACGGCAGATGTACAAAATCTCCAAGGGGATGCAAGACGAGACAGCTTCTTTTACCGCTACACTTAGTGGTGTATTATCTGAGATCCGTTTGGTGAAATCCTCGGGTGCTGAGAAGAAAGAGTACGAAGCAGGTAAAACCGGAATTATGAACCTGCTTTCCTTTGGTATTCGTGAAGGCAAGATTAGCGCGATGATCAGTCCACTCGTCTCCTTTGTTTTTATGATGTTGCTTGTGGTCATTATCGGTTATGGTGGAATGCAGGTATCTTCGGGTGCTTTGACGGCTGGAGAGCTGGTTGCCTTTATCCTTTACCTCATTCAGATTATTATGCCACTTACTCAATTGACTACGTTCTTCACACAGATTCAGAAGGCCAAGGGCGCTTCGGAGCGTATTATTGAGACTCTAGCAGCAGAAGAGGAAGTATATGAAGGACAGGAAGAGGCGAATGGCGCAGAAGGCCCAATCTCGGTAGAGGGATTAAGCTTTGGATATAAAAATGGTGAGAAGGTGTTGAACGATGTAAGCTTCCGGATGCTTCCCGGTCAGGTGACGGCTATTGTCGGACCGAGTGGGGGCGGTAAGACCACATTGTTCTCGTTGCTGGAACGTTTTTACGAGCCTCAGTCAGGTCTGATTAAGCTGGGTGACAAGCCAGTGTCTACATTTTCACTGCGTTCGTGGCGGAAGCTTATAGGGTACGTTTCGCAGGAAAGCCCACTGTTGGCAGGTACGATTGCTGAGAATTTAGCCTACGGATTGGATCGGGACGTTAGCGTGGAGGAGATGCGCGCTGCAGCAGCAATGGCTTATGCAGATGGCTTTATTGATGCACTTCCTGAAGGCTATAATACGGATGTCGGCGAAAGAGGCGTGAAGTTGTCTGGTGGACAACGGCAACGGATTGCCATTGCTAGAGCACTGCTGCGAAATCCGAAGATTCTTATGCTTGATGAAGCCACTTCCAGTCTGGATAGCCAATCGGAAGCCGTGGTGCAGAAGGCACTGTCCAATTTGATGAAGGGTCGAACTACGATTGTAATTGCTCACCGTTTGGCTACTGTTGTAAATGCAGAGCAGATTATTTTTATGGAAAAGGGTCAGATTACCGGGATGGGAAGTCATGAGGAACTACTGGAAAACCATGAGCTGTATCGTGAATTTGCCACCCAGCAGCTACAGATGAATAACCCTGAGATTCAGGACAATAAAGAGGAGGGTCCAGTGCTACATGACAAAAATACTAGTAGCGGACGACGATCCGCACATCCGCGAATTGGTAGAAGTATTTCTGAGAGCTGAAGGGATGGAAGAGATCTATGGAGCTTCTGATGGACTGGAGGCTCTTCAGATTCTGGAAAGCTATAATATAGATTTAGCTATTATCGATGTGATGATGCCCAATATGGACGGTTGGGAGCTATGCCGGCGAATGCGTCAAAACTTTGATTTCCCGATTTTAATGCTGACGGCCAAAGGGGAAACTTCGCAAATTGTAAAAGGTTTTGAGCTGGGAAGTGATGATTATCTGGTCAAGCCGTTCGAGCCGGTTGTACTTATTGCGAGAGTAAAGGCGCTACTCAAGCGATACCAGATTTCAGCCGCGCAAAGTGTGACCGTAGGTCGATTGCGAATGAATCGCAAAACCTATGAGGTATCCTCGGAGTATGGGGAAATCACCTTGCCGCTCAAGGAATTTGAGCTGTTGTTTAAGCTGGGCAGCTATCCGGGTCAGACGTTGACTAGAGACAGACTGATCGAAGAGATTTGGGGTTATGATTTTGAGGGGAATGAGCGAACGCTGGATGTGCATATCAACCGTTTACGTGAACGTTTTAATCAGGATAACTATGGGATCGTAATCCGTACGATCCGTGGTCTTGGTTATCGGTTGGAGGGCCATGCATGAAAATGCTTAAGAGTATTGCGCAGCATACTTTAATGTTTATTGCTTTTTTTGGTGCAGCTGCGCTTAGCTGGACTGCGGCTTATTTTTTAATGAACAAATTGAATGCTGCTTGGGGTTGGCTTAAATCGGAGTATGCTTTGCAATTGATCACTGTTTTGGTTGGTTTAGTGATTTTAATGCTGATATTCTTGTTGTTTTCCATCTTCTTTCGCGGCTGGGAACGTGTTGTTTATAAATCAATAATTGATGGGATTCGCCGTATCTCTAAGGGAGATTTTAATGTTGTACTTGAACAAAATAGGGAATACCGTGAATTCGGCGAAATTGTAGAGAGCATTAATGAAATGGCTAGTGATCTGAGCCAGATGGAGACCATGCGTCAGGATTTTATCTCCAATGTGTCGCATGAAATCCAATCCCCACTAACCTCCATTCGAGGGTTTGCACTTGCATTGAAGGACGAAACCTTAAGTAAGGAGAGTAGGAGGCACTATATTGATATTATCGTGGCTGAGAGTACCCGCGTATCTGGGCTCAGTGATAATTTATTGAAGCTTTCAGCGCTCGAATCGGGCAATTTTCCTTTTGAAACTCAATTTTACCGTCTAGATAAACAGCTTAGAGATATGGTTCTGGCTTCTGAGCCGCAATGGCTGGAGAAAAATATAGAGGTAGAGGCCGAGCTGGAAGAAGTGAAGTTCTCAGCGGTTAAAGATTTAATGAGCCAGGTTTGGACTAATCTTCTGCATAACAGCATTAAATTTACTCCCCAGAACGGATGTATTCATATCAAGCTTCGCACAGTAGATGGGCGGGTAGAGGTGGAGATTCAAGATAGCGGGATTGGCATCTCTGAAAAAGACTTACCTCGCATCTTTGATCGCTTCTATAAGGCAGACAAAGCTAGAACCGCGAGAGGGGGTGGTAGTGGACTGGGCCTATCGCTGGTTAAAAAGATCGTTGAGTTGCACGAAGGTAAGGTGACTGTAACTAGCCGACCTGGTGAAGGAACGGCTTTCATAGTGAACTTGCCAGCACAAATAGAATAAATAGTAAGTAGAGCATAGTTGAGTAGAGCAGCTATCTTTTATCTTAAACAAAACCCGCTTTCCCCATAATGCTTGGGGAAGCGGCGTTTTTAATGAGACAGACTAGCCTCCAATTTGAGACATACGCCGTGCCGTCGGCGTGTGGCTTTGTGCTTTTTTCTCCAAGGCTAAGGCCATTTCGTGGTTATGTGGCTTGTTGCCCAGTGCTTTTCGGAATAAGGCTTGCACGGCTGCAGGGTCGCTGATTAAAGGACGCACATGGTATTCATCTGCCCAATACAGACAAGCTTTAATATGACCATCTGCTGTGAGTCGCAGACGATTGCAGTTATCGCAGAAGTGATCGCTCACGGGATGGATCAGACCGAACGTTCCCTGAGCTCCAATAACTCGCCGATTCTGGGAAGGACCATTACCAGATGGGAGCTCCGCCTCTTCGGTTTCCCAACCAGCTTCAGTACAAGCATCTATAACGGTTTCCAACGGCAAATAGGATTGGCGCCAAGAATCAGTAGCGCTCCCGATAGGCATATATTCAATAAAGCGTACATTTAGTGGACTGTTCAGCGTAAGGGAGATGAAATCTTTGATCTCATCATCATTAATTCCTTTCATTAATACAACATTAATCTTGATCGGCTCCAACCCAGCAGCTTGTGCTGCCTCGATCCCTTTTAGTACCTTGGAGACCTCACCGCCGCGTGTAATCATAGAGAATCGATCCTGCCGTAAAGAGTCTAGGCTGATGTTCACCCGTGACAGACCGGCTTCTTTTAGCAGCGCTGCTTTTGCCGGAAGCATTAGACCATTTGTAGTCAGTGAAATATCGTCGATCCCTGGAATGGCGGATATCATAGCCACTAGCTTCTCCAGATCTTTACGAACAAGAGGTTCTCCGCCTGTTAGCCGGACTTTACGTAATCCGAGTGGTGCTAGTGACTCTACAACTGAGGTGATTTCCTCGTAACTCAGAATCTCGTCCTGCGGCTGGAATTCCATCCCTTCAGCTGGCATACAATAAATGCAACGCAGGTTGCAGCGGTCGGTAACCGAAATGCGGATGTAATCGTGTAAACGCCCAAAAGGGTCCGTCAGCGGTTCCATAGCGTTGCTCCCTTCATATGTTGGTGTTTTGAATGCTTCCCTCCTTAAAAGGAAGCGCAGGTGTTTATACTTGTTTAGAATTTTAAAGATCGCTCGCGGGTACGTCAATGAGCAAACTGTTGTACGGGTTGAAACCCTCTATTTTAAAAAGGAGGGTTGTGATTTTATTGCATAATAATGGACAAACTAAATAGAATGATAAAGCCGAAATAGCCTTGCGAAAATGTGACAAAAGTACGACAAATGATGTGATTAGTCATAGAATGCTCACGGAAAGCGTTTTAAATATCCGATATAATCTAGGTGCGGATTACTTTTATATTCACTTTTGCGAAAAAAGGATACCGAAATTACACTCGATCATGTGACGGTGTGTGAACGGGAAACCCATTGAGGAGGATTTGCAAAATGACTATGCAAACTGTTCCATCGCTCGCCGTGCCGGAGGCATTTAGCCATTGGTTGGAAAGTCGGGGATTAATATATCAGCTTTTAGTGGATTTTTTGGGTAGAAAACCATCACTCTCACTTGTGGCTCAGTGGAGCCGTAATCGTAAGATGAGTGTTGCTGCAGAGATGACGGAAGGCGGATGGGAACTGAAGCGCTATCTGAGTCAGGAACCGAATAAGCTACTGCATATATGCGAGAAAGAGAGCCAAGAGTATAAACGGCTTATGCACGAGCAAACAGTAAGCTCTTTTAAATTACGTGAAGCTGCTATTCTGGGTCGTTCTGAAGATTTCTGCAACGTGCTTGCTGATGTGTATACTTCCGCAGGAATTGTATTTAACAAATGTAATGGTGAAGCTGATGATCATATTGCTATTGAGCTGGAGTTTATGGCAGTAATGCATGAGCGTATGTTGTACAACAGCTTCTCAATTAGAAGTGCAATGGATCTGCTTGATATTCAGGTAGCCTTTTTGGAAGATCATTTACTGCAATGGACTCCACAGTTCTGCGAGAAGTTAAATGCAGCAACGAATAGTACGTTGTATTTGGGACTTTCCCATATGCTCGCTGAGTTTCTACCCCTCGATCTGCAAATGCTGCGTTCCTGGAGAGCTTCGCTGGAGAGCAGTGCAGCAGCAATGGTATAAGAACACTATAATAATACAGAGCCCGGCCTATAAATTAGGTCGGGTTTTTCGTGCTGTGGAAGTGTAAATAGCGATTTAAATGGAGGTCCAAGTGGAGCAAATAAATGAAGACCTGAGTGAAGTCGCAAATTCGCCCATCGCAAATCACCCATCGTCCAACCGCCCATCACCCAACCAAAAAAGTTTAATGGTTAAGTAGCCCCCGTTACTTTGCCCATACCATAAAAAAGAAGCTGCCCCATAAGTAGCATTCACTACTTTTGAGACAGCTTCTTGATTAAGCATGCTTACTTGATTCGCATCAAGTATTCTAATCAATTACCTTTTTGCTGCGGAATTTCATTAGGAACTCATACACGACTGGCACTACTACAAGTGTCAGTAGCGTGGAGCTGATCAAACCGCCGATTACGGTTACGCCGAGACCTCTGGAGATAATTCCTGCACTGTTCTCAAGTCCAGTAACCAGTGGCAGCAATGCACCAATCGTTGCAAGTGCAGTCATTAGGATTGGACGTAAGCGTGTGCCGCCTGCTTCAAGCAAGGCTTGACGCGTGGTGAGTCCTTCTTTTTCCTTATGAATAACGCGGTCGATGAGGACAATCGCATTCGTTACTACGATACCAATCAACATCAGCGCACCCATGAGGGAGGAGACGTTTAAGGTTTCCCCAGCGATCAGAAGGGCAACGAGTACCCCGATAATTGTGAAAGGAAGTGAGAACAGGATAGCAAATGGAGCTAATCCACCGCCAAATGTAACCACTAGCACGAAGTATACGATGGCAATAGCGGCCGCCATAGCAATTCCTAATTGACCAAACGTATCATTGATTTGCTCGGTTACACCGCCGAAGCTAACCGTTACGCCATCAGGTAATTCCATAGCATCTACTTTTTCCTTCACGCTGTTTGAAGCACTATTGACGTCACTTGAAATAATCTCGGCAGTGACATCCACCTTCATTTTACCGTCCATCCGAGTAATCGAGTCAGGGGAAGAGCCATTTTCAATTTTAGCGACTTGCCCGATTGGCACTTGGATGCCCAGTGGAGAAGTCAATGTAGCTTCTTCCATTTCTTTAATACTCTTATACGTTTCTTTATCTGTTTCGATATAGACTTTGTAGTTCTTGCCGTCCATTTCTACTTCAGTGAGTACTGGACGTGTGCCTGCAGGACTCAGCTTCATTGCAATTTGTCCCGCTGTAAGTCCGAGGGAGCTAAGCTTCTCTTGATCCGCTACAATCGTATATTGATCGTAAGCTTCTTTAAGACTTGTTTCTCCATCTTTGAAATTAGTGGTGTCAGCCTGTACGATTTTGGCGATCTCATCCGCGACCGGTTTAATTTGATCTAGATCGTCTCCGAATACATTCACGGTTAGAGTGCTTCCACCCATACCTCCGCTCATCATGGCGGACATATCACCCCAAACACCATCTGGGACTTCTGCGGTTAAGCCTTCGATCAACTTTTCTTTTACGTTTTCAAAATCAGGAGTCTTACTATCATAAACGATGAAAAAGAGTCCTGAGTTGCTGGATCCGCCCATACCCATCGGACCGCCTCCGCCGATGGAATATTGCATTTTATCTACATGCTGCTGCGCTAGAATGTATTTCTCAGCTTTCAGGCCTTGCTCTTGAACTTCTTCAGTTCTTTGCCCAGCCTTCGGTGAGTAAGTTAGCATAACCGTTTTATCCTCTTGGGAAGGCATAAAGCTAACGCCAATAGGCTTGATCAAGAACAAGCTGCCCGCAAGGAGGAGAACAGCAACTCCAAACGTAACCAGTTTATGAGAAAGACACCAGTTCAGAATCTTTTGATAACCAGTAGCTAGCTTGTCTGGTTTCTCGCTGTGGGTTTTCTTACCCTTCAATCCATTGCGGAACAGTGAGTGAGCCATTGCAGGAACTAGGGTAATCGCAACTACCAATGAAGCGAGCAGGGCGAAGACCATGGTTAAAGCGAAAGGCAAGAACAGCTCGCCAACCATACCACTAACCAAAGCAAGCGGTAAGAACACCGCGATGGTTACAATTGTAGATGACATGATCGGTACGAACATTTCACGTGTGGCTGCACTGATTAATTCCCGGCCTTTTAGTTTCTCGCCGGATAAGGAGAGCCGTCGGTATATGTTCTCTATGACTACAATCGAGTCATCGACTACCCGCCCGATGGCAACGGTCATCGCTCCAAGGGTCATCATATTAAGCGTGATGTCCATTTGACGCAGACATAGCACTGCGATCAGCAATGATAATGGAATAGAGATGATAGAAATGATTGTCGAACGAATATTCCGCAGGAAGACCAAAATGATGATTACTGCGAAAAGAGCACCGAATACCGCTTTGGACAACATTGTATTTACAGAGTCCTCAATCGGCTTACCTTGGTCAAGCAGAACGGTAAGGTCAATGCCTTTATATTGTGCTTTTAATTCTTCAGTTTTGTCCTTAACACCATTTACGACATCAACAGTGTTGGCATCGTTGGCTTTGACAATCTGGATACCTATCGATTCTTTACCATTAGTACGGGAGATAGATTCAGAATTCCCAACAACCTCAATCGTGGCAAGCTCTCCCAGCTTCACGGTCGGCAGTCCCATATTTGTAGCTCCGCCAGCGGCACCTGCACCAGCAGCACTTCCGGCTCCAGCTCCGGCAGTACCAGCACCAGCTCCAGAAGCACCAGCGCCGGCAGCGCCCGTAGCACCAGTTGGCATAACTGGAATGGTTACATTTTTAAGATCCTCAACGGTAGTGATGTTGCCATCCACAACAACTGCCTTTTGAGCTTTGTCCATCTCGAACAGTCCTAGTGGAACACGGAGGGAAGATCCCTGAATAATACCTTTAACCGTATCTTCGGTCAGTCCGTATTGTTTAAGCTTATCTTGATTGAACTTAAGCGAAACTTCCTTGACGTATTGTCCAGAAATTTGTATAGAAGCAACACCCTCAACATCCTCTAGGGCAGGGCGAATATCGTTCTCGGCAATACGGGTCAGTTCCTCAAGATCCTCTGAATCCCCATTGGATAAACTGAGGGAAACGACTGGCATTGAGCTAAGGCTAAAGCGGGAAATGGATGGCTTCTGCACATTGTCTGGCAGAGAGACTTCATTTAGCGCCTCACGAACTGCTGCTGTTGCATTATCGAGATTCGTACCATAATCGAACTCGATCTGGATACTGGAGGCATTCTCCAGAGAAGTGGAGGTGATCGTTTTTACACCATCCACATTGCGTAGCTTCTGCTCTAAGGGTTTGCTGACATCATTTACGACACCTTCTGGTGCAGCCCCCGGATAAATGGTTGTAACGCTAAGATAAGGTATACTAATATTAGGCAAGGTTTCTTGCTTCATCGTTAGCCCGCTATACAAACCAGCAAATACAATAATTATCGTCAGAAGCCAAATCGCAAATTTGTTCCTGAGCGAGAAATTAATTAAGCTTTTCATAAGTTTTGTTTCTGCTCCTCTCGGGCCTTTTCTTTATGAAATAGGGCGCCATTTTGAAAATTTATAATACTCACTATCCATGTTCTTCTCTCTCCCGAACTCTTTGTAGAGCCAATTAACGAAATACGCATGAATGATGTGACACAGAAGTAACTAGCTTCCTCAATTCTTCCAATTCCATAGTGAGCTCTGAGCAGGCTTGGAGGTTGGACAGCATCCCCTGTATGATCGCTTTTCGTGGGTGAGGTAAGAGAACTTCGCCTTCTAGAATGCTGAGTGATTCCAGCAAATCGGCTGTCTCGTCGGGTTCTATACTATTTAATTTACTGATCACAGTCTTCATTTCCTTAATGAGCATTAGTGGATTTTTTCGTTTGTTCTCTTCATTCTCCTCCATCCAGCTTGCTAAAATAGTGGAGTTGATGAGTGGAGCCTGCTTACTTGTTAGAAGACCAGAAACAATAATATCCAATAAATTCATAAGATGATCAGCCATAACGGCAAGGGACAAATGGGTATCCTGACGAAAAATAACCGCAATATATGATTTGATCAGTCCATGTCCTACAATACATAAATCTCCGGTATAGGGAACGATGTCTTTTCCATAAAGGGTCTCCATCTTCACCTGAAACCAGCGTAAGAAGGAAGCGTTGTTTCTACGCAGCCATTCCGGTACTTCAGTATCAAATCCTTTTCCGGCAACTTCCTGAATTTGACGCTGTAAGAACTCACGCAATTCGTACACATGACTCAGTAGAATTTCTATTTGATTTCTAAGCTTCTCACGCGGTGATCTTTGGGTTTCTTGTTCTTCACGTAATAAGGGATCACGAATCATTCGGTAACAATAGAGGAAAATACTGCGTTCCAGCTCTTCTTTCGATTTGAATACTAGATACAAGCTTCCCTTCGAAATTCCGCATAATTCGGCGATCTCTTGCATGGACGTGGAAGAGGAGCCTTTCACAGCGAATAACTGCATGGCGATCTTAATAATCTGTTCCTGCTTATCCACAGTTTTATCACTCATTGGGGGGATAACCTCCTTTCTGACTATCAAGTTCTATAATTGACTAATTGGTCAAAATAATTATATTCGATACATCCTGTCATTACAAATTTTAGAACAGAAGGATTACAGTTTTGTCGTAAATGAACTTTTACACAGTAATTGTCTAGGAAGAAATAGGTTCTTCATGTAATATATAAATGTGTCATTTTGGTGTTGCTCGTATGAATAAGAAGGTAGGTACAATATGAGAAGAGGACTTCAATCTATAATTATCATTGGGGCTTTCATAGCATTTTATTATTTTGGTTTTGGTATTTTTGGGAGTACTGCCGGAACGATTATTAGTATTTTCTCCACACTGACAGTCATTTCGATTAGCTTGGCTATCTTTATGGAGAACCGTAATCCTTCTACAACGATGTCATGGATTCTTTTGCTTGCGTTGATCCCGGTGCTCGGCCTGGTCTTCTATTTTCTATTTGGACAGAATGTGTTTAAACGTCGCAAATATGATAAAAAAGCACAACGAGATCTCATGGCCTATGAGCGGATTGAGAATGACGCTTTGCGTACGCATCAAGATTGGTCAGTCTTTGACCCCTCACGCCAAAAGCTACTGTTATTATCCAAGACTTTAGCGCGTACTCCTATTTCCTTTGCTTCAGAAACGCGTATACTCACCAATGGTGAAGAGACGTTTGGGACATTACTGCTAGAGCTGCGACAAGCTAAGCACCATATTCATATGGAGTATTACATCTTCCGTGCGGATCACATTGGAACGCGTATTCAACAGATTTTGATCGCGAAGGCGCGTGCGGGTGTGTCTGTTCGATTTATGTATGATGCCGTAGGTAGCTTTCAACTTTCCAGAGCATTTTTGAAGGAAATGATTGAAGCTGGAGTACAGGTGGCTTCGTATGGTAATTCCACCTCCTTTTTCTCTAGCCGGGTCAATTATCGGAATCACCGAAAAATCGTTGTCATCGACGGCGATGTCGGGTTCATGGGTGGACTCAATGTGGGGGATGAATACTTAAGTCGCAGCAAAACTTATGGATTCTGGCGAGACACCCATATGTTGGTTAGAGGCGAAGCGGTAAGGACGATGCAAATTATTTTCTTACAAGATTGGATGCATACTACGGGTGAAAAAATACTGGAGCAGGATTATCTCACACCACAGCTACACTTTATGACAGGGGACGGAGCAGTACAGATCATTGCCAGTGGACCGGACAATGAACGCCGTGCACTCAAAAATATATTCTTCTCCATGATCACCTCAGCTGAGAAATCAGTATGGATTGCCAGCCCGTACTTTATTCCGGACGAGGATATCCTGACTGCTATACGTGTAGCGGCTATATCTGGTCTAGACGTTCGGTTGTTATTCCCTGCTAAGCCGGATAAATGGATTCCGTTTCTGGCTTCGCACTCCTATTTCCCGGCATTGCTGGAGGCTGGAGTGAAAATTTATGAATACGAGAAGGGCTTTATACACTCCAAGCTGTTAATCGTGGATGGTGAAATAGCGACCATTGGTACGGCGAACATGGACATGCGGAGCTTCCATCTTAACTTCGAGGTAAACGCACTGCTACTTCAGACAGAGAGTGTTACGCGAATCGTTGCTGATTTTGAACGGGATTTATTGTCTACCACTCAGATTGTGCATGAGACCTTTATGAATAAACGCATGGTGGTACGTATACTGGAATCTGCCGCCAGATTAATGTCTCCACTCCTATAACCTCATTATAGATTAAACCACCGCAGAGGGTGTTACCTTCTCTTCGGTGGTTTTTTGAAATATAAGAAAGTATAAGTTTAGCACCTATACTTTATGTTTTATCTTTCTCGCTTAAAAAGTAGTAAAGCCCAAGTTGGTCTGCAGCCGGAACAGGATGTACTTGAATCGTTTGGGGCTGAACGGGTTGTCCACGATCTGATTTCATCTGAAGTTCCTCCTGAAAGTATTGCAGAGCACTTCCTTTAAAGTTATTATGCTCCGGCGTGTACCAACCAATTAACACCTAGTGGGGAGAAATGAAGCAGCCCTCGTATTTTCACTCACCTTATATTGTAAATTCATCTGTAGGGATATGTTATAATAAATGGAGTTTAGGAATAGGAGGAACGGAGCATGAATCATACGCCAGAAGAGGCCGTGCCATATGATGCGAATAGGCAGTCTGGCGCGGATCATGGCAATGACCTACCGGCTATGGAGGTTTCTGACAAGAAGTCTTTATTGCCTACATCAAAGACAGGTGAACGCAAAATAGAGCATGTACGCCTTTGTCTAAATGAAGAAGTTGGTGGTGTCGGTGTGACTACAGGGTTTGAACATTACCGATTTCGGCATAATGCTCTTCCAGAGCTGAATTTCGATGATATATCATTGCAGACTACGTTCCTGGAACGTGAGATGCGTACACCGCTGCTGATCAGCTCGATGACAGGTGGAAGTGTAGCTACTGGAGCGATTAATGCTCGGTTGGCTGAGGCTGCACAGCGCCGGGGTTGGGCGCTGGGTGTAGGTTCTGTTCGTGCAGCAGTGGAGCGTTCTGAGCTAACAGCAACCTTTTATGTACGAGACAAAGCGCCTGATATTCCGATTATTGCTAATATTGGCGCAGTACAGCTATCCTATGGTTTCGGAATGGAGGAATGTCGCCGGGCTGTGGATATTGCTGGTGCAGAGTTTCTTGTACTGCATCTCAATGGTCTTCAAGAGGTCTTTCAACCGGAAGGGAACACTGGCTTTGCGTCCTTGCTATCGCAAATAGAGAAAGTATGCCGTGCACTTGAGGTTCCTGTAGGTGTGAAAGAGGTTGGCTGGGGCATTGATGGTGATGCAGCAGAACGTCTTTATAATGCAGGGGTGGCTTTTATTGATGTGGCGGGTGCAGGCGGGACATCCTGGAGTCAGGTGGAAAAGTTTCGTAGTATAGACCCTATACGGCGTGCGGCGGCTGAGGCTTTCGCAGACTGGGGTACCCCAACCGCTGACTGCATTGCAGAGGTACGCGCAGTCTCCCCGAAGGGGGCTTTGATTGGCAGCGGCGGCCTGAAGCATGGCGTGGATGCGGCGAAAGCATTGGCCCTCGGTGCCAATTTAGCAGGATTTGGCCGCAATCTGTTAGGGCCGGCAGTAGATTCTGAAGAGGCGCTGGACGCTGCACTGGCTCAGGTAGAGCTGGAGCTTAAGATAGCGATGTTCGGCATCGGTGCTCCCGATTTAGCAACTTTACGTGGGACTTCCCGTTTAATACGTAAATAAAAGTATGTGGCAAATATAGAAGTGAGGAAGTGAAAAAGATTATGATTAAACTGGTCCATATGGATGAATCGGCATTTCAATTTTTCATAGGTCAAGCTACTAGGGATTATGCGGAAGATAAGATTAAAGCCGGTGCTTGGGATCCTGAAATCGCGATGAAGCTGTCTGAGGAAGCCATAACACAGTCTCTGCCCAAAGGGTTGAACACAGATGGCGCTTATCTATATTCTATAATAGAAATAAGTAGTGACAGCCAGGTGGGATATATCTGGTTTAATGTAAGTGAAGGACGTAGTGGTCGAGAGGCTTTCATTTATGATTTTTACATTTTTGAACCGTATCAGAGTAAAGGTTATGGTAAGCAGGCTATGGTCGCACTCGATGAAGAAGCCCGTGAGATGAACGTCACCAAAATCGGGTTACATGTCTTCGGTCAGAATAATCGTGCATTTGAGCTTTACAAAAAAATGGGATATACCGTAACCGACATTACGATGTCAAAAGATCTATAGTGCTATAAATGGAGACCTCGAGAGAGGTCTTTTTTAGTTGTTCTTTAGAAATATTATGTAAAAAATTGTGATAAATATATTTGAATTAGGATTAATAGAAAAATATGATTATTAAATAAATTCCTGAAAAATGGATTCAATTATAAAGAGTATTAAAAGGGGGAATAAAGTCAGACCAAGGTTTGTATTACCGGTGGTTGTTTCTGCAGCTTGATTACATGTGGAAGATTATTGAGGAGAACTAGCCCCTCCTTGATAGTTGGGAAATCTGCGACTTTTTAATGGAAGTAAAGGATTACAAAACACTAATCCTCGATATCCGAGGAAACGGTGGAGGAAACAGTGATTGCTGGCATGGTCTTATTGTCCCGCAGTTAATTAATAATCCTGTCATTTATAATACATATTTACTTTATAGAGGGGGCGAATACTCCGAGGTCTTTATGCAGGCGCGTCAAATTATCGAAAATCTACAGCCTATTGCGAACATCAAGGATGATCAGTTACCGAATATCCCGCCTGAAGCGACCACCATGTTTAATAGCTACACTAAAATGGATGATATTCTGCAACCTATTCATCCTGTGGGCTTTAAAGGAAAGATCTATTTGCTGGTAGACAGCTCTGTGTATTCAGCATCGGAAGGTCTTGCAGCATTTGCAAAAGGTATTGGAACTTGCGGGTTCCCAATGAATTGGTGCGCTTGGATAAGGCTGGATTGACACATCTACAAGACATCCGGTGTTGCTGGAGAATATGTTCTAATATATAATGGTTTAGATCGTATAACTTATTCGGATGATCAATTTAGCTGAAAATAGGAGTTGTCATATAAATGGCTTTGAAAGCTGGAATCGTCGGTCTTCCTAACGTAGGAAAATCCACATTGTTTAATGCGATAACGCAAGCGGGAGCAGAATCCGCAAACTACCCTTTTTGCACGATTGACCCTAACGTTGGTGTCGTTGAAGTTCCGGACGAACGTCTTGATAAACTGACTGAGCTGGTACAACCTAACAAGACTGTACCTACTGCTTTTGAATTTGTTGATATTGCTGGTCTTGTGCGCGGTGCAAGTAAAGGTGAGGGACTAGGTAACAAATTCCTAGCTCATATTCGTGAAGTGGACGCTATCGTTCATGTGGTTCGCTGCTTTGAAGATGAGAACGTTACACACGTTGATGGAAAAGTAAACCCGATCAGCGACATTCAGACCATCAATTTGGAGCTGATTCTTGCTGACCTTGAGAGCATTGAGAAACGGATTGAGCGTTCCCGTAAGAACATCAAAGGCGGCGAGAAGAAATACGCTCAAGAAGTTGAACTGCTTGAACGCATCAAAGAAGCCCTCTATGAAGACAAACCTGCACGTAGTGTGGAATTGAATGAAGACGAGAAGCTTATTATCCGCGATCTTCATTTGTTAACATTGAAACCAGTGCTGTATGCGGCGAATGTAAGCGAAGATGAAGTAGCAAGTGCAGAGGATAATCCTTATGTGCAGCAAGTGCGTGAATTTGCAGCAACTGAGGGTGCTGAAGTTGTTCCGATTAGCGCTAAGGTAGAAGCTGAAATTGCTGAGCTTGAGGGCGAAGATAAAGCGATGTTCCTAGAAGAACTTGGGCTTGAAGAATCTGGTCTGAACCGTCTGATCAAAGCGGCTTACAAGCTGCTAGGCTTGTATACTTACTTCACAGCAGGCGTTCAGGAAGTTCGCGCGTGGACCATTCGTCGCGGAACCAAAGCACCTGGCGCTGCAGGTGTGATTCATACGGATTTCGAACGTGGATTTATCCGTGCTGAGGTAGTGGCTTACGCAGATCTTTTGGCAGCAGGTTCTATGAATGGTGCGAAAGAACGTGGTCAATTGCGTCTTGAAGGTAAAGAATATTTGGTGCAAGACGGCGACGTTATGCATTTCCGTTTCAACGTTTAAGAGGACTGAAGCGTACGAATGATAAGAGGGTCATCTCAGTCGGTAGAGGGTATCTACTGCTGGGATGGTCCTTTTTAAAATATAAGTCATTTATTAAGTTATTGTGCGTGCGGAAGTGTAGCCATTTCGCAATATCTTTGGTATAATATAAAGTCGTATATCTATTTTTATGACAGTGCTTTTTAATCGTTTTATTTGCGTATTTGAAATTGAACTAGGAGAGGTGAATTCCCTTGTTGGACCGATTGCAATCCCTGGCGGACCGCTATGAGAAGCTCAGTGAACTGCTTTGTGATCCGGATGTTGCAAACGACAGTAAGAAACTGAGGGATTATTCCAAAGAACAATCAGACCTACAGCCTGCATTTGAGGCGTATACTGAATATAAAAATGTAATGCAAGAGCTTGAAGCTGCTAAGCAAATGCAAGGCGAAAAGCTTGATGATGAGATGAAGGAAATGGTCAAAATGGAAATTGACGACCTTTCCAAACGTCAGGTTGAACTGGAAGAGAAAATACGCGTATTGTTGCTACCTAAAGACCCGAATGATGATAAGAACGTAATCGTCGAAATTCGTGGTGCAGCGGGTGGAGATGAAGCGGCATTATTCGCTTCCGACCTTTACCGGATGTACACTCGTTATGCAGATGCACAAGGCTGGCGCGTGGAGCTAATGGATGCCAACACGAGTGACCTTGGTGGATTTAAAGAGGTCATCTTCCTTATTAACGGCCGGGGTGCATACAGTAAGCTGAAATACGAAAGTGGTGCGCATCGCGTACAACGTATCCCAGCGACTGAATCCGGTGGACGTATTCATACCTCTACTTCTACAGTATCGGTGATGCCGGAAGCTGAGGCATTTGAGATTGAGATCCATGATAAAGATATTCGTGTGGATACCTTCTGTTCAAGTGGTGCAGGCGGACAGTCTGTAAATACGACCAAGTCTGCAGTACGTGTAACCCATGTACCTACGGGCATTATTGCTACCTGTCAGGACGGTAAGTCACAGAACTCCAATAAGGAAAAAGCACTGCAAGTGCTTCGTGCCCGTATTTCGGATCTGAAACGGCAGGAAGAGGAAGCGAAGTATGCTGGTGAACGGAAGAGTAAAGTAGGTACTGGTGATCGTAGTGAGCGTATTCGGACGTATAACTTCCCGCAGAGCCGGGTTACAGATCATCGCATTGGCTTGACACTGCACCGTTTGGAGCAGATTATGAACGGAGAAATCACTGAAATTATTTCGGCCCTTTCGATCGCTGAACAAGCTGATTTGATGGATAGTATGGACAATGGAGAATAATGCTTTGAACGATGGCGTATTTGTCATGTCGGAAGTGAAAAGCATCCGGGAAGCCTTTGCGGAGGCTTCTTCTTTTTTGAGCCAGAGCGGTTGTAATGAACCGCAGCGCAGTGCGCAATTACTGCTTGAGCATGCGCTTGGCTTGTCGGGAGCGGCGTATTATATGGCGCTGGCGGATCCTTTTCCAGCTGCGGTCAAGGAAGCATGGGAGGCGGGAGTTACCCGCCGGAGCATGGGCGAGCCGGTGCAGTACATCATCGGCGAGCAGGAGTTCTACGGGCGTCCCTTTGAAGTGACGCCTGATGTGCTGATTCCGCGGCCGGAGACGGAGCTGCTCGTCGAGGCGATTTTGCGGTACGGCGCGGAGCTCTGGCCGGACGGCACGGTTGCGCCGAGCAAAGCGGCGCAGGAAGAAGGTGCTGCTTCGCTAGCAGCAGCACATGATCGTGCGGGCAGCGATGCCGCCCGCACCGAAGGCGACGCGGAGAACGTACGCGCCGCACGGCCACTGACCGCCGTCGATATCGGCGCCGGCAGCGGAGCGATCTCCGTCACGCTGGCGGCCGAAGCGCCGGCGTGGCGGGTCTGCGCCGGCGATATTTCGCCGGCGGCCTTGGCTGTGGCCGAGCGCAATGCCTTGCGCAACGGCACAGCCGTGGATTTTCGGCTCGGCGATTTGCTCGAGCCGTTCGCGGGAATGGAGACGGATATTCTCGTCTCCAACCCGCCGTACATCCCCGGCGAGGATATCGCCGGGTTGCAGCGTGAGGTGCGCGACCACGAGCCGCGCACTGCGCTGGATGGCGGAGCGGACGGGCTGGACCCGTACCGCCGCATGATGGAGCAGATGGCGCTGCTCCCGGCACTGCCGCGCCTGATCGGCTTTGAGCTTGGCTTTGGCCAAGCCGAGCAAGTCGCTGCATTCCTTGAGGCGGCAGGCCATTGGACGGAGATCATCACCATTAATGATCTGGCTGGAATTCCGCGTCATGTGCTAGGTATAGCGCGGTAATACTGTATTCTGTGCAGTGGCTCATGTTATCCGAGGTAGTAAAATTGTATTTTCAATCCGTCTTCCTTTACAATAGAATTTAACCGGACTTCTTGGTGAATCATAAAAGAAAGCCTAGATATAGAGTAGGGAGGCAGAACGTGCTTCAGAAGATTAAAAAGATTGATGGTGCTATCGTAGTCGTTCTGTTATTACTCATGACTGTCAGCATCTTCTCCATATATAGTGTGACTCATGGAAGAGAAAAGCTGGACGGACATCATATCCGTATGATGATGTATTATGTTATTGGATTTATTGCATTTATTGGAATGACCTTTTTGGATTACAGAATTTTAGTGAAATACGCGCTGTATATTTATCTATTTGGGATAGGTATACTGATCCTCGTCAGCTTTTTGGGCGAGACCAAAAATAATGCCCAAGGCTGGTTGTCCCTCCCTGGAGGACTGAGCCTTCAGCCTGCCGAGTTGTTTAAGTTGATATTGATTCTATTTCTGGCAGCTATGCTCGTCCGTAAGAATAAGAGTAAGCTTTTGTTTTGGCGGGATGTTGTGCCGCTGGGCCTCTTAACCTTATTTCCGTTTCTTATTGTCCTTACACAGAATGACCTTGGTAATGCCTTGTCTTACATTGTGATTCTTGCGGGTCTGTTGTGGATTGGCAATATTAAGTACACTCACGCATTAATCGGGCTGGTGATTATAGCAAGCTCTGCGATTGCCGGAATTATGAGTTATATTCATTATCATGACGAAATTAAAACGTTCCTTAATGATATTGGCCGATCGCACTGGATTGAACGTTTCGATCCTTGGCTAGTTCCGGACAAAGCAACAGAAAAGGCTAAGTATCATACCACCAATGCTAAAATTGCTATTGCCTCTGGAGGAATGAGTGGAGATGGCTATATGAAAGGCGATTCGGTTCAAGCAAATCGTGTACCATACACCTACTCGGACTCTATTTTCGTGCAAATTGCCGAAGAATTCGGTTTTGTGGGGGCGGCGGTGCTGCTACTGCTGTATTTTATCCTAATTCACCGGATGATTCTGATTGCGCTAGAATCCAGAGATCGAGCGGGTCCATTTCTGATTGTCGGTATTGTCGCGATGATGTTGTATCAGATTTTTGAGAATATCGGCGCGTTTATCGGCTTAATGCCGCTCACCGGAATTACGCTGCCGTTCATCAGCTTCGGGGGAACTTCGCTTCTTATCAATATGGCAAGCATCGGGCTGGTGATGAGCGTACGTCTGCACGGTCAAGATGTAGAGGAAGATTTACCTAAGCCTACTCCTTATGCAGCCGCCAAACAGGTATAATCACGAAATCACAATAAAACCGTCAGAACCTCATCTTTTTAGGATGGGAACTGGCGGTTTTTTTTGATTTTCATGGAGATGTCTGTCCTCTGATCAATTGAATCTCTAATTTCAGATGCATTACATAAATTTGGAATTATATTCTCGAATGCTCTACAATAGAAGGGAGCGACTTTCCTCGGGTGAGGGCGGTTGGAACCTTAATAGAGTAAGGGGCTTACGTATGCTTGAGAAGTTCAAGAAGATCGATAACGTGATTATTATTGTTCTAGTTATGCTGATGGTCATTAGTATTTTTTCTATATACAGTGTGACTAGTGGAAGATTACTTCAGAAATTGGATGGCTTCCATCTACAAATGCTTAAATACTATTTTTTAGGATTTGTAGCTTTCTTTGTACTCACCTTTGTGGACTATAGGATATTTGTTAAATATGCACTTTATATTTATATCTTGGGTATAGGTCTGCTAGTGTCAGTTAGTTTTTTTGGTAAGGTAAAGAATGGTGCCCAATTGGGGCTAGAAATAGGTGGTCTTAGCTTTCAACCTGCGGAGCTGTTTAAGTTGATATTGATCCTTTGTTGGCGTCCATTCTGGCCCGTAGACAAGGGTCCACGCTAACCTTCTGGAAGGGAGTCGTCCCGCTAGTGCTTCTTACGTTGTTCCCTTTTACTATAGTTATTGTGCAGAATGATCTGGGGAATGCGCTAAGTTACATTGTTATTTTGATCGGCCTTCTATGGATCGGGAATATCAAAATTTCACATGCCCTCATCGGGCTAATTATAGTTGGCGGACTTGGTCTTGCAGGAATTATGAGCTATATTCACTATCATGATGAAGCGGTACATTTTTTTGAGGAGACTCTTGGCAGAAAACATTTAGTGGATCGTTTTGATCCTTGGCTCGTACCTGATTTGGCGTCCGATGATGCAAGCTATCACACGAGAAATGCCAAAATGGCTATCGCCTCCGGGGGGATGAGTGGAGAGGGATATATGCAGGGTAGCTCTGTTCAGAGTAACCGTGTTCCGTATACCTATTCAGATGCCATATTCGTACAGATTGCGGAGGAGTTTGGGTTCGTGGGTTCAGCGCTGCTTCTGTTGCTCTTCTTTATTTTGCTCCATCGGATGATACTGATTGCTCTAGAGAGTAGGGAGCGCAGTGGTCCGTTTTTAATTATTGGGATTACGGCTATGCTGCTATATCAAATCCTAGAGAATATTGGAGCGTTTATCGGCCTAATGCCGCTTACTGGAATTACACTTCCATTCATCAGTTATGGAGGTACGTCACTTTTAATCAATATGGCCTGCATGGGGATTGTAATGAGTGTGCATCTTTATGGACGGGATGTTGAGGATGATTTGCAGTTGCCTAATGGGCTTGCAGTGAAGTTATAGATTTAATAGATTCATAGGTTTGCAGTCTCTCATCTCTGGACATACTACTAGCATGAGTGTTAAGAGGAGAGGGGCTGCGACAAATGAACGATAATCATATGGATAAAAGAGATTCCTTACGCGTGACTTTTAAGTATACTGCCATTTTAATTTGTTTTTTTATGATTGTTATAATGGCCTGGGAAGGTCAAAAAACCGATGCCGCAGTAGCCGAAGTATCTATTCCACAGGATTCCATCCGGCTGCGTATTTTGGCGAATTCGGACGGAACGCAGGATCAGCTAGTGAAGCGGCAAATCCGCGATAAAATCGTGGAGCAAATGAACCAGTGGGTAACTGCACTTGAGGACCCACAGAGCTTAGAGCAGGCACGCTCTTTAATTAGAACCCATTTACCGGAGCTTAATACGCTGGTTGGATCGGAGCTAGAGAAACGAGGCATTCAATATTCCTATAAAGTGGAGCTGGGTGTGGTTCCTTTTCCGACCAAATTATACGGTGGCACAGTGTATCCGGCCGGGGAGTACGAGGCTGTACGGGTCACGCTGGGTGAGGGCAAGGGGCAGAATTGGTGGTGTGTACTGTTTCCACCGCTGTGCTTTATCGATGCAGGCTCCGGAGATGCAGCAGCGCCTGCTACTAACAAAGGGGCAAAGACCGTCTCGGCTACTAGTGCAGATAGTGGTGCTAAGGTAAAGCCGGCAGTAGGAACAGCTGTACAAGCAGATTCTTCGGCAGGAGATGTACCGGCGGCGGAATCCGCAGAGCCAGAGGTGCGGTTCTTCGTTTGGGAACTACTGCAAAACCTTTGGAACTGGATTTGTGGATTGTGGTCGTAAGATTTAGCTAGAGCTCCGATTTTGGTTGTACTATCTATAGTTTTGAATGCAAATATGGTACTATTTCATAAGCAGATCTACCGCGGCTCCTCTTTTGGGGCCGCTTTGTTCAATTTATATCCTGAAGAAAGCCTGTGATGAGAATGAACGAACAAAACGACCCTTTATTCGCCGTTCAGCGGCGGAGTGGAAATAGAAATGAGACTGTTTATTGGGAACTGGATTTTTTGAAGGATGCAGATCCGGAGTCCGATGTACTTCAGCCAAGTGAAGAGAATAAGTTAGCCATAGTGGAAGCGGCAAAAATGCTTCGCGAAGGCGGAACGGTCGCCTTTCCGACCGAAACGGTCTACGGACTTGGGGCGGATGCACGGAATACAGAGGCAGTTGAGGCTGTTTTTGCGGCAAAAGGGCGACCGTCTGACAATCCTCTAATCGTGCATATTGCCGATCCGAGTGCTTTGGACGAGCTTGTTACAGAAGTACATCCTACAGCGGCGGCGTTGATGGAAGCTTATTGGCCTGGCCCGCTGACAGTCGTGCTTCCTGTTCGTGAGGGTGTTTTGTCGCCCTGTGTGACGTCAGGGCTGGACACGGTTGGTGTGCGTATGCCTGACCATCCGGTAGCTTTGGCGCTGATAAGTGCAGCAGGTTGTCCAGTTGCGGCGCCCAGCGCTAACCGTTCGGGGCGTCCGAGCCCGACATTAGCTTCGCACGTGATGGAAGATTTGGCCGGATACATTGGCGGCGTTCTTGATGGCGGCGCCGCCGGAGTTGGACTAGAGTCGACCGTGGTGCAGGTGCAGCCTGATGGGAAGGTTGCCGTGCTGCGCCCCGGCGGGATTACTGCAGAGCAGTTGGCTGCTGTAGTTGGAGTAGAAGCGGTAAGTACTGAGCCTGTAGCTGAGTCTGGTACTGCTGAGTCTGCTGCTACAGTTAATAATTCTTCAGACCTCGCGACAGCAGATTCCTTGGAAGCTACTGCATCCAAGGAGCTTCACGGTGCAGAAGCTACTGCCGAGAGCTCGGCGCCGCGCGCACCGGGCATGAAGTACACGCACTACGCGCCGCGCGGCTGGCTCGGTGTAGTGCGCGGCTCTTCCCCGCAGCGCGTGGCGGAAGAAGCCGCAAGTCTACTTCAGGCGGCGCAGCTGAATGGCGAGGTGACGGGCTTGCTCCTCTTCGAGGAGCATAAGCCCCTCTATCCCGCCGTTCCTGCCGCCTGTGTCCTCTCCCTCGGCTCGTTATACTCACCGGAGGAAGGAGCGCGCTCCCTATATGCCGCGCTGCGGCGCTTCGATGAAGCGGGAGCGACTTACATCTTGGCCGAGGCTTGTCCGTATACCGGCCTCGGCGCTGCCATTATGAACCGGCTTATGAAGGCCGCCGGTGGTTCCGTCATTGACGCCGGATAGCCACGGCGCCCTTTTCTATCCAGCTTTAGCGCTGGTTCTTCTAATCCGAACTCGCTTATGAAGTCATGATTACCTCCTTGTCCGCATATCGTTGTTGTACAAGATATTTCGGACTTGGGGGGTTAAGCATGGGCATAGGAGATGTATATGCCGGTTGGGGGCAGACAGTGACCATTGCTATAATGGCGATTGCATTAGGGATGGATGCTTTTTCGCTCGGTGTAGGAATCGGTATGAAAGGTATCCGACTGGTGCATGTTCTGCAAATGAGTGTGCTCATTGCTTTTTTTCATATGCTGATGCCTCTTCTGGGTTTATTAACGGGAAGTTATGTCGGGCAATTGCTAGGTCAAGTAACGACTTATGCCGCTGGAGGGCTTCTTGTACTGCTGGGAGGACATATGGTGTATAACTCCTTTCGTCCGGATGTTGTAAGTACGCGGGCTATGAATCACCGAACCTTATGGGGAATGTTGCTTCTTTCACTCAGTGTGAGTGTGGACTCTTTTTCCGTCGGGGTGTCCTTAGGGATGTTTGTGAATGGCGTGCTTCTGACCATACTAGCTTTTGGTGCCTGTGGAGGTTTGATGTCGATTATCGGTTTACTTCTTGGGCGGCATGTCAGTCGTGGGCTCGGGGATTATGGGGAAGCGCTGGGCGGGGCTATTTTATTGGGGTTTGGCTTGCTATTCATCTTTTGATACAATAACGGCATTAGAATATTTTAATTTCATGGGGGTGCAAAAGCATGCTGCATATTTTATTCGTCTGCACCGGTAATACATGCCGTAGTCCTATGGCTGAGGGGCTTTTACGAAAGCTCGCGAAGGAACGAGGAATCGATCTGGAAGTGCGGTCTGCTGGTGTATCCGCCATTTCCGGTACTTCTATATCGAGACATGCTGCAGCTATATTGCAAGAAGAAGGCATTCATGATCACTTAGAGTCGTCGCAATTAACGGGGCAATCCGTCGCTTGGGCCGACCTTGTGCTGACCTTGACCAGTGGACATAAGCAGCATTTGCTTCAGTATTTTCCGGATGCCGTAACGAAAACATATACATTGAAGGAATATGTGCATAACGAAGAAGCTGTGACTGAGGATATTAAAGAATTGGACAGCCTTTACGCAGATGCTGAGTTAAGCATAGCCCTTGGTGGTGAACCCAACGCAACGGATCTGCAACGAATGATTGAAATCCGTCAGCGTATACCAAGCTTTGATATTTCCGATCCATTCGGAGGTACGCGTGAAGATTATGAGCTTACTGCTGCTGAGATTCGCACCGCGCTATTTAGTTTACTAGATAAACTGGAATCCTTACGCCATTTGTAAATGGTTGATTTTCAGACCGCTTTGCTTTAAGATGAAAGTACAAATAATCGGTTCCGATGTAACTGGCGACAAATGTGGATCAAACCACGATGGAGCATCGGAATAAACGGCCGGTCGCCTGGGCAAAAGAGCAAATCCGCAGCTACCTGCGGACTGCTCTTTTTTGTTTAAAATATAAGAAAGTTTAGCACCTAAACTTTCTTATATTTCTCGCACTACGCTTACTGTCTTATAAGGATACCGAAGGCGTTTGTGCTTAAATTAAGCTTGTTTGAAGTTTGAGGAGGTAGGGTGATGGACGAAGTTGTTGAGTTATCTTTAACTGAAGCAACCGTCACTGTGTTAAGGGAGTTGGCGGAAGCTGGTAACCTTGGGTCAGGCAAAATTGTTGTCGTTGGAGTCAGCACAAGTGAGGTCGCTGGTGTCCGGATTGGAACCGGTGGTGCGCTTGAAGTCGCACAGCAACTGCTCGAAGGTGTTCGTTTGGTAGCAGCGGAAAAAGGGTTTCATCTCGTTTATCAGTGCTGCGAGCATTTGAATCGTGCGCTTGTAATGGAACGTTCTTTGCTAGAGTCGCTTGGGTTAAATGAAGTTTCAGCTGTACCCATACCGGGGGCTGGAGGCTCAATGGCTGCGGCTGCCTATCGCTCTATGAAAGATCCTGTTCTAGCGGAAACGATAGAAGCGCATGCTGGTTTAGACATTGGTGAGACACTTATAGGTATGCATTTGCGCCGGGTAGCGGTTCCTTTTCGGCCGACCTTACGGTACATTGGAGAAGCTAGGGTGAATGCAGCATGGACCAGACCTCCACTCATTGGCGGCGAACGTGCGGTATATCGCGCTCCAGAGCAAAGTGGCTCACAGCTTTGTGATTGATGAACTTGGTTTTATATTTTTGCAGAAACGCAGGCCTAAAGCCTCTTCATGGCGGGTAAATCGTTTCTACTTAAATACAACATATCTACACACACTAGGGAGGAAATAAGAACATGGAACAATTACGTAAGAGTGACCCGGCAGTACTGGAAGCGATGGAACTGGAACTGAAACGTCAGCGTGCCAACATTGAGCTTATTGCCTCAGAGAATATCGTTAGCGAAGCCGTAATGGAAGCCATGGGCTCGGTGCTTACAAACAAATATGCAGAAGGTTATCCAGGCAAACGTTATTATGGTGGTTGTGAAGATGTAGATATCGTTGAGAATCTGGCTCGTGATCGTGCAAAAGAATTGTTTGGTGCGGAACATGTAAACGTACAACCGCATTCCGGAGCACAAGCAAACATGGCTGTTTATCTGGCTGCGCTTAACCCGGGCGACACTGTTCTTGGAATGAATTTGGCGCATGGCGGACATTTAACACACGGTAGTCCAGTAAATGCTTCTGGATTGCTCTATAACTTCGTAGCTTATGGTGTACAAGAAGATAATTTCCTGATTGATTATGACGAAGTGCGCAAAGCAGCCTTCAAGCATCGTCCTAAATTGATTGTTGCTGGTGCAAGTGCGTATCCGCGTATTATTGATTTCGAAAAACTCGGCGCTATTGCAAATGATGTTGGTGCTTTATTTATGGTAGATATGGCCCATATCGCAGGTCTGGTCGCTGCGGGTCTTCATCCGAGTCCAGTTCCTCATGCCCATTTCGTTACAACTACAACACATAAGACTTTGCGCGGTCCTCGCGGAGGTATGATTATGTGCAGACAGCCATGGGCAGCTGCTATTGATAAAGCTGTATTCCCTGGTTCCCAAGGTGGTCCGCTGATGCATGTAATTGCGTCAAAAGCAGTTGCATTTGGCGAAGCATTGCAGCCGTCCTTTAAGACTTACGCTGAGAATGTAGTGAAGAATGCAAATGTTCTCGCGGAAACACTGATAAGCGAAGGGGTTAACATTGTATCCGGTGGTACAGATAACCACTTAATGTTGCTTGATACGCGTAACCTGAACATTACCGGAAAAGATGCGGAAAAAGTACTGGATTCCATCGGAATCACTGTGAATAAAAACGCAATTCCATTTGATCCTACGAGTCCTTTTGTAACTAGTGGTATCCGTATTGGTACACCTGCAGTCACTTCCCGTGGTATGGACGAGCAAGCAATGGTGGTCATTGGCCGTATCATAGCTAATGTTCTAAAGAATCCAAAGGATGAAGTGAAATTGGCTGAGGCAGCTCGTCAAGTTGCTGATTTGACGGACCAGTACCCACTTTATCCAGAACTGAAATACTAGTTCTTATTCGTATTAATTAATGAGCTTACCTCCACCAAGTCCTGATTTCGGATTTGGTGGAGGTTTTTTGTTGTTTATTGTTCACAATATTATATAGGGGAATTGATGGAAATGAGTCATGGTAGTTCATGGAATTTTCATAAACAATAGTGAAAAAAATGTGAATAGTATGAAATATGTAAACTTGCACAACCTAATCTAGGTTTTTTATCTGGATGGGCATTTTAAATATCCAATCATTACCGTTCTGAACAAAGGAAATTAAGCAGAATGAGGTCAATGTGGATACAAGTTCCTTTCTAGGTGAAATGCGGCGTTAGGAATGCTATAATAGACAGGATTTAGCCATAGAGAAGCAAAAGTGCTTTCTAGGGTTATAGACACGACTTACAATTACCGGAGGGAAAGTAAATGGGAAAATTGGTGATTTGCGATCATCCTTTAATTCAACACAAACTAACATTTATTCGCGACGTAAGAACAAACACGAAGGATTTCAGAGAGCATGTTGACGAAGTTGCCACATTGATGGCTTATGAGATTACACGTGACATTCCTCTAGAGACCATTACAGTACAAACACCGGTCACTGAAACGGAAAGTAAAGTGATTTCGGGAAGAATGCTTGGGCTTATCCCTATTCTTCGTGCCGGTCTAGGGATGCTTGAGGGTGTTCTGAAGCTTCTCCCTGCTGCTAAAGTGGGACATGTTGGCTTGTTCCGTGATCCAGACACGCTTCAACCTATTGAGTATTACATCAAGCTTCCTACAGATGTACAGGAACGTGAGCTGATCGTAATTGATCCAATGCTAGCTACAGGAGGATCCGCGATTGCTGCTATTACCTCGCTGAAGAATCGAGGCTGTACACAAATTAAAATGATGAACCTGATTGCGGCTCCGGAAGGTGTTGCTGCAGTTCAAGAAGCTCATCCGGATGTAGATATTTACGTAGCTGCGCTTGATTCTCATTTGAATGAACATGGATATATCGTCCCAGGACTTGGTGATGCTGGAGACCGTTTGTACGGAACTAAGTAAATAGTAATCCGTAATTGGTAATACGAGGTTTTTAGATTTTTTGATGAGAGGGTAGGGGTTATGTCCAAAATTAAAGTGATGACTATTTTCGGAGTGCGCCCCGAGGCGATCAAGATGGCTCCTCTAGTTCTTGAACTGAAGAAGCATCCTGAGCATATTGAGTCAATCGTATGTGTAACCGCACAACACAGGGAGTTACTCGATCAAGTGTTGGAGGTGTTCAACATCACCCCTGATTACGATCTGGACGTGATGAAGGACCGTCAGACGCTTAATGAGATTACTATTCGTGTACTTGAAGGCTTGGAACCTGTGCTAAGAGAGGTTAAACCTGATCTCGTACTGGTGCACGGGGACACATTAACGACGTTCCTTGCAAGTTACGCCTCTTTCCTGCAGCAAATTCAGGTTGGGCACGTAGAAGCAGGACTTCGGACATGGAACAAATTGTCTCCGTATCCTGAAGAAATGAACCGTCAACTTACAGGTGTATTAGCAGATCTGCACTTCGCTCCAACCGATTGGTCAGCTAGTAACCTGAGAAATGAGAACAAAAAAGAATCAAGTATTTATATCACAGGCAACACTGTAACCGATGTGTTTCAATATACCGTACAGCCTGATTATCGGCATCCTGTTTTGGATTTTGCTTTAGGAAAAAAACTTGTTTTGATGACTGCTCACCGTAGAGAATCGCAAGGTGAACCGCATCGTAATATCTTCCGAGCTGTCAAAAGAATCGCTGATGAATTCGAAGATGTAGCCATTGTTTATCCTGTGCATCCGAGTCCTGCAGTTAAGGAACCTGCGCATGAAATTTTGGGTGGACATCCGAGAATTAAGCTGATTGATCCGCTGGATGTCGTGGACTTGCATAATTTTTATCCGCATACCCACTTGATATTGACCGATTCCGGCGGTTTACAAGAGGAAGCTCCTTCATACGGAGTACCCGTACTTGTGCTTCGTGATACGACGGAGCGTCCTGAAGGGATAGACGCTGGAACGCTAGAACTTGTGGGCACGGACGAGGAGAAGGTGTATGAACGGACACATGCTCTTTTGACTGATAATGAGCTCTATCAGTCGATGAGTCGGGCCGCCAACCCGTACGGAGATGGCAAAGCATCCCAACGAATTGTCAATGCGATTTTGCACCATTTTGGTGTAAATGAGGAACGTCCTGAAGAGTTTCACAGAATGTTCACAAAAAATAAATAATTTCATTTAAAGTAATATCTGATCTGATTAAAATCAACATACAGTCAAACTGTACGGTTTATATGGTTTTGGAACATTTTGCTGTGATTATTTTCATGTTTTCAAGGGTTTTTAGGCAATGTTCAATGAATTGACAAAGACTCCAGAAATTCAGTAAAATTAGTTGGGATTGTAGCCATGAAAGAACAAAATAGCAGGGACAGCTTGTTACAGACCGCGCTTATCATTGGAAGTGCAGGCACTATACTCGCCGCTTACATTGTTATTGGTTTTTTTGCGGCAAGGTGGCTGAAAGACCTGATGGAGGGCCCGAAATATTGGCTCGCCATTGGCACAATAACCGGAATGATTCTGGGAATTGTGAACGTCGTCCTGTTAATTAAAAAATTTTTGGGGGAGCAGAATGGATAATATGACTCCCATGATCAATACCGTCACTAGAGTTACGCTCGTCCTTATGGCAGGACTCTTAATGGGCTGGGCGCTTCATCATGAAACCAGGGAGGTTACGCTGGGCATGACTCTGGGTCTGGTGGCGGGATTGGTAAACTTTCGTTATCTGGCCGTCAAGGTTCGACGGGTAACGCAGTCGATTGCGAGCAACGAAGGGAATGCCTTCAGCCTCGGTTTTGTTACACGGATTAGCTTCGCAATTTTGGTCACCATGTTCGCGATCAAGATTGAGCATTTCTCCCTGGTAGCAACTATTTCGGGCGTATTTATTCCTCAGCTTCTCGCCATTCCTGCGGGGATATATCTGAGTGTGAAGAACAAACTTTAACCAGATTAAAGAGAAAGGGGGATGATACTATGCATGAGATGCCGAAAATCTTTGTCGGGGGAATACCGATAGATATATCAGCCGTATTAATGCTTCTGATCAGTTGTACAGTAGTATTTGTACTGGTGATGCTGTCGGTTCGTAAGCTTTCGGTTGAGAATCCATCTAAGCTTCAGAATTTTATGGAATGGGTTGTAGAATTTGTAGAGGGTGTCGTAAGCAGTGCCATGGACCTGAAGAAAGGAAAACCTTACATATCTTTGGGGCTAACGTTGATTCTGTTTATCTTTGTTTCCAACCTTCTTGGATTGCCTTTCTCAGTTGTAACTGAAGCACATGGACCTGTAACCGTGTTTGGCCATGTGATTGAAGCAACCAAGAACTTGGCGCATGGTGATCATGTTGAGATCTTATGGTACAAGTCGCCGACTGCTGACATTAATATCACTGCAGGATTGGCAATTATTGTGTTTATACTGATGAACTTCCTTGGCATTAAGCTCAATGGCAAGCATTATTTCAAACACTATATTGAGCCGTTTCCAATCTTTTTGCCACTGAACATTATCGAGAACTTGGCAAAACCAGTAGCTCTGGCTATTCGTCTATTTGCTAACATTTTTGCCGGAGAAGTACTGATTACAGTCATTTTGAAACTGGGGATTCTCAGTATTCCTTTCCTGGCTGTATGGCAAGGCTTCAGTATTTTCGTCGGGGCATTACAGGCGTTTATCTTTACGATTCTGACGATGGTTTATATCGCACAGATGACGATTCACGAAGAAGAAGCACATTAATGAACTGCTGCGAAGAGAACGGCTATCGTCTGATTTTCTTTCGCGGGAGATATCTTATATCATTAAACACAATATGAACCGAAATTAAAGGAGGATATTTACAAATGGAATATTTAGCAGCAGCAATAGCAGTTGGATTGGGTGCACTTGGCGCAGGTCTTGGTAACGGTATGATCGTTAGTAGAACAGTTGAGTCCATCGCTCGTCAACCAGAAGCTCGTAACGCGCTTCAAACAACAATGTTTATCGGTGTAGGTATCGTCGAAGTTATTCCGTTGGCAGCAACAGTTATCGCATTCCTAATCATGTTTGCATCTTAATAAACCGTATTTACGGTTTGGCGGGGACGGCCGATGCCATCCGCGCCTTACTTTTGTATACGTCCGCATGACGCGGTAACGGAAGGGAGTGACCTTTGTGGAAATTGTTTGGACAAACATCGTATTTTCAATTGTAGCCTTTGGGATTCTATATTTCTTGCTCAGTAAGTATGCGTTCAGCAAACTGTTCGCAGTTATGGAGAAACGCCGTGAGCTAGTAATGCAGCAAATGGATGAAGCTGCGAAGACTAGAGAGCAAGCGGTCGCGTATGTGGAAGAGCAGAAGCAGGCGCTGAACAGTGCACGCCAGGAAGCTCAACAGATTATTCAACAATCGCAAATTACTAGTAGTCAACAGGTAGAACAAGCTTTGGCGCAAGCTAAAGTTGAAGCTGCACGCGTCAAAGAAGAGGCCGTGCGCGATATCGAGAACGAGAAGAATAAAGCGGTGGAAGAGTTGCGCAGCGAAATTGGAACGGCATCTGTTCGTATTGCTTCTAAACTTCTTAAGAAAGAAGTTAGTGCTAGCAGTGAGCAGGAGCAGCTTGTGAACCAATACCTCAATGAGGTAGGAGGCCGATCATGAGCCGTGATACGGTAGTTGCCAAGCGCTACGCTAAAGCATTGTACAGTGCAGCGGTAGAGAAGGGGATTACCCTTGAAGTAGAAGAACAGCTCAAGGCAGTGGTCGAAGTATTACATTCAGACCAAGAGGTACAGCGGTTTATTCTTGCACCACGTATCTCGGAGTCCGACAAGCTGAAAGTGCTGCGCACAGCACTTCAAGATAAGCTCTCTCCTATCGTGATGAACATTGTAGAACTGTTAGTAGAGCGAGGCAGAACCGATATTTTTGCCGAACTGCTGGATACGTATATCAAGATTGAAGGAGACGCTCTTGGCATTGGTGATGCTAAGGTATACTCCGTTTATTCTTTAAGTGAAGAAGAACAAGCGGCTGTAGCTGCAGAATTCGGCCAGCTCGTAAACCGCAAAATTCGGGTTACGAACGTGGTGGATCCAAGCCTGCTGGGAGGACTGAAAGTTTATATCGGCGATACGCTGTATGACGGCAGTCTGTCTAGTAAATTGGAACGTCTCGAGAAATCCTTTAATGATAAGCATAGAAGATAGGGGTGAGGATATTGGGCATCAGACCTGAAGAGATCAGCACTTTGATCAAAAGTCAAATTGAGCAATATAAAGCCGATATCGAAGTTGCCGAAGTGGGCACCGTCATTCAAGTCGGAGACGGTATCGCTCGTGTCTACGGTCTGGAAAACGCAATGGCAGGCGAGTTGCTAGAGTTCTCCAACGGTGTAGTGGGCATGGCACTCAATCTGGAAGAAAGCAACGTCGGTGTTGTTATTCTGGGTGAGTACAAGGAAATTCGTGAAGGCGATCAAGTAAAACGTACTGGACAAATCATGCAAGTTCCAGTGGGAGAGGCCCTTCTGGGTCGTGTTGTTAACGCACTCGGTATGCCGCTTGACGGTAAAGGCCCAATTCAAACGACGGAGTTCCGTCCGGTTGAGAATAACGCTCCTGGTGTTATCGACCGTAAATCGGTTCATGAGCCAATGCAGACTGGCCTTAAAGCGATTGATGCGATGGTACCAATTGGTCGTGGACAACGCGAACTTATCATTGGTGACCGTCAAACAGGTAAGACTGCAATCGCAATTGATGCGATTATCAACCAAAAAGGCAACGGAATGAAATGTATTTATGTTGCCATTGGACAAAAACAATCTACAGTAGCACAGGTTGTAGAAACTCTCCGCCGTCATGGCGCACTGGAATATACAATCGTTGTAACTGCTTCGGCTTCCGAGCCATCCCCACTGTTGTATATTGCTCCATACGCAGGTTGCGCAATGGGCGAATACTTCATGTACAAGGGCGAACACGTACTGATCATTTATGATGACCTTTCAAAACAAGCTTCGGCTTATCGCGAATTGTCCTTGCTACTTCGTCGTCCACCGGGTCGTGAAGCGTTCCCAGGTGACGTGTTCTACTTGCACTCCCGTCTTTTGGAACGTGCGGCTAAGCTTAGTGATGAGCTTGGTGGTGGTTCATTAACCGCGCTTCCGTTCATCGAAACACAAGCATCTGACGTATCGGCCTACATTCCTACGAACGTAATCTCGATTACAGATGGTCAAATCTTCCTTGAATCCGATCTGTTCTACTCTGGACAACGTCCGGCAATCAACGTCGGTATCTCCGTTTCTCGTGTAGGGGGTTCCGCTCAGATTAAAGCGATGAAGAAGGTAGCTGGCTCGCTCCGTTTGGATCTTGCCCAATATCGTGAACTTCAAGCCTTCTCGCAGTTCGGCTCAGATCTTGATAAATCCACGCTTGCTCGTCTGAATCGCGGAGCACGTATGATGGAAGTTCTGAAACAAGGTGTAAATCAGCCGTTGTCTGTTGAGCATCAAGTGCTCAGCTTGTACACAGCTGTAAAAGGATATTTGGATGATATTCCTGTTAAAGACGTAAAACGTTTTGAAAAGGAATTCCTTGCTTACATGGATAGCAGTGCTGCTGAAGTTGCTCAATCCATCAGAGATACCAAGGACTTGACAGCAGATAACGAAGCCGCTCTTAAAGCAGCAATTGATAAATTTAAAAGAGGCTTTGCTACTAGCTAATATAGATCGTGCCTAAACGGATCTTACTAAGTGAGCTTTGGCTCTGCCGAAGCTCAGGCTGTACTTATAAAGTTAGCTTTGACTTCGTCAAAGCTAAGAAGATGCTTACGAAGTTAGCTTTAACTCCGTTAAAGCTTTAAGGTGGTGAAATCATGGCAAGAAGCATGCGTGATATTAAACGTCAAATTAAGAGTGTTCAAAACACAAGACAGATCACAAAAGCGATGGAAATGGTAGCCGCCTCCAAGCTGAGAAAAGCTCAGGAGAAGGCAATTGCCGCCCGTCCTTATGCTGAGAAGCTGAAAGAGGTTGTATCGAGCATTGCTGCTGGTACAGAAGGCGTTCAGCATCCCATGCTGGTCAGTCGCCCTGTGAAAAAAACTGGTTATCTTATCGTGACCTCTGATAGAGGGCTTGCGGGAGGATACAACGCAAATATTTTACGTAAGGTGACGATGCTCATCGCGGAGCGACATAAATCTAAAGATGAGTATGCCTTGTTCGTTATCGGTCGTAAAGGCCGTGACTTCTTACGCCGCCGTGAATATCCGATTGTACAGGAAGTTACCGAGCTTTCGGATGCACCGAAGTTTGCAGATATCAAGACTATCGCGAACTCGGCAGTACAACAGTTTGTAGATGGTTCGTATGATGAGTTGTACGTTTGTTACAATCAATTCGTCAATGCGATTACCCAGATCCCAACCGTTGATCGACTGTTGCCTATGGAAGGCGTAGGAAATCATGAGCATCATGAAGCGACTGCAAATTACGAATATGAACCTTCACCGGAAGGCGTGCTCGAAGTATTACTTCCGAAATATGCCGAAACTTTGATTTATAGCGCAATTCTGGATGGCAAGGCCAGTGAGCTGGGTGCGAAAATGACAGCGATGGGCAGTGCAACAAAGAACGCGTCGAAAATGATCGGAGAACTTACCCTTACGTACAACCGTGCCCGTCAGGCGGCAATTACGCAGGAAATTACCGAGATCGTGGCCGGAGCGAACGCTCAGTCTTAAAAATACAAGAAAAGTTAAGCGGCGTGCTTGACTTGCCTTGTATTTTACGAGAAACGGTGCCGTATTGAGCGATACATAGTATCGCCCGCTTCTGGAGTATAGCTCCTTAAGAACGGCACTGCAGTTCTTCTTAAAATATAAGAAAGTATAGGTTTTACACTATACAAAATGCTTATATTTCTACGAGAAACGGTTGTCATCTTTATATGACGACAACGTCGTTTCTTCTTGATGTAACAGCTTTCGAGGAGGGAAATGAAGATGAACAAAGGACGCGTTGTAAGCATTATGGGTCCGGTTGTCGATATTGAATTTGAACGCGGCCAGTTGCCCGAGATATTCAACGCTATCAAAATTGAAACCGTCTTGGACAATGGTCGCCAGATTAACCTAACACTTGAGGTTTCCAATCACTTGGGAGACAATCTGGTACGTTGTATCGCGATGTCTTCTACAGATGGTCTGGTTCGTGGACTGGACGCAATGGACCAAGGAGGTCCTATTTCGGTTCCTGTAGGGGAAGCGACATTAGGCCGGGTATTTAACGTACTTGGGAATCCAATTGATAACGCTGGTGAAGTTGTTGCTGAAATAAAGAACCCGATTCACCGTTTGGCTCCGACATTTGATGAATTGTCGACACAAGCGGAAATTTTGGAAACGGGTATTAAAGTTATCGACTTGCTCGCACCTTACGCTAAGGGCGGTAAAGTTGGCCTGTTCGGCGGTGCCGGCGTAGGTAAAACGGTAACGATTCAAGAATTGATTAATAACATCGCCCAAGAACACGGTGGTATTTCCGTATTCGCGGGTGTTGGTGAACGTACTCGTGAAGGTAATGACCTTTATCACGAAATGACGGACTCTGGCGTTATTAAGAAAACGGCAATGGTGTTCGGACAAATGAATGAGCCCCCAGGCGCGCGTCTACGCGTAGCTTTGACCGGTCTGACCATGGCGGAATATTTCCGTGATGTAGAAGGCCGCGATACGCTGCTCTTTATTGATAATATATTCCGTTTCACCCAAGCGGGTTCCGAAGTATCCGCTCTTCTCGGACGTATGCCGTCCGCGGTAGGTTATCAGCCGACACTAGCTACTGAAATGGGTCAGCTACAAGAGCGTATCACTTCAACTAAAAAAGGTTCCGTTACTTCGATTCAAGCAATCTACGTACCGGCGGATGACTACACTGACCCTGCTCCAGCAACGGCGTTTGCTCACTTGGATGCAACAACTAACCTTGAGCGTAAGATTTCCGAGAAGGGGATTTTCCCAGCGGTTGATCCACTGGCTTCCAGCTCGCGTCTGCTAGCTCCGGAAATTGTTGGTGAAGAGCATTACAATGTGGCACAAGGCGTTAAACAATTGCTGCAACGTTATACCGAACTTCAAGACATCATTGCCATCTTGGGTATGGATGAATTGAGTGAGGATGATAAGGTTATCGTAGCTCGTGCTCGTAAAGTTGAGCGGTTCCTGTCGCAGCCTTTCCACGTGGCTGAACAGTTTACAGGCTTCAAGGGTAAATACGTGCCAATCAAAGAAACTGTACGCAGCTTCAAGGAAATCCTGGATGGTAAGCATGATGATCTTCCAGAAGCAGCGTTCCTTTTTGTGGGTACAATCGAAGAAGCGGTTGAAAAAGCAAAATCGATGTAACCTGAGCTTAGTGAATGCTTTCGAAATGAGCTTTTGGTAAAGCTAAGTGAATGATTTCGAAGCGAGCTTTACTTCGTAAAGCTAAGTGTATGCTTTCGATGAGAGCTTTACTTCGTAAAGCTTTAAGGAGGAATGGAAGTGAATACCTTTTTGTTGGAAATTGTCACGCCGGAGCATCTCGTCTATTCTAAACAAGTGAATAGCTTGACAGTACGGGGAGTCGAAGGCGAGTTGGGTATTTTGCCGGGACACATTCCGCTTGTGACTCCACTTCAGGTTGCTCCGTTATCCGTCAAAGCGAACGGTGTTACGATTTCCATCGCCGTTCATGGCGGATTCGTTGAAGTGCATAAGGACAAAGTAACAGTGCTGGCCGAAAGTGCCGAGCTGCCAACTGAGATTGATGTTGAGCGCGCCGAAGCGGCTAGAGAACGGGCTGAGCGCCGTCTCCACTCTCGTAGCAAACAGGATGATATCGATCACCGCCGTGCGGAGTTGGCGCTGCAACGCGCTGTTACACGGATTAAAGTGTCCACTGGTAAAGGACAACAGTAGGATATTAGCGGTCAAGCTCTAAGCTTGACTGCTTTTTTTTATTATAGTAATCTATGTATTTAAGGTTACGATTTCTTCATTTTTTTGGATATTGGCATTGAATTGTTTAAAAATTTGTAAAAGTACTGGATTCTTTTGCCCTGCACAAGTATGATATAAGAGTCGATTTCCGAGTAATACGAACACGGAGGGTTAGCATGGGGGATATATTGTCCAATGGATGGTCTAGTGCCGCTGGAACCAGCAGCATGATCTCAATGATTGTTTCTTTGCTCAGTGTTGTATTATCTTGGTGGGCATTGCAGAACCTTAAGCTGGATTTGGTCATAAGATATCCCAAGAGTCCTCAGGGAAGGCTACTGCACTTGCTTCTGGCCATTGTACTTGGTCGTTTAGTTGCAGGATTCTTTCTGGATTACCTTAGCTGGAGTGGGATGATCCGCTATATGTTTTAGGAATATGTAGTTTGGTTATAAGTGTCATAGGTCGCAGTGGTCAAAAAGTGTCGAATAATAAGGTTTTATTATGTCAACACTGAACTTTAAGGAACATGCCCGGGAAATGGGCGTATTGATGGAGTATGCGAATTTTTTTGCAATTACTTTTAATCTAAAAAATTATTTAAGAAATAATGGACGCGGAGGGAAACCGAAAAATGAGCAAATTTATCGTCCGCGGTGGCAACAGATTGACCGGGAGCGTGAAAGTTAGCGGCGCAAAAAATTCCGTATTACCGATCATAGCCGCCTCTCTATTGGCAGAAGAAGGAGTAAGCGTCATTGTGGACGCACCTCCGCTTGATGATGTAATGACGATCTCAAAAATGTTGGAATCGCTGGGTGCAGGGGTTACATATCAAAACGATATTATCCAGGTGGATGCTACAAACATCACTTCCTGTGAAGCACCTTATGAATGGGTACGAAAAATGCGGGCGTCTTTTTTAGTCATGGGCCCTCTGTTATCTCGGCTTGGTCAAACAAGAATTTCTTTGCCTGGCGGCTGCGCCATTGGCACACGACCGATTGATCAGCATTTGAAAGGATTTGAAGCGCTTGGTGCGGAGATTAGTCTCGGCCAGGGCTACATTGAAGCGAAAAGTAACGGTCGTCTGCGCGGAGCCAAAGTGTATTTGGATGTAGCTAGCGTGGGTGCGACCGAAAATATAATGATGGCAGCGGCACTCGCCGAAGGTGTGACCGTTATTGAGAATGCGGCTAAGGAGCCTGAAATTGTCGACCTGGCCAATTATTTGAATGGTATGGGCGGAATCGTGCGCGGTGCGGGAACAGGAGTTATCCGTATTGAAGGCGTAGAACGTCTGCATGGCGTTAAACATCATGTGATTCCTGACCGTATTGAAGCAGGTACCTATATGGCTGCCGCAGCAATTACAGGTGGGGATGTATATGTGGAAGGCGCAATCGCTGATCACTTGGGACCTGTTATTGCTAAGATGGAAGAGATGGGCGTGACCATTATTCCTGATGAGAACGGTGTTCGTGTAATTAGCGACAAACCTCTTAAAGCTGTTGATTTGAAGACTTTGCCGTATCCAGGCTTTCCAACGGATATGCAGTCGCAAATGATGGCATTATTGCTGCGCTCTGAAGGAACCAGTGTCGTTACAGAAACTGTATTCGAGAACCGGTTCATGCATGTGGATGAATTCCACAACATGAATGCTGAGATTAAGATCGAAGGTCGCTCGGCAATCGTTACGGGTAATGCGCAATTGGTCGGAGCTAAAGTTTGTGCTACGGATCTACGTGCGGGAGCTGCGCTTATTTTGGCAGGTCTTGTTTCCGAAGGTACTACTGAGGTAAGCGGAACTCATCACATTGACCGCGGATACGTGCATTTGGCTGAGAAGCTATCCGGACTCGGTGCGGAAATTTGGCGTATTTCCATGGAAGACACAGCAGTGCAAACGGTGAAGGACGAAACTCTTAAACCAGAAGTAGCCAAGAGCGAATCGAGTAAAGGCGAAGAGGTTAAACCTCGCTTTCAGGTTCAAGCTACTTGGGTCTAATATCAGTCATTAGGAGAGATCACGCTGCAGCGATGCGGCTTGGTCTTTTTTAATTATAAGAAAGTAAATCTGAATCCTCATTTAATGGGGATTTTTTTTCGTGTGCAATTCTTTAACTCGGGGCATAGTGATAGATACAAGAAAGGAACTCTCTTTCTCTCAAATATTGTTCTAGTAGTTGCCGGAAATTCATATCTATAAGAATCAACAGTGACTCACGGAAGGAGCCATAGAGATGAAAGATTTCCACTACTTACGACGTAACAAGTCAACGCGCTGGCACTCGCGTCCCCTTGCTCCCCGGCTCAGGCGACTCGGTCCCGTCGCCTGGCTCGCAGCGCCTATCCTGGCGGCGCTGCTGATTCCACTGGTGGTTGTCCCGCTGCACCGGGGACAACCGGCGCCTCCGGCTGTGCCGACGGTTACGGCCTCACCGGCCGCACCGGCGGAGCCGGAGGCGGCTGCGCAGGAAGCGCCGCAGCCGAAGGTCTCTGTCTATTTGTCGCGCAGCGGACAAATAGAGACGTTGCCGCTGGAGGACTACGTCAGCGGCGTGCTTGCGGCCGAGATGCCGGCCAGCTTTGAGCTTGAAGCGCTCAAAGCGCAGGCCGTAGCGGCCCGCACCTTTATCCTTCGCCGTCTGCTGGCTGGCGACAGAAGCGGCGTCCCCGTTCCGGGGGCGGATGTAACAGATACGGTAAGCCATCAGGCTTACGTATCTAAGGACACGCTGGAACGGAAATGGAAGCTCGGCGGAAGAAGCGCCGACCTTGCAAAGCTTCAGCGCGCGGTCCTTGAGACGCGCGGTGTCATCATGACCTATAAAGGACAGCCGATTACGGCCTCCTTTTTTGCCTCCAGTGGAGGATATACGGAGAATTCAGAAGAATACTGGAATGCGGCGATTCCCTATCTGCGCAGTGTTTCGAGTCCTTGGGAGAAAGAGATTACCCCAAACTATGCGGTGACTAATACCTTCACCATTTCGGAAATACTTACTAGACTTGGGCTAAACGACAGAGTAATCCCTGCTTCAAAAGAAACTACTAATTCAGTCACGACAAAGAAGATATCTACTTCCTCTAGATTACCGGTAGAAGTGTTGTCTCTCACCACTGGACACCGGATTAAGGAAATCTCTATTGGAGGCACTATCTTTACTGGAAGGGAAGTGCGAGAGAAGCTAGGGTTACGTTCCAGCCAATTCAGTTGGGGTCGAAAGGGTAATAAAATCCTAATAACCACCTTCGGGAACGGGCATGGTGTGGGGATGAGTCAGTGGGGAGCGAATGGGATGGCGAAAGAAGGCGGAACAGCTACGCAAATTCTCAAACACTATTACAGTGGTATCTCTTTTACGCAAATCTCAACTCTTCTGAAAAAATAACTTGAAAGATACGTATAAAAGAGAGAAGCCCGGTAACACTGGTTACTGAGGTGATAACCATATGAATGAACAAGACAAAAACAAAACAAACCATGATGAATCTCTCAAAAAATCGCAGGGAGATTTAGGTGCTAAACCTTCTTCATGGAGCAAGATGTTATCTAAACGTTGGGTATTCCCAGCAGTCTACACGGCGGCAGCGGCAATTATACTAACCTTGGTGTGGGTCTATCAGGATGCCGGCCAAAAGCCGCTGGGCCAGGACACCGCCGCCACATCGAAGCAAGTAGGAGCTTCGACTAAAGAAGCTGGTACTGCAAACAGTAATCCAGATGCCCTTGAGGTTCTTGCTTCAGCGGAAAGCTTGGTTTGGCCAGTAGCCAATCCAAGTGAAGTAGAAGTAGTCAAGCCGTACTATGATGAGAATGGTACAGAGGACAATCACGTTGCCGCCATGGTGCAGTATAACGACAAATTTATTCCTAATGTCGGTATCGATCTTGCCCGTGAAGACAACAATACGTTCGACGTCAAAGCAGCGCTTAGCGGTGAAGTGACCAGAGTGGAAGATGTTGCGGTGTTAGGTAAGGTGATTGAGATTACCCATCAAGGTAATATGAAGACCGTGTACCAAAGTCTTGGCGACACGAAAGTTAAACAAGGCGATGTTGTGAAGCAAGGGGATACTCTTGCAACAGCAGGCCGTAGTGAAATCGAGAAGAACCTTGGCAATCATGTACACTTTGAAGTGTATAAGGATGGCAAAGTAGTTAATCCATCAGAGTTACTGCCAGGGCGATAAGAATATCTATAGCAGGGGGCGAAAGCCCCCTGTTTTTGAAATATAAGAAAGTATAAGTTTCACACCATACTTTATGTCTTATATTTCTCGCATAAACACTTACCGTCCTTATAAGGACGCCGAAGGCGATTATGCTTGTGTGTAAATAAGGCTCTTCGTAAGCAGCATGCTTATAAAGAGCCTTATTTTTCTACGAGAAATGGTTGTTGTTTTTAAAGGACCAAGGTCGTTTCTTCTTGCTAATAACAAGGCTTCTTGGGTTGTCCATTAAATAAAATGAGCCCTCCCAGGCTTGTCATGTCTTGAAAGCGCGAATATATAAGCCCGCCCCTCATATAATGTACCAAACTATCCACAGTTGGGAGGCGGGAGCGTGCACGATTACATCAAGGAACGTACGATCAAAATCGGACGCTGCATCGTGGAAACCAGGCATACGGTCCGGACCATAGCCAAGGAATTTGGCGTTTCAAAGAGCACGGTGCACAAAGACTTAACTGAGCGTCTGCCGGAGATCAACCCTGATCTGGCCGATCAGGTGAAGCACATTCTTGAATATCACAAATCCATCCGACATCTTCGGGGGGGAGAAGCCACAAAAATTAAATATAAAAAAACGACGGGGAAAAAGCGTGAGGTTGCTGTAGCATCAAAGCCATGAGATTTTCGGAAATTTAAGGAAATATTCAGCTTTAATACATTGTGTACTTCCCCTAAAGTATGTTATTTTTAAGTTTAGTACTAACTGCTGCTTTTCAATTAAAATAACACTTTGGGGGCTCTTTCATTATGTTTAGCAAGGATATCGGAATCGACCTCGGCACGGCCAATGTGCTCATACATGTTAAGGGAAGGGGAGTCGTTCTGGATGAACCTTCCGTGGTCACACTTGAAAGTGATACGAAGAGAGTCCTTGCGGTGGGAGAACAGGCACGTCGCATGGTTGGACGTACACCTGGAAATATAACAACAATCCGTCCTCTACGGGATGGTGTCATTGCAGATTTTGAAATCACGGAAATGATGCTGAAGTATTTTATCGACCGCGTTGGCGGTCGGACCTGGTACTCACGGCCCCGTATTCTGATTTGCGCCCCTACAAATATTACATCTGTGGAACAGAAGTCGATACGGGAAGCCGCGGAACGCAGTGGGGCTAAAGAAGTTTTCATGGAAGAAGAACCTAAGGCCGCTGCAATTGGAGCGGGAATGGATATTTATCAGCCAAGTGGGAACATGGTCGTCGATATCGGTGGCGGAACGACGGATGTAGCCGTACTTTCTATGGGCGACGTCGTTACCGCTTCTTCGATTAAAGTCGCAGGAGACAAGTTCGATGAGGCCATTTTAAGATATATTAAACAAAAGTATAAATTGTTGATCGGTGAACGAACAGCAGAGGATATTAAGGTTACTATTGGTACGGTTCGTCCTGGTTTGATGAAGTCCGAAATGGGTATTCGTGGCCGGGACATGGTAAGCGGACTTCCCCAGACGCTCACTATTACGGCTGGTGAGATAAAGGAAGCGTTGTGGGATCCGGTTTCTTCCATTGTGGCTGCGGCTAAATCGGTACTGGAGCGTACACCACCAGAATTGTCTGCGGACATCATTGACCGGGGTGTTGTTCTTACTGGTGGAGGTGCTTTGCTTAACGGATTGGACGAGCTGCTCTCAGAACAATTGCATGTGCCTGTCTGGGTAGCGGAAGACCCTATGCACTGTGTAGTAAAGGGAACAGGGATTATGCTTGATAATTTGGACAAGGTCGTTAAGAAAAAGTTCTAAGCAACCGATATAAAAGGTAGCATTAGATTCGGAAGGAGACTACCTTCATGATAAGAGGATTATATACGGCCGCTGCAGGTATGGTTGCGCAGCAGCGTAGACACGATACGGCAACACAGAACATCGCTAACTTAAATACAACGGGATATAAACAGGTTGACAGTGTTAATCATGCTTTTCCAGACGTATTGATCTCAGCTATGAGTAATGGTAACACCAAGGCTGTTGGACGCCTCAATACGGGGGTTTTTGCTGAACAGTCGATATCTCAATATTTACAGGGCGATTTGAGGGAGAGCGGCAAGTCCATGGATTTTGCTTTATCTTCTGATTTGCAAGTAGCGAACCCCGTGACGGGTCAGAATATAGCCTTTGATGGCTCAGGGAAATATGTAAGTCCTAAGGGTGAGGTTATTTACCGTCCGCAGGCTTTCTTTACCGTTCAGGATGCTGAGGGCAATAACTTATATACCCGAAATGGAAGCTTCTCAGTAAATGCAGCTACGGGAGAAGTATTGAGCAGTGGAGGCTTCAAGGTTCTTGATTCCACTGGCAAGCCTCTTGTCTTGACAGGAAATCAGGACACCCTTAAAGTGGACGGGCAGGGTAATGTACTGAGTCCAGTAACAGGACTTCCAACTGGGACCAGAATTGGTGTGAGTGTAGTTACAAAGCCGCAGGAACTTGTGCGTGATGGTAATGGTGTGTTTCACGCTGATGATGTAGCGGCGGCAGACATTCGTTACTCCAATGCAACCGATAACATGCAGGTGCGCCAAGGATACTTAGAGGGCTCCAATGTTGATCCTACTCAGGTTACTGTAGATTTGAATGCTGCATACCGGGCTTATGAAGCGAACCAAAAGATCGTTCAATACTATGATAGCAGCTTACAGAAGGCTGTAAATGAAGTTGGCAGGGTATAGGCACTACTTATGAAATGAGCTTTACAGGTAAAGCTTATAGGAGGTTTGATCTATGAACAACTCAACGATTAGTGCAGCAGTCTCCATGTCCAGCCTTCAGCAGAGGCTTGATATTTTAGCGGATAATCTAGCTAATATGGATACAAACGGTTATAAGAGCAAGCAAGGTTCCTTTGAGGATGTACTGACTCGTGTACAGCAGCAATCGGATGATTATGATCAGCCGGGCCGCGCTACACCTTTAGGTTTCAATATTGGATTTGGGACTTATGTACCTTCGATTACAACGAATTGGGAAGAAGGCCCGCTTAAAGAAACAGGTAATCCGACGGATTTGGCACTTCAAGGCAATGGGCTTTTTGGAGTTCAGGTCAATGGCACTACGGCCTATACACGTCAGGGTGATTTTCATTTTACTCCTGATGTAGCGGATGCAACGAAGATGGTACTTGTAGATAATACAGGTAATCCTGTACTGAATACAGAAGGTAATCCTTTAACGGTCCCTGTGGGTGTGAATGCAGCTATCGATGAATCCGGCCGTGTGTTAACCAAGAAGACGGAGAATGCTCCTGTTCTTGTAGCGGGTACAATAATGATTGTAGAACCTAAGACACAGAATTCTTTAAAGGCAGTGGACGGGAATTTCTATATGCTTGCCGATGGAGTTACAGCAGGGCAAGCTTTTGTACAAAGAGCGGCAGGTGAGGCATCTGGAATCGGAGTGCGCTCAGGGTGGCTAGAGCAGTCGAATGTCGATATGACCACAGAAATGACAGAAATGATGCAGATTCAACGTACGTATCAACTCGCAGCTCGGGCGCTTTCTTCCAGTGATCAGATGCTAGGTCTGGCCAATAACATGCGCGGGTAGAGGTGAAGGAATGGAACGTCAGGAAAAGGTAAAATCGGAAGACAAGAAAGAGCCGTTGCGGCGAGGAGTATCCAAGTGGACACTTATCCAGTGGGTTCTTATTCCCTTGCTTCTCGTAGCTGCACTTGGAGGCGGGCTGGCCGTCGGTTACGTCGTCCTTGGCAAGAAAGAGTTTAGCGAGGTTCTACAATGGAGCACGTGGAAACATGTATATGATTTGGTTTTTGCTCCATAATTGAAGATGATCTAACGACTCCCTTGTTGTATAAGGGAGTTTTCTTTTTTATACGGATAAATGTATAATGGTGGGGGGCCTCGGGCAGCAAAAAGGGCCCTCTCCGCCATGCTGCCGCATCCGGTGGAGAAAGCCCCTTATCTCAACCTCCACGTCTGCAGGTGGTGAAGGATAAATATAGTTTTTACCGAAGCTGCCTAAATTTATGCAGTTCGGCGAAGAATAAATGAAGTAACATCCGAAAGGAGTTTTGTCATAATGTTGGATATCAACCAAATTCAAGAAATCATCCCCCATCGGCCTCCATTTCTGCTGGTGGACAAAATCACCGAGATTGAAATGGGTAAACGAGCTGTTGGCATCAAAAATGTAACGATCAATGAACCTTTCTTCGCGGGCCATTTTCCAGGTTATCCGGTAATGCCGGGTGTACTGATTACAGAAGCTCTTGCGCAAGTAGGTGCGGTTGCTATTCTGGGGGTAGAGGCGAATCGCGGCAGAATTGGCTTTTTAGCTGGGCTGGACGGATTCCGTTTCCGTGGTCAAGTTGTACCGGGAGATACGCTCACTCTTGAAGTGGAGATTACTCGCCTAAAGGGCAGTATCGGAAAAGGGCAAGCTACTGCATCAGTTGAGGGGAAAGTTGTAGCCTCTGGGGAAATTATGTTTGCTCTGAGCTAATACTAATTAAATATAAGAAAGTATAAGTTTCACACAATACTTTATCCTTATATTTTTCGAGAAACGGTTATCGCCTTTATTAAGACGACGACGTCGTTTCTTCTTATGTAAATTATATATTATATATGGAGAAGGAGAGATTCTAAATGACTCAATTAAGCCCACAAGCGGCAGAAACCTTATCTCGTTGGTTGGAGAACGCCTCTGTTGATGAGTCTACGAAGGTGGAGCTGCGCGCTCTGGAGAACGAGCCACAGGAGCTCGAGGAACGATTTTATAGAGATCTAGAATTCGGTACAGGTGGTCTACGCGGTGTAATTGGTGCAGGTAGTAATCGTATCAATCGTTATACTGTAGGTAGAGCTACACAAGGCTTCGCTAATTTTATTCTGGAGAAGCATACTGGAGAGGGCAGACCTTCTGTTGTTATCGCTCATGACTCCCGCCGTTTCTCGCCTGAATTCACACTTGAGGCTGCTCTTGTATTAGCTGCTAATGGCATTGAGGCTCATTTATTCACTTCTCTGCGTTCAACACCGCAACTGTCGTTCAGCGTACGTCATTTGAAAGCGACTGGCGGTATTGTTATTACTGCAAGTCATAATCCGCCCGAATATAACGGTTATAAAGTTTATAATTCTGAAGGTGGACAGCTTGTACCTCACGAAGCCGAAAAGGTCATTTCCTACATACTAGAGGTTGACACTTTTGATGGTGTAAAACGGATTTCTCAAGAAGAAGCTGAAGCTCAAGGACTGCTGCACTGGCTTGGGGAGAAAGATGACGAAGCGTTTACCGATACCGTCGCTGCGGTTAGCCTTGCAAGTGAAGAGATTGCTTCTACGCTTGGAAAGGACTTCAAAATCGTATACACCCCGCTACATGGTACTGGTAACCTGCCAGTTCGTCGTGTGCTTGAGAGAATTGGTTTTACACAGGTGCATGTTGTACCTGAGCAAGAGCAACCGGATTCCGAATTCTCCACTGTAAAATCGCCGAACCCAGAAGAACGTGAAGCTTTTACACTGGCTATTAAGCTGGGCGAAGAGCTGAGTGCTGACTTGTTGATTGGTACGGATCCCGATGCAGACCGTATGGGTGCTGTAGTTCGCGACAATGAAGGAAAGTTTGTTGTTCTATCCGGCAATCAATCCGGAGCTCTGATGATTCATTACTATTTGAGCCGTTTACAGGAACAAGGGAAGTTGCCTAGCAATGGTGCAGTTGTAAAGACTATCGTGACGAGCGAGATGGGGGCAGCTGTAGCCTCTCATTATGGTGCAACTGTATTTAATACGCTAACAGGCTTCAAATATATTGGGGAAAAAATGACTCAATTTGAACAATCCGGAGATTACACATATCTTTTCGGTTATGAAGAAAGCTATGGTTATCTTGCAGGCAACTATGCTCGTGATAAGGATGCCGTTCTTGCTGCTATGCTGATCGCTGAAGCAGGTGCCTATTACAAAGCTCAAGGTAAAACTTTATATGATGTTCTTCAGGAGTTGTACGAGCAATTTGGATACTTCTTGGAAAGCCTGGAGTCCCGTACGCTGAAGGGCAAGGATGGCGTTGCGCAAATTCAAGGTATCATGAATGATTGGCGTACTAATGCACCGCAAGAAATTGCGGGATCTGCCGTTACAGAGGTTCTGGATTATTCACTAGGGTTGAACGGTCTGCCGAAGGAAAATGTATTGAAATATTTGTTGGCTGACGGATCTTGGTTCTGCCTGCGTCCTTCCGGTACAGAACCAAAGATTAAAGTTTATTTTGCGGTTGTGGGTGAATCCTTGCAGAATGCCAAAGACAAGGTAGCTACACTATCCAAACAGGTTATGGCCCGCGTTGACGGGGAACAATAAAATAAGAATATAGATCGCACTCTATATTGTGAAATTATATTTTTAACGTAGAAACGGGTACCGTCTCTAAAAGGATGACGATCCGTTTCTACTTTTGTAAAAAGAGTTTTGAAGTGAAAGAGGAGGTACTTTTGGTGCAGCAAAAATGGCAACGTTGGAATATTTCTTCCCGAAAGTGGCTGTGGATCATAGTTGTGGTTGGCGTTTTAGCTGCCTTACCTGTTGTCTATGACCGTCTGCAGACGGAGAAGTCTTCCAAGACAGTGGAATTTGTATTTGATTATCGTGATCTGGTAGAAGTCGCCAGCTATCGTGCGAATCCGCAGGATTATATTTCAGAACAGCTCGATCGTCTAAAGGATGCTGGTGTACAGAGTATGGCGATCTATGAGAGCACACTTGAAGATTACCGTAAAGCACGTCGTCTAATGATGTGGGGTGCGGCTGATATAGCTAATCTTACGGATACAATCATTCCGGAGAATGAGAACTATACTTATGTTCTCTTTACTAATCCTGATTACTACGAGGCCCTAGCACCAGTTATTAAAGAGGCATTCAGTAATCTTGGGATTACTTCAAAGGAATGGAGTTTCCGCGGACAACAAGGTCTTATTATTGAGACTCCAATAGAAGACGCTACACTGAAGCCTCTTCAGCCAGATCCATTTACACTGGAGATGCTACATGATAAAGGATTCTCAATTGTACCGCGTCTTGTTGATTCTCTGACTTATAATGAAGCGACAGTTAAGAAGTTGTTAGATCGTTATGAGGAACTGGGTGTCAAACGGATCCTGTTTGAAGGAGAGTCCGTTAAAGGGTTTAATGATGATGCTGATACTGGCAGTATCACTGACTTTGCTAATCTCCTTAAGGAACGTGGAATCGGGATTGCAGCGATTGAGAATATTAAAAAACAGCAGAAGGGCTTCAACAAGCTTGCTTATTTGCTGAACTATAATGTGACACGGCTATATTCCCTTAGCGAAGGAGATTCAGCCTTAGATCCAAAAGTGATCTCGGATCGTTTTGCTCTGGCGACGAAGGATCGTAACATCCGTATGATTTATCTAAATACTATTCCTTCACGGAATACAGCTAAGGCTCAGGTTACAGATACGCTAGATAACCTTATTACCAGTCTAAGTGATCCTGGAGGCGCCGTTGAGCAGATCAAAGAAAATGGGTTTACTCTAGGACAAGCTACGGCATTTGAGGTTGTAGATTCGCCGTATCAGCGTTACTTCAAGCTGGTTGCGGTAGTTGGAGCAGTCTCTTTAGTGGCTCTGCTGATTTCTTACTTTATTCCATGGCTTACGATTCCTGCATGGGTGCTAGGATTATTGGGTAGTGCAGGACTGTTAGTCTTGAAACCTGAGATGTTTGAGCAAGCACTCGCGCTAGCGGCCGCGATAAGTGCACCGACCCTTGCCGTTGTGCTTGCCATTCGTAAGGTCAATGAAATGGGGCCTCCTTTACGGAGTAATGCCCTTACCTATAAGGCTATGAGCCCGCAACGTCGGTTTACGCATAGTCTGGTGCTTTATCTGAAGACTTCATTAATTTCTTTGAGCGCTGTACCATTCGTGATCGCACTGCTCAACAACATTACTTATAGTCTAGTGCTGAACCAGTTCCGTGGTGTTAGTCTGCTTCATATGGCGCCTATCGGCCTTGTGGCACTTTATGTACTTTTGTACCGTGGGGAGTTTGTCTTTAACAAGACAGGCAAACTGTTGCGGACACCTATCACACTAGCATGGGTTATTGCCGCTGCGGTTCTTGGGGTCGTGGGTATGTATTATTTGAGCCGAACTGGAAATGGCGGCAATGTTAGTTCACTTGAAATGGCCTTCCGAACATTCCTCGAGAATGCAGTCGGCGTTCGGCCACGTAATAAAGAGTTCTTGCTGGCCCATCCACTATTAATTCTTGGCGCATTCCTGGCCTTTAGGTACCGGAGTGCAGCGTTTATCATGATTATTGCCGTTATTGGTCAGCTCTCCATGGTGGATACCTTTGCACATATTCATTCACCTGTTCTGATCTCGCTGGTTCGGGGATTGCTCGGACTTGGACTCGGACTGATCATTGGTGTAATTGCCGTAATCGTATGGCAGATTGCAGAAGGGTGTTGGAAACGATGGTCGCCACTCCTAAAAAAATAGTTATCTCCGGTTACTATGGTTTCCGTAACAGTGGAGATGAGGCGGTGTTGCAGTCCATTCTAATTGCACTGCAGAAACAGTCTCAAGCTTTAGGCATATCGATTGAGCCTATAGTATTGTCCATCGACCCTGAATGGACCAGTGCAACATACGGAGTGAAATCCGTGCATCGGATGAAGCTTGGTGAAGTTCGCCAAGCTATTTATGAGAGTTCTGGTCTGATCAGTGGCGGGGGTAGCTTGCTGCAAGATGTAACGGGGAGCAAGAGTATCCCGTACTATCTGGGCATAATCAAGCTTGCGCAGTGGATGGGCAGACCGACCTTTATTTATGCTCAAGGAATCGGACCGGTGAACCGGAAGCTTTTCCACCCTTTAATCAAATCCGTGTTTCGTAAATGTACCTATATATCTGTGCGGGATGAACAATCTCGTGAACTTCTGCAATCCATGGGGCTGGAAAAGAAAAACGTAGAGGTTGTTCCTGACCCTGTAATGGGCTTGTCACTACCAGAGGACGCGGATGATGCTGCACAATCTTCAGAATCAGCAGATTCGCTTCCGGTGATCGGGATATCCGTACGTTATTGGGAGCAAGATCGCAAGGAGCTGGATGTTCTTGCTCAAGGCTTGATCAAGGCCAATCGTGAGGTTCCGTTGCATTTGCGATTCCTCCCTTTTCACGCCCCTTCGGATAATGAGGATTCACGTTATGTGATGGAGAAGCTGAAGGGGAGTATAACCGAGTATGGTGGGCAGGTCAGTATTTGTGAGGATGCTATTCACCCGCAGCATATGCTGCGGGAAGTGGGACAATGCGATGTACTGATCGGAATGCGTCTTCATAGTTTGATTTACGCCGCTGGAAGACGTGTGCCACTAATAGGTATTTCTTATGATCCGAAGATTGATCATTTTCTGGACAGAATTCAGTGCCATCCTGTTGGAGCAACAAACACACTTGATGCTGAACAAGTTGCTGCCGAGATTGTCCATCTTTTGGGGACAGCTGAGGATTGGAGAACAGAACGTGAGATTGTAATTTCTACGTTGATTCAAGAGGCAGGGGCACCAGCTCGGCAAATTGTAGAATATTTTCACCATAAAGGATGATATAAAGTGAAAGCAGAAAGCGCGGTACCTACAGTTCCTATTTTTGGGATTAGAGTTTCCAAAGTCGATATGGCTGCAACTGTTGCCTATTTGACAGAGGCTGTTCATACCCGTATCCCGCATCAAGTGATTACAGCTAATCCGATTATGGTCATGGCTGCACTGGAAGATCCAGCTTATATGGATATTATGAAATCAGCTGAGTTGGTTGTTCCCGATGGGACGGGCGTTGTATGGGCTGCTAATTATTGTAATGAGCCGGTATCAGAACGGGTAGCAGGTTATGACCTCTTACATGAATTGATGCGACAGGGTGAAAGATATAGTTGGAAGGTATATCTCCTTGGTTCTACGCCTGAAGTGATTCGGGAAACCGCTGAAAGGTTACAACTGCAATATCCGGGTGTTATCATTGCAGGATATCACGACGGTTATTTTGGACCGGAAGCGGATGAAAAAATTATTGCTGGAATTGTTAAGGCGAGCCCTGACCTATTATTTGTTGCCAGAGGGGCAGATAGTCAGGAACCCTGGATTGCTAAATACAAATCCAAGCTGGGTGTTCCGATCATGATGGGGGTCGGCGGCAGCTTTGACGTGATTTCTGGAAAGAGCAAAAGAGCTCCAAAAGCTTTCCAAAAAATGAGGGTTGAATGGTTGTACCGTCTTTTAAAAGAACCCACACGTTACAAACGAATGCTTGCGCTGCCGAAATTCGCATTAAAAGTGGTGCGTGAGAAAGATAAAGTAACAAAAGTATAGCTAAATGCCGGTATTCACCTGGAAAATCAGATAAATAGCCTAAATAAAGGATTGGAATTTGTTTTTGTAACAGCGTATAATTCAATGCGGTAGAGAAATGGGGGTCGACTGATCAAATGTTAATCATATACATCGCTGGATTCATCGTATGCATGGGACTCGCTCTTGGCCTCACACCTTTGGTGAAGAAATTCGCCATCAAGATTGGTGCAACAGATGTGCCGAATGCTCGTAAAGTGCACACGAAAATTATGCCCCGCCTTGGCGGATTAGCTATTTTTCTAGCGTTTGTGTTAGGCCTGTTTGCCGTATTGCCGATTATTCCATACGAGTTCACTCCGCGGGAGGTCAACTTCATCAAAGCGCTGCTGTGTGGTGGCGGACTGATTGTACTTATCGGGGCACTCGATGACCGATTCGAATTATCAGCAAAGGTGAAGCTACTGGGCCAAATTATCGCAGCATGTATCGTTGTTTTCGGTTTTGGTATTACTGTAGATTTTGTGAATATTCCATTTAATAATACGTATTCCTCACTGGAAAGTTGGATTGCTATCCCGCTTACGATTTTCTGGATTGTCGGTGTTACCAATGCCGTTAATCTGATCGATGGGTTGGACGGGCTTGCGGCTGGTGTATCAGGTATTGCAATTGCTACGATTGCGGCAATGGCTTTCGTGATGGGAAACACCATGGTTGCAATGCTATGTCTGTTGCTTCTGGGTAGCATCATCGGATTCCTGTTCTTTAACTTCCATCCCGCTAAGATTTTCATGGGAGATACGGGCTCGCTATTCTTAGGATTTTGCTTGGCATTACTTGCCTTGCTAGGATTTAAACAGATTGCTGTGATTTCGTTTATTACACCTTTGCTCATTATCGGTGTACCTTTGTCGGACACGTTCTTTGCGATCGTTCGGCGTAAGCTGCAGAAGAAACCAATATTCGCACCAGACAAAGGCCACTTGCATCACTGTCTACGCGAGCTTGGTTTTAGCCACCGCCAGACTGTACTCATTATTTATGGTATTGCTGCGTTTTTCGGTATTCTTGCTGTCATTCAATCATCAGCAGCTCTTTATGAAGCGAACTGGGTTACATTCGTAGTCATTTGCATTATGTTGTTCTTCTTGCAAATCGGTGCTGAAGTTACAGGCTTGATCGGCAAGACTAAACGCCCAGTGATTGATTTCTTTTTAAGAATGCGTATGAAGGCTGATCCGGAAAGAGGCTCTAAGTCTTAAGCGACTAAGCAATTATTCTAAAATTTTCTATAACTAACAAAACTCATCCGATTTCGGATGAGTTTTTTGTTGTTTTCCCTAAAAATATCGCTTCCTATGACCGATAAAGAACAAAGTGAAGGTTTACGAGAACTTATACTCAAAGGAGAGATATAACACATGCAACGCTTTAAGAGACCGTTCGTTTGGCTGATGCTAGCGGCTTTGATTGTTTCTATGTTCCCGGGTAAATACACGCCGATAGCGGCAGCGGCTACCACGAGCTCCACGACTTTCTTCAGTCCGGATGATCTCACATTACGTAATACAGTACTATTGAAACAGGATGCTGTACCAGCTACTCCTCCTGCTCAAGATCCTGCAGGGCTGATTAATCGTTCTAGTGTATATAAAGTAAGTAGTCCTACCTTTTCAATTACAGGAACTTACTCGCAAGTAACTTCTTCTACAATGAAGGTTACTGTTGAGCAACTTACTCAGGATAGTTCAACAAAAAAATGGGTAACGGATTCCACCCGCTTGACAACTGGTACAGTTACGACAGATAACAATAGTCCAGATAATCGTTTTGTAGCATCTGGCCTTGTTTTGTATACAGGTTTTAATAAAGTTACATTTTCTGGTATGCAAGGTAATCTCCAACGTTCAGAATCATTTTATGTTCTTTACGATAAAGTTCCTTATGTAACAGAGTTAAAAGTATTGGGTGGACCTTCTGCGCTGAATTTAAATGAAGGAACACAGGTAGTTGTACCGGTATCTACAATTACTCTTCAAGGTAAAGTGACGAATGCAACTAAAGTCAGTGTCTCCGTGAATGGGGGAACTGCATTACAGACCTCTTTATTGGAAGATGGAACATTCTTTACACCTGCTTTGAACTTAAATCCCGGTTTAAGCACATTGAAGATTGTAATCCAAAATGCATCCGATTCTATAACCATAGACAGATCGGTTTATTTCTTTGATAAGGATCAACCGTTTGCCTCTTTGAACATCAATCATAATTCAGTCGATTATAATATTCTAAATGATAAAGTACCTACATTAACTGCTGATCTTAATCCTAGTGTTGCAGGTTTTACAGGACAAATATTGGTGCCTTACAACGTAGCTCCATTCAAAACAAGTGCTGTACTAACTCTTAATAAAGGTACTACTAGTACTGAGAAAGTTGTTACGATAGATGAAGTGAAAGAGGAGTTAACTATTCCTGGTCCTGATGGCGTTACTCCGACGTACAAATTAGTTAAATTTACGACTAATGCTAATCTAAACATTCTCCCAGGTGTAAATGACTTTAAGCTTTCCGTTGATTATGGTACCCACAGTAGCTCTCATATCTATTCTTATAAATTCTTAAAAGATGAGACTGTCATAACAGAAATGTACTATCTCCCTGGATATACGGGCTCAGGAGATCTTACAAAAATCTCTAAACTGCCCTTAAATGGTCAGCAATTGGAGAGTGATAGCTTCTACATTATGGCAAAAACAAATAAAACAGCAACACCAGATGATTTAACGGCCAACTATTTACCTCTGAGTAATAAACCGTTAGCTATATCTCATGTTCCTGGTGCGACTACAGGTACAAACGAATATGTTTATAAAATAACGGGCTTCTCGAACGGTCAACAGAAAGTGCAGTTCCGCTATAAAGGATCAGAATCCTTCTATAATGCTGATATTTCATATGTATCGAAAAATTATATTTATGTAAGTAATCTACAGGATGGACAGACCTATGAATTCGATTCTAGTATTGATAGAACTCTAAATGTTTCTGGTGAATATATCGGATTTGAGAATATCGAGAATGCACAAGTGCAAATTAATGGTACTGATAGTAAATCATTGCCGGACGGTAATGACTTTGACCTCAAAGTAATTAAGAACTCAACAACAACCAAAACAGATTTTAATTTTACTTTGCCAATTAGTCAAAAAGGACCCTTGGTATACGGTGAGAATAAAATCGTATTTACTGGAGTCTCAAGAGATAATGCTGGGAATCAGCGTATTATTAAGAAAGAACTGAAACTCTACATCATTGATACCAATATATCAGGGTTGAAGCAATTCCATCCTACTTTGGGAGATAATCGTCTACCTTTTACAACAACAACTCTTACTAATGAAGTCGAGCGTAATGCAATTCTTGCATTGCCATCTGAAATTGTTTATAAGGACGAAAAATATACAACCAGCAAAGATAAATTTGATTTGGTACTACAAGGAAGCGGAGCATCGACGTTAAATCTATATCAAGGTTCAACTCTGGTATTTACTTCAACAGGACAAGATAAGCTCCTGACAGGCGGCAATGATGAGGGACCTATTGGACCAAAACGTTATCCAGATGATGTGTCTGCAAATGGTCTGTACTATGAGTACATCGGAAGCGCTAAGAATTTTATCTTACGGTTACGTGATATTAAATTTGATGCTCCAGGCAGTCAAGTTTATACCCTTGAGCTTATTAACAAGACAGGGGCAAGAACTACACAGCGCCTTGAGGTAGTACGAGAAGTAGCCCCATATCGTCTTCTCTCACCTGTACCAACGGTTGGTAAACAAATCGTCGTTAACAAAAACTTTGTTCGTTTTGATATTGAGGCCGAGGGCGCAACTAAAGTAATAATTGGTAAAGAGGAAGCCAAAAAACGTACTGACTTTCCAAATCAAGATCGTTTTACCTATGATTATGTAGGTTTGAAGGCAGATAAATCCAATCAAATTAAGATACAGGTTGTTCGCGCTAACTCTACAATAAGCGATACTATTGATGTGTATTATGCAAGTGCAATACAAATCGACACGCAGTATATGGCAGAGAAGGTAGCTACGAAGTACAGTGTTTTCAATAAAGCTCTGGAATTGAATTTTCCTAAGGGTACAATTATGAAGGGATATTCAAGCTCTGGTGCTGCGAAATATTATCCTAATACAAAGCTTTTGTTTGGTATTGCGGATCCAGCGGATGGCGTCGTAGAACGTAAGAATGATTACGGGAATATTATTAACGTCACTGGTAGCGATGACAGAACAGAAGGTGGCGGAGGCCAACTTGTGATCCCGCAGGATCTCGCGTTGCGGTTCACGTCATCTGTCTCCACGAATAACTTTTCAAGAGTATCCGACATTTACTGGCTCAGTGGTGGCCTAGGAGAAGACGGTGCTAATATTCAAACCAACGGAGTTACTCCACATTTTGTGGATGCTAGCGGTAAGACAGGGTATTTTACACAGTATAGTCAAACTCGAAAAATTGTACCTTCCAAACGTGGTGAATTGACGCTTACCTTTAACTCCAGCATTGTGGATGAAGTTGGGTCTACAATTACAGTATTCCGCTATACCGATTCAGGGAAATGGGAAAATGTAGGTGGTGTAGTAGATACGAAGAAACACACTATCAGTGTTCCGTTTGATGAGTTTGGTTATTACACTGTTATGAAGCTACGTCGTGGCTTTGTTGATATTACGAATCACCCATGGGGCAGAAATGTTTTGAATGGGTTGTACTCTAAAGGGTTCATGACTAACCTTCGCGCAGATGCATTTGGCGCAGATGATATAACGACTCGTGGCGAGTTTGCTACATTGTTGGTAAAATCATTAAGTATTCCTTTGAACTATGATGCCAGTAAGCAAACATTCTTTGATATTGTGCCAGAAGCGGTTTCGGCTACCTGGGATTTCAAACATATTGAGACTGCTGCTAGGGCGGGTATTGTTACAGGACTCAGTGATGGCTTCTTTGGTCCTGACCAAGCCTTAACACGTGAACAAGCGGCGGTAATGATTGCTAGGGCACTGAAGCTGAAGATGTCTTTGAATGATAACAAACTGCTAGCAAGCTTAAGTAAATCATTCGTTGATACAAGTAATATGGATTTCTATTCTCGTCCTGCAATTGAGGCCGTATCCAAAGCTAAGATTATGGAAGGAAGCGCTGTGACGGTTACGGGACAGAAGAAACCTGTATATAACTTTAATCCAAAGGGTAAATTGACTAGAGCAGAGGCTGGAAAGATTACAGTTGCACTCTTGCAAAAGAGTACAAGCATCTTCCCTAAGAACTTTAACTAAGGCAAAAAGATTGTTCACCGGTCTGCGAAAAAATACTCGCAGACCGGTGTTTTAATGTAATGAGAGCAATTACCAAGGACATAAATTTTGTAATCTGCTCTGATTTACGATACAATAACGTATAAACATTATTTTCTGAAAGGTGAAAGCCATCCATGAAACCGATTTTAGCAAAAGCACAGTTGGATTACATGAAAGCCAAGAATATGTTTGAGAATAGAGCAAAAGTGTTGGAAAAGGAAATTGCGGCTAAGCGGGCATTACAGGAGATTACACAGGAGGTCATGGAGGAGCTTGTGCAGGCTACAGGATTCCATGATTCATACAACGAACTTGTTGTTGCTGAGAACGCTCTGATCGAATGGTCTCATACTACAATTAAGCATGAGAAGAGCTACCGCGAGAACCGTGCGGCTATTGATGCAATGTATGACAATGTAAACTCCAGTCCTGAGAAGCGTCAGGAATTGATCCAGTTATCAATGAAGATTCGTTAGACCTTCTGTAATAGAAGCAAGCGCCGGTAACGGCGCTTTTTTGTTGTTGTAATAATGTTTGATTATCATGAAGTAGTGTTAATGATGCTTAGTAAATATTGCATAATGACGATTAGAAAGCGACTATGGTATACTGTTTTCCGTAGCGACCCATGATTAACAATAGTTAGTAGAATATACATATGTATCTTCTATTGGGATTGTACCGGAAAAAAATAAAAGAATAAATTATTTTTTGAAAAACCGCAACTTTTCCAAATCTTCTGCGTTTAAGGTGTAGAGTCATTTACACAGGCAGTTGAAATTAACCGGTGGTAAAGCAAATTTAACAAAATGGAAAAATTAGCTTTACGTGACTTGAGGCACATTGTATAATACTTAGGTATAATTAGGAATCTAGTATTGTCATGTCCTGATCATTGTTTACCAGTTTCTGTGATACCCGTCACAGACATTATTTATACTTAATTTGCTCAACTCTGGAAAGGGGGTGCATCGGCTAATGAGTGACACGAGCTACTCAACTAAAGAAAAATCTCAGTTTATGAACGTCCAAGGAGGAGAAAAAAAGGTTATGAAGAAAATTTTATCCGTAGCATTATCTACAGCAATGGCATTCTCGATGTTTGCCTCTGTAGCGTTTGGTGACGCAGCAACAACTCCGCAACAAAAATTTGATGCTTTGGCAGCGAAAGGTATTCTCAATGGGTACCCAGATGGTAAAGCTCACCTTGAAAAAGATCTTACTCGCGCTGAATTCGCGAAGATCGTTACTAAATTGTTCGATCTTACTGAAGTAACTAACAAATTGTCTTACAAAGACAAAGGTTACAACGCTAAGAACTGGGCAGTTCCTTACATCGAAGCTGTTACTGCAGCTAACTTGATGCAAGGTAAAGATACTGTTAAAGGTATCTTTGACTACAATGGTAAAGTAACAGTTGAAGAAGTAGCGGCTGTATTGTTCCGCGCTTTGAAACTTGAAACACCAGCTACAACTGACAACACTGCATCTGCATGGGCTAAAGGTTATGCTCAAGCGGTAATCAATGCTGGTCTGATTGCTAAAGACACTAACTTCAAAGCTAACGCTAGCCGTTCTTTGGTAGTTGAAACAGCTTATGCAGTTGATCAATTGACTGTAGCTCCTACTGTAGCTTCTGCAGACGCAGTAAGCCCAACTAAAGTAGTTGTTACTTTCTCTGATAAAACTACTACAACTGTTGAATTGACTACTGCTCTTGTAGCAGGCGTTGAAACTACAATTAACTTCAAACACAACAACCACGATTACACTACAAAAGTAACATTGGCAGCTCCTAAGGTTGTTTCTGTAGAAGCTCCAAATGCTAAGCAAGTGGTTGTTAAATTCAACCGTTCAATCGATACTGGTACTTTGGCTGAATCCAGCAAAGTTATCGATGGTGTTGTAAAAGTAACTAAGGTTGGCAACAAAGATGATGAAGCTGCTAATGCAAATGTTTCTTTCAACGCAGATAACACTGAAGCTGTAATCACTTTGCCAGGCGTTAAAGCTCTTAAAGGTAACTACACAGTTGTTGTAAGTGATGCTGTGACTACTACTGCTGGTGAAAAGATTCCTGCTTTCACTTCGTTGTTGACTGTAGCTGATACTGTTGCACCGACTGTTGCATCTGTTAGTTCTACAGCTAAAGCAACGACTAAAGATGTTTATGTTAAATTCAGCGAGCCGGTTAAAACAACTGGTATTATTGCTACCGTAAATGGTAAGAGTGCTTCTGTATCTGTTCAAAATGACACTTACACTGAGTTCAAATTGACTGCAGATACTTTGGAAAGTGGTAAGACTTATGACGTATCGCTTACAAACGTTACTGACTATGCTGGTAATGTAGCTAACCCTAACCCAATCAAAACTACAGTTACTGTAGTGTCTGATGTAGCTGCTCCAGTAATCAAGAGCGTAACAGCTATCAGCGACAAATTTGTCGAAGTTGAATTCGATAAAAACGTTGAGCGTGCTTCCCTAGTAGGTAATGTTCGTTTGCTTAACGCTGTAGGTGAAAGCCAAGGTACTTTCCGTGTAGTTACTTCTGACAATGGTAAGAAGTTCACTTTGGAAACTCCTTTGAGCAGCTTCCCTAGCTCTGGTACATTTACTGGATCAGTTCTTTTCGGAGCAACAGTTAAGGATACTCTGGGTAACATCCTAGGTACTGAAACTAAAAAAGATATCACCTTTACTAAGGATACAGTAGCTCCTACAGTAACTACTGCTACTTACACAACTACTGCAACTAATAAAGGTCTTGTTCTTAAATTCTCCGAAGATGTCGTTTATCTTGGTAAAGGTGATGTATACCTGATCAACGATAAAAATGGTAATTCCACTAAATTGACACACAGCGCTAGTAGCGTAGTGGGAAGCGGCAAAACATTTACATTGACTGGCGTGAATGTTCCTGCTGGATCGTACTCTGTACGTTTGCCACAAGGACTATTCAAAGATAAGTCCTTCTCGGGTAATGAGTCCACTGCAACTGTATTGACTGTTTCTATCGGTAGTGCTTCGAATGATACTACTGTACCAGCATTGTACAGCTTCAATGCTGATAATAGTGGCATCGTGTTCAAAGATAGCCAACTGACTGTAGGAACATCAACTTATAGCGATATCACAATCGAAGTCAATCTGTATGATGCAGGTGGCTTGAATAGTGCTTCTATGCAAGATATCAATAGTTACACATTAGGTAACAAAGGTCTACCTGCAGGATCTTTCGTAACAATCGATACGTTAAATGCTGCTGGTGTAAGAATCGAAAGTGCAACTAATCCAACTTATGCTCGTGCATATGTACACATTCCAAGCTCCAGTGTTGAGAAGACTGATAACTATGAATTCGTAGTTAATGGTGTTACTGATGTAGCGGGCAACCCAATCGATGGTTCCGCTTCTAAGAAAACAGGTAAGTTGACTAGCAGAATTGCTCCAGTCTTCACTTCTGCTGTAGTATCCAGCGGTAGTTCTACTGAACTGATCCTCGGATTCACTAAGGATCTGAACGATAAGACTACTGATGTTGATATGAAGAGAGATCTGAAATTCTTCATCAACTCCGATACAACTGCTGTTGATCAAAATGATATCTATTCAATCACTAAGATTGAGTATGGTTCTGACAAAGGCAAATGGTCTGTTAAGTTTAAGAAACATGCCATCGACAACAAAGTAACTACAGGTGAAGTACTTGATCTTAACAGTAATGATGTTAACAGAATCGTAATTAAAGTCGTAAAAGACGCTAAACTTACTGATACTGACAACAACGTTATCAAAGGTGAAACAGAAATCTCCGCTAAGTAATCTCCGATTACCGAAGCACAGAATAGCCTCTTCGGAGGCTATTCTTTTTTTATAGGCTTTTATCCCCACTCAGGAGGAGGAACTTCATTGAAATCGGTATGGAAAGTAACAACAGCTGCTGTATTGCTGGCTGGTGGCGTATGGGCTGGATCACTCCTAAATGTTACTGCTGAAGGTGCAGGTGTGGGTTCACAACCTGGAACAGCAGATGACCCAGTAGTTACCAAAAGCTACGTTGATCAGCAAATTCAGAAAGCACTCTCAGGTGGTGCAGTTACAACTCCAGTAGCTACAGCAACTCCGAGTCCAAGCTCAGCTCCAACAGCAACAACAAGTCCAACTACTAGCAGTAATGAATCCGTAATTGTCGATGTAAAACCAGGTCAAACCTTAATTGCTTCCGCAGGTGCTGAGTTTATTGTTCGCGCGGGTAAAGCAGTTATCTTCTCACAAGATGCAAATGGCGTTGCTGATTTAACTGACGGTAAAGATCTTCTTAATGGTGTAGCTGCACCGACTAACCATTTATTATCCTTCCCTCGTAATGGCCGTGGTATAACGGTTCAAGAGGGACAAACCCTTGGCCTTGTTGTCATGGTTCGCGGTGGATATACCCTAAAATAAGGTGTAATGATTTATATTCATAATGCCCTTAGAAGTGAATAATCATACCTACAAACTGAATTTCCAAAGTTACAAATCATTGGCGCGATTGAAGAGTGGATGTTGAACGCACAATATTCCTGTAATCTTACAAATTCACAGGAGGTGCTGTAACATGGCACGTAACAATCGTACAGTGGTACCGGAAAGTCGGGCAATGCTGAAGCAAATGCAATATGAAATTGCAGCTGAATTTGGTTTATATGGAGCTCATTATGGAGGCGGAGCAGACACGGAGTTTGCTTCTGAATTGGGAGCAATCGGAGGTAGTAGTTCTGGCCGTAGCCAGTATCTTGGACATCTTAGTTCAAGAGATAATGGCTCTGTTGGCGGAGAAATCACGAAGAGACTCATTAAGCAAGCCGAACAGTCTCTTCTTTAATAATATCGGGTGAAGGAACTCTTATTACTCCTATCTGATATTGCTTTTTAATACCGTGGAATCAATATTTATACTGTGATGGAGGGGTTTCGGAGCAATTGACACCACCTCCCAAATAAGATAATATGACTTTTGAGGAAAGCCTTAGACCTTTTCCATATGGGAAAGGTTCATTTTTTGCATTTATAGTTTTTTATTAATTTGGCCTGTGATTATTAAGGAACTCCTTATACATCGTCAGACTAACCATAAGGGAGGTTGTTATACTTGTCTATTAAAGGACGTCATTTGTTTACTTCCGAGTCCGTGACTGAAGGGCATCCGGATAAAATCTGTGACCAGATTTCCGATGCGGTATTGGATGCGTTTTTAGCTAATGATCCAAATGCACGTGTAGCCTGCGAAGTAGCAGTAGCAACTGGTCTTGTTTTGGTGATCGGGGAAATCAGTACCAAATCTGAGTATGTAGATATTCCTGCCATCGTACGCAATACCATTAAAGAAATTGGCTACACACGTGCAAAATATGGTTTTGATTATAATACCTGTGCAGTTTTGAGCTCGCTTAATGAGCAGTCGGCTGATATTGCTCAAGGTGTAAACTCTGCTCTGGAGCACCGTGATCCAGCTCAAATGGCTGAAGAAACGGCAAATATTGGTGCGGGTGATCAAGGGTTAATGTTCGGTTTTGCTACGAATGAGACACCTGAACTGATGCCGCTTCCGATCGCTTTATCACACCGTATTGCTCGTCGCTTATCTGAAGTTCGTAAGAACGGAACTTTGGAATATCTGCGTCCAGACGGGAAGACACAAGTTACGATTGAGTATCAGGATGAGAAGCCTGTACGCGTAGACGCTATTGTAGTATCTACACAGCATGCAGAGGAAATTTCTCTTGAACAAATTCAGGCTGATATTAAAGAGCATGTTATTTTGCCTGTTGTTCCTGCGGAGCTGCTTGATGCTGAAACCAAATACTTTATTAACCCAACAGGACGTTTTGTTATTGGTGGTCCTCAAGGGGATGCCGGTCTGACTGGACGTAAGATTATCGTTGATACGTACGGCGGATATGCTCGTCATGGCGGCGGCGCATTCTCTGGTAAGGATCCAACGAAAGTGGACCGTTCTGCGGCTTATGCTGCTCGTTATGTAGCGAAGAATCTTGTAGCTGCAGGTCTAGCTGATAAATGTGAGATCCAGCTTGCTTATGCCATCGGTGTGGCTACTCCTGTCTCGATTAATGTAGATACATACGGAACAGGTAAAATCAGTGAGGAAAAGATGGTTCAACTGATTAGCAACAACTTTGATCTTCGCCCTGCGGGTATCATCTCCATGCTTGATTTGCGTAAACCGATCTATAGACAGACTGCGGCATACGGCCATTTCGGACGTACTGATGTAGATCTTCCTTGGGAACGCGTAGACAAAGCAGAATTGCTAAGAGGTCAAGCAGAACTTTAATTTAATTATAGCTCTTATTATAGGTTAGCCCGCTAGTTGGCACTTGGTGTCAGCTCTGCGGGCTATTTTTCGTGTAATGGGCAGTAATGCTAGTGATTCTAAACCTAGAGAAGTAGACTACTAAACTTTGTAAGCCCTTTAACCGAAATATAAGAATATACATAAAGACGTTAGTATGGTTTGAGAGGAGTCTATTACGGCATGAAAAGAAAAATTTCAATATGGACGGCACTTATTCTAGCAGGAGAGCTGGTACTTGGATCGGGTTATCCTGCGATCGGAATAGGGAATTCAGCAGTGTACGCTGCATCAGAGTTTGGTATAACGGTCTCGCCAGCACCCGGAGCAACCTATGTAAATATAGGATCATCTCTTAAACTAAGCTTCGATCGTCAAGTAAACCCACAGGCTGGAGAAATTACCATCACAGGTCAGGGTGATAGTACACCTTTTGTGACGATTCCTATTGGTAGTTATGGTTTAATTGGTAGTTCAAAAGAATACGAGCTTAAGTTAGGGGCAAACCAACAATTCACTCCGAATAAAGCATACACGGTGACAATTCCAAAAGGATTATTCAAAGATAATGAGGGTAATGAATCAGGACTTACTTCATGGGCATTTACCACCGCTCCTGAGAGTAATACGGCTATCACGGCAGGCAACTTTACACCGGCTAGTAATGCAAGAGTGGATGCCGGGAGTTTAAAGGAACTTAGTCTGACACTAAATAAGCAGCTGTTAAAAGGTGGAGGCTCTATCCGAATCCTATCCTCAGCAGATAATACAACAGTGCAAGAGTTCAAAATCAAAGATGATGATACTAGAGTTAACGTTCTAACTGATGCTAACTCTACTACAGTTAAATTAACGTTAGAGAAAGCGTTGGCAGCTGGAGGAAATTATTATGTTCTTATCGATTCCTACGCTTTTAAGGATGTTGATAATCGAACGTTTTCTGGTATTTCTAGCGGGAATGTATGGAGTTTCTCTACGAAAGGTGTAGCTGAAATTCCGATGACCCCATCACCGGCTAACGGTGCAGGTGGTATATCTACCACAGGAGCGCTACAGCTCACTTTTGACCGTCCTATGATGCCTGCATCAGGTGTAATTACGGTGTCCCCAGGGGCGGCTAACGATGCTAGAACAAGATGGCTTAATGTGAACTCCCCAGCCGTTACTGGAGGAAGTAGCAGAACCATAACATTGAATCCAGCCTCAACAGCCTCACCGCTGCTAAACGGTACGCAATATACGGTTACGATCCCCCAAGGTGCTTTTTATGATCAAGACGGAAATATATTTCCTGCCTCGGGCCCGTACACTTGGACATTTACAACAGTATCTTTGACTGGACTAAGCATAAGTGCTTTGAATCCATCTGATCGAAGTGAATCTATAGCTAACAACAGATCCTTTTCGATCGCGTTTAATCGGGATGTGAATTACAACAGTGCATTGGCAAATGGTGTGGCTCTTTATAAAAGTGGAGGATCTCAGGTACCGGTTACCGTTACTCGGAGTACCACTACAGCTAAAGAGTATATAATCACACCTTCCGTAGCGTTAGATAGTGATTCAACTTATTACATTGACATCGCCAAAGGGTCTTTTGTAGATGCAAGTGATGCCAACGTTCTATATGACGGACTCAGTGGTAAAAATTCATGGAGCTTCAAGACCTTGTCTCTGGACAAAACAGCTCCACAGCTCACATCTGCACAGCTTGAGAATAACCGAACGATTCGTCTGAAATATAATGAGTCTCTCAATTCATCCATAGCGCTGTTGACCTCAAGCTTTGGAGTTACGGTGAATGACGAGAATCGAGCGATTGAAAGTGTCTATATTCAGGGAGACAGCGCCTATGTGGTGCTGAGTACAGGAGTTGCTGTTGGGCAGATTGTAAAGGTCAGCTATAATGGCGGACTGCGGACGATTCAGGATCCAAGCGGAAATGCGGCTAGCACTTTTAGCTCTAAACAGATCACGAATTCCATCGAGTCCTCCATGCCGACACCTAAAGACGGGAGAATCACGGGAAGATCCGTAGTATTAAATTTTAACGACACACTAAAGCCGGTTTCCTATTACGCTCATAACCAGTTCTCAGTGACTTCAGATGGAAGCTCACTTGGGGTCAACTCGATAAGTTCCAGTGGCAATACAGTATATTTAACATTGAGTAGTGAAGCTTCGAATGGGCAGAACGTTCGGGTGTCCTACTATGCAGGTTCTTATCCTTTGCAAAATTCTTATGGACAAAATATTGCGGACTTTACTGATTTTAATATCCGTAACAGTAACGATACGATTGCGCCAGTGTTTCAAAGTGCAACCGGAGGCGGCACTAAAATCATTCTGAATTATAATGAAGGCTTGTCTACAACAAATCTCCCGCTGAATAGCCAATTCTCTGTGTTAGTGGGCAGCACACCTAATTATGTGACTAATGTATCGGTCAGCGGCACTCAGGTTACTTTAACTCTTCAAACTGCGCTGAAAGTTAATCAGAATGTGAGCTTATCTTATGTGCCAGGTTCTGTCGGGTTAAGCGATCTGAATGGAAACCGTGCGGCATATATTAATCTGCAGCCTGTATCGATCTCGGAAAACAGCGGTACTACCATACCGGAGATTAATTCGGCGACCGTTTCAGGTGACGAGCTAACAGTTACCTTTGCCAAGAATATGCAGGCATCCGGTTCCCTCTACGCCAATCAGTTCGGAGTTAGAGTAGATGGCAGTAGCTTGGGAGTGCAATCCTACTATCTCTCAGGCAATATTCTAAAAATAACGTTATCCTCGGTTGTAAAGACCGGGCAAACTGTCGACCTGTCCTATATGTCTGGTACCGGTACTATTAAGGATTTGAGTGGTAATATACTGTCCTCATTCTCTGCACTATCCGTTCAGAATCTAACCGGCGTGACCACCGGATCTGGAAGTCGTCCATCTTATCTAGGAACACTTGCAACGAGTGAGTTTGGAAAAGAGTATGCACTACTAAAGAGCGATTCCTCACAAATTGTGGATGACCGTTCTTTATATAATCAATCTGTAAAAAGATATACTTTAAACGCAGACCGAATAGCTGCCAGTTATGAATATCTGTATAAGATGAACAATGATATATTAACCTTTGAGGTTCCTTCCACTGAGCAAGCAGCTTTTGTGACCGTTCCGCTAAAACCATTGCTTGACGCGGTAAATCGTAATAAAAATACTAAGTTTATGATTCGTCATGGAGATAATCTATTTAGCGTAGGGCTCGATGATATTGATATGAACGGGCTTGCGAGCAGCCTGATCTCAGACAGTAAAAATATTTCACTCGTGCTTCGCTTAGATAAAGTTCCAGCAGGTACATTTACACCTTTCGAGCAAAAGCTACAAACGATGGGTATGCGAACCATTACTAGTCTTATGGATGTCCGGGTGACGGCGATCGTTAGCGGTAATTATTCGAATGCTAAAGCATTGACTGTACCAGGAGAATATACCGTACGTACTACCTCTTCGTTAAATAGTGCGCAGACCTCTGCAGCTAGGTTAGACCTTTCCTATTACGATGCGGCTTATCTACCTACAAAAATCAGTACGGTAGGCAACTATACGATTATCCGTGCTCGTACCGCAGGCAATCAGGTGTTAGGGACCTTCTTGTCCACCCGAGCCTTTACGGATATGAGTAAGCATTGGAGCAATGCGATTGTAGCTGAGCTTAGCGCTAAGAATATTATCGATAATAGCTATGGTAGTGCGTTTAATCCGGAGAAAAAAATTACCCGTGCTGAGTTTGCTGTAATGCTTAGTCGCGGTCTGGGTTTGCTAGGAGATCGTGAGACAGCACAACGTTTCCGGGATGTGCAGCCTTCCACACAAACTGGAGACTACATTGGCGCAGCGGCAAAGGCTGGTATTATTACAGGGAATACGGATGGTACCTTCCGTCCAAATGACAATATAACACGTGAGCAGATGGCGATTATGATGATTCGTGCGATGGAATATACCAATCATCCTATTACGTTAAGCGGTAACTCTGCTTCCACACTAGCACGATTTAAGGATAAATCGAAAATTCAGAATCAAAGCGCTGAGTTCGTAGCGAAGGCAGTGCAATCAGGGATTATTTTGGGCATGACAGTAAGTGAATTTCAACCTCAAGGAAATGCCACCCGTGCTCAAGCTGCCGTGATGCTGCAGCGGATGCTGAAACAGGCAGAATACTTGTAAACAACTCTAGTAAACAATGAAGAAATTGGTAAAGTCCGGCAAATATGCCGGGCTTTTTTTGTCGAAATATAAGAATTTAAATGCTTACGCTATAAATTATCCTTCTATTTTTCGCAGAAACGATCATCGTCCCTGAGAGGACGCCGAAGGCGTTTCTTCTTATTTAATTATGACAGTTTTGACTCTATAAAGCTTGAAATCTCTCAATTTCGCAACTTTTTGGCATATTTTCAGTCTATTAAAAGAGTACTAGAAAAATAGGAACCAGTTTCCAGACTTTGATAATGACTTGAAGAGTACAAAAGAGATGGGAGAGTTACGTTGAAATGAATGAAGTTTTCATGGAGAAGAAGAGTAGCGAAGTTGTACGGGGAATAAAATTATCTTCCACTAAAAAGTGGATTGCTGCTTCATTGGCTGGTGTGTTATGGATTATGCCGGTAATCGGCAGTGAAGGTATGTTGCTGTTTGGTCAGGAGTCTGCACCAATCGCAGCTGCAGCCACAGCTCCTTTTAAAGTAAGTAAGCTGGGAGAAGAAGTGATTACTTCGGGAGCTATTATGATGAAATATAAATATACTACTACACGTTCTGGTGCGAGTGCTTCTGGGCTTGCGGATGTTATCCGAGTAGACCTCAACAATCCATATGTTTCTTTGGATGTCATGACTGGTAAAGGTGGAAACCTGACTACGCGGCAAAGTACTGGTGGAATGGCTAAGGAAACAGGGGCCGTGGCCGCAGTAAATGGCGATTATTTTAATACAGGTGGTGAGGGCGCTCCGATCGGTGGACAAGTGTCAGGTGGAGTAATGGTGTCTACCCCTTCACAATTGGATGGAATGTATGCCTTTGCAGTGACTAAAGATCGTAAACCTATTATTGATGAGTACAGCTTTGAGGGAATGGTAACCGCGCCAGATGGCGCACAGTTTGAGATCTCCGGTATCAATAAAGGTGCTTATAGTCCTGAAGGCGGAAGCTCGACTTATAGTCATGCTAATGCTATGTACATCTACACAGATGTATGGACTGCACTCGACCGTCCTAAAAATAGCTCTACCACTCCAACAGAGGTACTTGTTGAGAATGGTGTAGTTACTCAAATATCAGAAAATGCTGCACTCCCAATGGCGGTTCCGAAGGGAGCTTATATTTTGCGAGCACATGGCTTAGCCGCACGGTATGTTACTGCCCATTTGACGGTAGGACAACCTGTAACAAGTGTGTATTCCCTGAAATCCAAGACTACACAGCAATCGCTGGATCCTGCGAATCTGCAAACAATGATTGGCGGACATACGATTCTAGTAAATAACGGAAAAGCAGCAACGTTCTCACGTTCAACTAGCAGCATTGGGGGCTATCGTGCACGCACGGCTTTAGGATACTCTCAGGACGGACGTTATGTATATATCATAGCTGCTGAGAAAAATGGCAATAGTTCAGGGATGTCTCTAACCGAATTGCAATCATTTATGACGAATATTGGAGTCTGGAAAGGTCTTAATCTCGATGGAGGTGGCTCTACGACGATGGTAGACCGGCCCCTCGGTGAAACCTCAACTACACTCACATTTAATACGGAGTATGGCACAGAGCAACGTAGCATCGTTAACGCGCTTGGTGTTTACACTAACGCACCTCAAGGTGAAGTGAAAGGAATCAAGATTAGCGGAAGTTCCGTACTGCTAGTTGGACAGAAAGCAACATATTCTTTAAAAGGTTATGACACTTACTATAACCCTATTGATGTAGCAGCAGGTAATCCTACTTGGGTATCAAGCGGCGGAAGCGCAACTGTAAGTGCAGGTGAAGTAACGGCAGTGAAGCCAGGTACCGTTACCTTAACGGCTAAAAGCGGTGCTGCAAGCGCCTCTACAACCGTTACAGTTCTGGGTGGAGAAGATCTATCCAGTATGAGTGTAGGTACAGCTACAGCGCCACTGACAGCCGGAACGACTGTGTCTGTCCCTGTTACGGCAGCTACGAAGAGTGGAGCAACTATTAATGTTCCAGATTCAGCCCTGAAGTGGGAGTTTGTAGGCTTTAAGGGAGCCGTGAAAGATGGCAAGCTTACTGTAAACGCTGTAGATGCAGGGGTTACTACAGGTTATGCTATTGCTCGTTATGATGGATTTAGTGCAGTGGTTGTATTATCGACAGCAGCGGCTACAACATGGGAAGATTTCGAGAAGGTAAGCTATCCAATCGACTTTACTACCAATGTTCCAGCGGTACAAGGTACTGCAACAATAGTTGATGGAACGGCCGAAAGAGTAGGCTCCAAGGTGCTGTCACTCAGTTATGATATGACGGCTGGCAGCGGCAAAATGTATGCTTATGCTCAGCTTAATGGTACAAGCGGAAAAACAGTTCCAGCGCTTGCAACTTCGATGTCGGTTGATGTGATGGGCGATATGAGCTTGAATTGGCTGCGTGCTGAATTTGTAGACAACAGTGGGGCTACAGCATATGTAGATCTTGCAAAGATTATCGATTGGAACGGCTGGAAGAACATTAACATTGACTTGTCAGGATCAGGAATTAAATTCCCGGCTACGCTGAAGAGACTCTATGTAGTCAACGTAGAGGAAGGTCAAGACGAACGGGCGAAGACGGGGACAGTTGCCGTTGATAATATCACCTTTACAATGCCTTCACTTTCCAGTGATGCAGGATTACCGAAAGGTACGGCTTCCATGAGCATTGGCTCGAAAGCAATGACCGTAAATGGAACAAAGAAAGCTATTGATGTAGCTCCAATTGTAAAAGACGGCAGTACTTATGTGCCAATTCGGTATGTACTCGATGCTTTTGGAGGTAGTGCTACTTGGGATCAGGTGAATAAGAAGATCATGGTTTTACGCGGAGCCAAAGCACTGGATCTTACCGTAAACAAAAAGGAATATCTGCTGAACGGTAAACGTCAGAGTGCTGAAGTAGCACCTATCATTTTGCAAGGTAGGACTTTAGTACCGTTGAGACTAGTTTCTGAACAGCTAGGATTTACTGTAAAATGGGAACAGAAAACGAAGACCGTAACTATTGAATCGTGATATGTTAATATAAAGGAAAACCTTTAAAATGATTCGATAGAAAAGGGGCAAGCATCCGTGGAATTTCAAGCCGATGCGATTGATCGCGTCATTAAAAATACCATCGACGTGATGGAGAGCAGCAAGTATCAGATTTTTGAAATATTGCAGGTTGCACGCGATGAACTTGCAGCACTCAACAAAGAACTGCAGCGGGTCATGGACGAAACGGATGAGACATTGAAAAAAGTAGACAAGCTAGAGCTACAGTATCACCGCTCTAGAATCCGGCTGACTGAGGTCAGCCGGGATTTTGTCCGCTATTCTGAGAAGGATATCCGTATTTCTTATGAGAAAGCCACGGAGCTTCAGCTTGAACTCATGATGACGAGGGAGAGAGAGGTTTATCTTCGAACCAGGCGTGATGAACTACAAATGCGAGTTCGAAGTGTCGAAAACTCTGTAGAGCGTGCAGAGTCGATCGGTTCGCAAATGAGCGTAGTTCTTGAATATTTGTCGGGAGAACTAGGACAAGTGACGAGAATTGTCGAATCTGCGAAGAACAGACAGATGATCGGACTTAAGATAATCCTGGCTCAAGAAGAAGAACGGAAGAGAATTGCCCGGGAAATTCATGACGGTCCTGCTCAAATGCTGGCGAATCTAGTCCTTAGGACGGAAATTGTAGAAAGAATGCTGGTAAAGCAGGAATTTGGGCTAGTGCAGGACGAAGTATTAGATTTAAAAGGGCAGGTTCGTTACAGCCTGGAAGAAATGCGTAAGGTCATTTTTAATTTACGACCGATGGCTCTCGATGATTTGGGTTTAATTCCGACCTTGCGGAAATATGTGCATGATTTTGAAGAAAAGACGAAGATTCGGTCAACCTTGGAAACCAGAGGGCAGGAACATCGACTATCTTCAGCCATGGAGGCAGCGGTATACCGACTTGTCCAGGAAGCTTTGTCTAATGCAGCTAAACATGCCTACCCGAGTTTCGTATTGGTAGAGATTACTTACCAAGCGCAGTTAATTAAGATTGTGATTAAGGATAATGGATTAGGTTTTAATGTGCAGAAATTAAAGAATCCGCAGGGCAATCGTGAAAGCTTCGGGCTAGTAGGTATGCGGGAACGTGTAGAGCTGCTTGAAGGCAGAATGGAAATCATATCAGCCGAGAATCAGGGGACAACAATCGTGATCCACATTCCGACGAACGTGGAGAAAGGGAAGGAGTAATGTGATGGAGAACTTAAACTCTACTAAAACGCCCATTAAAGTTCTTTTGGCGGATGATCATCAGCTTTTTCGTGAAGGGCTGAAACGTATTTTGAATATGGAGGAGGATATTGAAGTCATCGGTGAATGTGGTGACGGAATCCAAGTATTAGAGTTCTGTAACGGAACTAAACCAGACATCGTACTAATGGATATTAATATGCCTATTGAGAATGGCGTGGAGGCCACTCAAAAACTGCGGGGAATGTTCCCGGAGGTTAAGGTTATTATTTTATCGATCCATGATGATGAGAGTTATGTGTTTGAAACCCTTCGTAAAGGTGCCAATGGATATTTGTTGAAGGATATGGAGGCCGAATCCCTTATTAATGCAATCCGTTCGGTTTGTGAGGGCCACGCTTTTATCCATCCAAAGGTTACCGGAAAGCTAATCAATCAATTGCGGCGTATGACTTACCTTAATGAGACTGGGGTAACTACAGATACAGTAGTGAAGGAAGCCGGTGTTAAATTTGTGGCCGGTGACAACAATCCTTTAACACGTCGTGAAGCAGAAGTACTGCGGCTAATGGCGGAAGGTAAGAGTAACAAAATGATCGGTGAGTATTTATTTATTAGTGAAAAAACGGTCAAAAACCATGTGAGTAGCATTTTGCAAAAAATGGAAGTTGATGATCGTACACAAGCTGTAATCAACTCGATCAAATATGGTTGGGTAACCTTATAACAATGTCTACAGATTTACGTTACATATAGGAATGAAATCAAGGAGAGCACAGCTTGTTTCTTTAAAATATAAGAAAGTATAAGTTTCACACCATACTTTATGTCTTATATTTCTCGCTTAAACGCTTACCGTCCTTGCAAGGACGCCGAAGGCGTTTATGCTTGATAGGAACTCTGGGCAGTCACCGACCTTTTAAAGCCGGCATATAGTGTTGGTATACAGAGGAGGTGCATCTCCATGGTAGCCCAGTTGATATGGATTGCGGCTGTTTATGTATCCGCTGCAGTGATTATTCATATGCTGCATAATCGGCAGAAGGTGCGGCAGACACCGCAGTCCGTGAAATGGATTCATTATATTTTCATTACCCGCAATCATGCTTCTGTTGTGGAATGGTACATTCGGGCGCTGACATTTCAAACTTTTCTAACCGGAAAACGATTTCGAGTAACGTTCATGGATGATGGCTCGAGCGATGGAACACTTGGAATTGTATCCAGGATGGCTGATACTGGCTGCTCTATCGATCTTGCAACATCTATGTATACTCTTCAGGTGAGTGAAGAAGAATTGCAGCATCAAGGGATTGTAGTAGACTTGCGGTTGTCAGGGCAGTCTTTTTCGTTGCCTTTTATGGGGATGGCAGGAAGTAGGGGATGCGAATCAAAGCGCAACAGATCTTAATTAAATATGTGAGTAACGGGTGAAGCACACTCTCCAAGAAATGGGGGAGTGTGCTTTTTGCGTTTACGGATGGTTGAGCCGTGTTATGCGAGTTATAAGAAGAATTAATTAGTAATGGCGAGAGGTGGGAGGATTTAATGCGAGTTGCTGTATATGCTTTGGAATGTAAGGGTATCTGGAGTGTTTGGATTTCTTTAGATCTTTCGGTAGATAGATGGTGGTGGTCTGGAGCTGGACCAGAGAGCCAAGATAGGCGCTTAGTAACAGTGGACAAGCTGGTCTTACTATCTCCTGCGCTATCGCTGGGGTGGGCGGTGAAGTTGCGCGATCGTTTTAAACAAAGAGACGGAATGAGGAACTGGGGGGCTAAGGAGTGGGGAGAATACGTGAGCAGTGTTCTTGAGCCTGAGTTGAAGGAGGAGAGGGAAGCAGGAGGAATGGGGGAGGAGGAACAGTGGCTTAGTGATGGGATTTCGCTATGGTGGTTTGCTGATCCAGGTTGGGAGATAGAACAGGCTAAGAAGAACAATGATTGCAGAGGAAATGATCTCGATTATGCTTTGCTTGAATCGGAGGTAGAACAATTCGTACATGCGGTGGCTGGCCGCTCTTTACTGCAGCCGGAGATAGAGGCGCTGCTGGCAGAAGGATTGCCAAAGCAGACAGGCCGTTGGCGCCAGGCGGCACAACTGGCGCATCTGCAAGGGCGGCTGCAGCTGACAGCCGCCGTGGGCAGTCCCGCCCCGGCTGCGCACGGTGCGCGGGCCCGCCAGCTCCCTGCGGGTGCTGGCGCTCTGGCGCGTGCGGCGGCTAAGTTGCCGCACGTGTTGTGGCGCGGCGCTGTCGCCCGCCGCGCCGTTGTGCGCTGCCTGCGCTGCGGCAGCGCACCGACCGGCCGCACGGCATGCGCCGCGTGCGGCCTTATGGGCTGCGCCTATTGCGAGGCCTGCCTCGCACTCGGGCGCAGCCGGGCTTGTGCGCTGCTGCTACGCAGCGCAGCGCTTCCGGCCGTACGGTGCACGGCCGCCCTTGACCCCACCGCGGCCGCAGGCCGGTGGGGGTTAAGCCCAGCGCAGGCGGGTGCCGCTGGCGCTGCGCTGGGTTTTCTGGCGGAGCGGCGTGAGCGCTCCGCCAAACCGTGCCCAGAGCGGTTCCTGCTCTGGGCGGTGACGGGAGCCGGGAAGACCGAGATGATCTTCCCGCTCCTAGAGGCCGTGCTCGCCGCCGGTGGGCGGGCGCTCGTAGCGACGCCGCGACGCGACGTCGTACTCGAGCTCGCGCCGCGGCTCGCCCGGGCTTTCCCGGCGGAGATTCTCGCCGTGCTTTACGGCGGCAGCGCAGAACGCTGGGGGAGTGGTCGCTTAACGCTCGCGACCACCCATCAGCTGCTGCGCTTCCATAGAGGTTTTGATCTCGTAATCATTGACGAGTTGGATGCGTACCCCTACCATAATGATCCTATGCTGGCTTATGCCGCAGAACAAGCCTGCAAGCTAGATGGTTCTTTTATCTACTTATCAGCCACACCACCGCAAGAAATGCAGCGGTTAGTCCGCTCAGGCAGACTTCCACATGCCAGAGTGCCTGTCCGCTTCCATGGTCATCCCTTGCCTGTGCCGCAGCATCTGACCATGACATCCATTCAAACATGCCTGAAGCGTGGGAATTTACCGAGACCGCTCATACATACGCTTCGTAAGTCGATCGAGCGAGAGGCACAAATCTTTTGCTTTGTGTCTCGTATTGCACATATTGAAGGATTACTGGTTCTGCTTCGTCGGAACTTTCCCGGCGTAGTTATTGATGGTACTTCCTCCAAAGATCCCTTCCGAGCTGAGAAGGTAACCGCTTTCCGCAGCCGCGTTATCTCCCTATTAGTAACTACTACGATTCTGGAACGAGGAGTTACAGTGCCACGCAGCGATGTATTTATTTTGGATGCGGACAGCGATCTTTTTGACGAAGCTTCATTGGTTCAGATGGCGGGGCGTGCCGGGCGATCTAAAAACGATCCTGCTGGGCGTGTAGTATTTGCCTCTCCCCAGTGGACCCGGTCTCAGCGTGGAGCCATCTCGCAAATCCGTACTATGAACATTATCGCTCGTCGTAAAGGATATATTAGCAAGGAGACGCTGAGATGAACGCTATGTTCTCATGGTTAAGTAAATTTCAGTCCCTCTTGTCCCCCTCTGTAACTCCATGCTTAACCTGCGGAAAACGTAACCCTGGATCCTCACAATTTCCTGGAGTTTGCAGGATTTGCGTAGAATCCATTCCTTGGATACGTTTCCCTCGTTGCCTGAAATGTGGCCGGCATGTGGGTTGTCCTGACTGTACCCGCAATAGTGAACCCTCACCGATTGTGTGCAACCGGAGTGCAGTAGCCTACACTAGTGTTATGCGGGAATGGCTGGGTCAGTATAAATATCGCGGAAATGAACGATATGCCCTTTTACTTGGTCTCATGCTAGATAGTGCTTATTTAACTCTGAAAAAAGAGAATCAGAGTGCTATTTTATCCCGGAAACCATCCATAATTCATCGCTCTTGGTCTGCTGATTTGTTAGTGCCAGTGCCTGTTAGTGATTCTCGGCTTATGGAGCGAGGATTTAATCAAGCGGAAAGATTGGCTGATGTACTGTCTAGACGTAGGAAGGTTCCACAGCTTCCGCTACTGATCCGCACACACCATACAGGAAAACAGAGCTTTAAGAGTCGGGCAGAACGACTAGCGGATATGAAGCATGCTTTTTCAGAGAATCCGGCAGTAACAACACAATTTGCGAATTGGCTGAAAAGGAAAGTACCTCTAAATCGTCCTCTTCAGATTGTTATTATTGATGATATTTATACAACGGGCAGTACTATTCGTGCGTGCGCTGCGATTATTAAACAAATGGTTTCAGATTATGGATATGCGGTAGAGGTCTATAGCTTAACTTGGGCACGTTCCTAAGGGGAGCGAAATGCATGATTGTGAACAGCCAATTCATTTTTTGAAGAGATTCATGCGCTTAATAGCGTTTCTCCCGTCCCATAGACGAATTCTCTGCAATCATGTAATCTAGGAGCATAAGAATATTATGCATTGTACAGAATGTACGGAGAGGAGCGGCTGCTTGTTATGAATCTAGACAATTGTCCAAGGTGCGGCCGGTTGTTTGTTAAGAATCTTATGGGGTTGTGCCAGCCCTGCATCAAAGAGCTGGAGCATGAATATGAGATCTGCGTGGATTATTTGCGGGAGAACAAAGGAACCAACATTCAAGAGCTGTCCGATGCTACGGAGATTTCTATTAAGGAAATAACCCGCTTTATTCGAGAAGGCCGGATATCTATAGCTAATGCACCTAATATGATGTATCCCTGCGAGGTGTGTGGAACGCTGATTCGTGATGGGCATATGTGTGAAAGCTGCCGTAGTCGGCTCAGGAAGGATCTCACCAATGCTGCCAAGGAAAGTGCTGATGTGGATACTACCAAAAAGACAACAGAAGGCGCATATCGCGCCATAGATAAGCTGCGTGGCCTATAAAATCTGCGAAATAACATTTGCAGCTATAAAGAATGATTCAATCTACGCCGATAAACTTAGTAAAGATTATCGGCTTTTTTATATTAGAAAGTAGGTGGAAGTTATGAAAATTAACGAGACCGGACGAATTAACGCGATTAATCCGTATCAACGCAGCGCGGATGCGCAAAGGCAGGAACTAATGAAGAAAAGTTCACGTAAGGATGAAGTCTCGATTTCTGATGAAGCAATTCAACTCTTACAAGCACAGAACACTGGCAAGACTGACGTTGAGCGTGCACTCAAGATCGAAAATTTGAAGCAACAGTTTTCTGCAGGAACCTATCAAGTTGATGCAAAAGATCTTGCTGAGAAGTTGTTACCGTATTTCAAAGAGTTTCAGGGAAATTAGGTGGGATTAGAAATGTCTATTCAACGTTTACTCGAATCGATGCAATCATTAATTGAGTTGCACGAGAAGCTTTTGGTGGTCGCAGAGCTTAAAAAGCAGGCCATCGTTAAGAACGATGTAAGTGAGTTAACGCTCACGATGTCTAAAGAATCCAGAATTCTTAAGGAAATTGAGAAGCAAGAAGCCGTCCGAGAGAGCGTTGGGCAAGAGCTGATGAAGGAGAAAGGCATTAAATCACGACTGGAATTAACTGTATCTGAATTATCGAGACTGGTATTTGATCCAGAGGATAAAAATAAACTTTTAGCTGCCCGACAAGAACTTGTTACCTTGCTTGAAAAATTAAAAGAAGTAAACGAATTGAATCAGATCTTAATTTCCCACTCCCTCTCTTTTGTCGACTACTCCCTTAACCTTTTCATTGGCGGGGACGAGGATGAAGCCGTCTATAAACGCCCCGATACACAATCAGCTACTGCTCGTGGACCTCAACGAAATGGGATTTTTGATGCCAGAGCTTAACATATAGTTAGATCTAAATAAGGAGTTGTTCCTCTATGACATCTACATTTCATACCCTTGAGACAAGTAAAAGGGCGCTATTCGTGACTACAGCAAGCTTACAAACCATGGGCCATAATATATCTAATGTAAACACAGATGGTTATACCCGTCAGCGAGTGAATATTTCAGCCGCAAGGCCAATATGGGCATTGGGGTTCACAAAAAGTGAAGCAGCTGGGCAACTGGGAACAGGGGTTCAGTATGATAGTATAACCCGTATTAGAAACAGCTATTTGGATCTTCAATTTCGACGTGAGAATCAGGAACTTGGTGCAGCTGAAGTTCTTAATACATCTATGGTAGCGATTCAGAACATTATTAATGAACCTTCAACTAGTGGACTCAGTACAGTAATGGATGATTTCTGGAACTCTTGGGAAACACTGAATCGTGATCCTTCCTTACTTAGTGCGCGAGTTGCCGTCGCAGGCACAGCACAGAATCTTGCAGATACTCTAAAGCACATCAGTGATTCCCTCACGAATTTAACAACAGATACTGCATCTAATATTGATAAGAAGATTGTTCAAGCAAATGATATTGTCGAAAACATTGCTAAGCTAAATAAGATGGTAAAAGACAACGAGAGTTTTGGTGATCATGCCAATGATTATCGAGATCAGCGAGATTTGTTAATTGATCAATTATCCAAAATCGTTAACGTCACGGTAACTGAGGATGAAACCGGAATGGTCAGCATTACTGCAGCAGGCGTTAATGTGGTTAATGGGCTTGATGCTACAACTCCATTAACAGCAGGGGACGCTCAAACTGCAACGGCTGGAGAACTAAAAGGATATATCATGTCCTTACAAGAGGCAGACACTATACGGAATCAATTGAACGGTATGATGAAAACACTAGTATCCGGTAAAATCACCGTTTCCTTGGATAATGGATATGTAACCTCTTCTCCAATGTCAGCACTGAATGATGTAACTTTGAAGGATGGATCGACGATTATCGCAGGACAGATGATCCCGGCGGGATCAGAAATAACTTCTCCTATGAAAGTAGAAGTTAATGGTTTCAACGGTTTGCATGCACTGGGCTATACATTGTCAGATCCCGCTACATCGGGACTTCCTTTTTTTGTCGCCAAGGACGGTGGTAATGAGATTACAATAGATAACATTACTTTAAATCCTGAGATTGCGAAGAATACGGATAAGATTGCTGCCTCTTCAAAATATGAGACAGTCAATGGAGTTAATAAGACTATTCGTGGTAATAGTGATATGGCAATTGCGCTGGTTGGATTGAGGGATGCGGTGTTTAAGTTTCCGGACAGTTTGACCTCACTTTCTCAAGGTACAACGGATGATTTCTTTAGAGCGCTAACCGCAGATCTTGGGCTTCGTGCTCAGAATGTTGAACGTAATTATAATAACGAAACAAGTCTTACAAATTCATTAGAATCTCAAAGACAATCTGTTAGCGGTGTCTCAATGGATGAAGAATTATCGGATATGATTAAATTTCAACAGACCTACAATGCTGCAGCACGTATGATGACGACATTTGATGAAATGCTCGACAAAGTAATTAACAGCATGGGAACCGTTGGTCGTTAGATACTAGGAGGGTGAAAAAATGCGTGTAACAGGATCGATGCAAAGTATGCAGCTGATGAATAATTTGCAGAAAATTAACCAAAGTCTAACCCAAGGTCAGAATCAGCTGGCAACAGGTCAAAAGATTACAAAGCCTAGTGATGACCCTATTGGTCTCGGTTACCAAATGCGATATGATACCGATTTGGCGCGAAGCGATGAGTTTCTGAGTAATACACAAACAGGTGGCGAAATTCTGAGTACTATGGATTCTCTGCTCCAGCAGTCAAGTGATGTTCTGAAACGTGCGCGGACGCTTACTTTGCAGGCCGCCAATGGTACTTATTCTGCTGAACAAAGATTAACGATCTCTGCTGAAATTAAGCAGCTTAAAGAACAGCTCGTGACTATAGGAAACAGCAAATATAATGGTAATTATTTGTTTAATGGACAAAAATCAGATCAAGCTCCCTACACGTCTAACGGTGCAGCGACTGATAGTACCGATACTGGTGTGCTTTATCTTTATGTTAGCCCAGCAGTGAAGGTCCCAGTAAGCATTACAGGGGAAGAGATATTCGGTGGTGCAGGGACTAATAATGCATTTAAGGTGCTTGACGATCTTGCTGCTGCATTGGATAGTAATAACAGTGCTGGGATCAGTGCTAGCTTAAGTGGAATTGATGCTGTGGCAGACAAGTTATCCGTCTCATGGGCTGAAATTGGTGCGCGTTCGAACCGTTTTTCACTTATGGAGACACGAATTACTAACGAACAGGTCAGTCTAAAAGAAATGCGAGCAAATGTTGCGGACGTTGATGTTGCACAAGCGATCACGGATTTGAAATCGAAAGAACTTGTGCTGCAATCTGCATTATCCACTGGTGCCAGAATTATGCAATCCTCTTTACTTAATTTTCTTAATTAATCGATTGAACCTTGATTTATGTTAAAGGAGAGGGTTGTGTGGGGATTAGCGGAATTGATTCAGGATCATGGGGCAAATATATTCCTGCAGAACTGACAGTCCAACTGCATCCTGCTGAATTGGTAACGGACTGGACAAGCGTATTCGATGATTTGGATCTCAAACGGCCGCAGTCATTAATGAGAGATTTGGAGAACCAGAATCGTAGCATAGCTATTGAAAATGTGGCCATTAAGGCACAAGAGGGAGATCGCATTGCGAATATATCTTCTGGAGAAAAAAATGTATTTGGTGCTATTGCACATGACCGATATATGAGAAAAGGGCAGAAGGAGATCACATTGGAAGCCTTACCTCGCCAAGGTGTATATATTGATTTTCGCATCCAGGCTCCTGAGATTCAGGTGGATGCAAGAGGAGCACTGCCAAGATGATGGAGATTAATAGTAAGACCTATGGTGTTCTTAAACTGAAAGAGGATCAAATTTATTCATTCGAAGCGGGACTCTTAGGTGTTTTAGACATTAAACAGTACGCTTTGTTTCCTATGGAGGGAACGTCCTTTTTCGTATTGCATGGACTCGATGAAGATGTGAGTTTTGTATTGTTGCCTGCTCAGTTGGCCATTGTCGATTATGGCTTTCGAATAACAGACGAGATTATTGAACTTCTCTCCTTAGAGACATCGGAAGATGTAGGCGTGATGCTGGTGGTTAATATCCAAGGAGAAGATTTATTTGTAAATCTCATGGCGCCAATACTTTTGTCTCCACACTCCTTAAAAGGATGTCAATATATTATTAAGGATCAAGAACTCCCAATTCGTTATCCGCTCTCTCGCAAGGAGGACGACTAAATGCTGGTGCTGAGGCGTAAAGTCGGTGAAACTGTTATGATCGGTGACAATATTCAAATTCAAATTTTGGGTATTGATGGTGATCAAATCAAGATAGGCTTCCTTGCTCCCAAAGATGTTCAAATTTTGAGGCAAGAGCTATATGAAGGTATTGTTGCCGAGAATATGGCAGCTAAGGTACAGAAAGAACAATTACAACCAGATCAAATCCTTAACCTGCTAAAGAATTTTAAAATGTAAATCATTTTGAAGAAGGTGGGTTAGGAATATGAATATTAACCGTATAGATGTAACACAAACGGATAAGGTCAGAGGTAATGGGGCTGTAAATCGAATAAATCCGGTACCATCCATAATTGACTCTAAATCGCAAGAAATAGAGAAAAAATCGACCATTTATAATGAACAGACAAAAGTGGAACAGACTAAGCTAGATGAGCAAATCAAGAAATTGAATGAATCCATAGCCAGCTCAGGTAAGGAACTTCGGTTTAAATATAATGATGAGGCGCATCAGCTTTATGTAGAGGTTCTGAATTCGGATACAAAGGAAGTTCTAAACAGTCTTCCCCCAGAATTCTTGATTGATTTGTCGTTGAAGATGAAAGAGATCGTGGGAATGTTTTTCGATAAGAAAATTTAATGAATTTGAGGTGACAGAAATGGCGTTAGGAATATCGGGACTATCAGGTTCAGGCTTGGATACCAGTGCATTAATTACTGCAATCATGAATCAGGAAAAAGTACCCTTAAATAGCCTTACAACTAAAAAAGAAGTTACGACGGCATATAAAGATTTCTTCACTGCACTTAATACTAAAACGACTACTTTAAGAGATGCGGCTACGGCATTGTCGGATCTTTCCACTTATAATGCTTTTTCTGCAACTAGTTCGAGCACTAGTACGTTATCAACCTCAACGGTTGGAGATAAAGCCTTAGCAGGGACTTACTCTGTTACAGTTGCCAACCTGGCCCAGAAGCATGTCGTAGCGAGCAAAAGTATAGATGTATCTACAACGTTTGCTGCGAGTGGGCTTCCTACTACATTCACAATTAAAGGTCAATCCATAGATTTGACAAGCATTGGAATTAAAAGTGATACAACAATGGGCGATGCTTTATCCCTTATCTCTAATGCGATCAATGGTTTGTCCGGTACAGGAGTAAAGGCATCTGTCATCCAAACTGAAAGTGGAAAAAAGAGTTTAGTACTAACTGCTTCTGATTTTGGTACAGCTAATAAAGTTGATATCGCTCAATTAGATTCAAATTGGGCATTCGCAGAAAAGCAAGAAGCGAAGGATGCAAAAATTACAGTTAATGGAGTTGATATCACTAGCTCAACCAATACTGTTGAAAATGCTATTGAAGGTGTGAAGTTAACACTTACAGGGGTAGGTTCTTCGACAGTTGAAGTTGGACAGGATATTTCCGGAATAACTAAAAAAATAGAGACTTTTGTTTCAGCATATAATGATATAGTCAACACCATTCGTAACAATACGAAGGCCTCAACTGAAAATAAAGATGGCTCACTTTCACTGACATTAATGGGTGATTCACTATTGCGTGATATGCAAACTCAGTTGGGCGGTTGGATGCAACAAGTAATAGGAAGTACTGATCCGAATAGAGATACTAAACTCCCTAATATTCTTTCGGATATAGGAATAGAGATTGATAAAGGAGTCACTTCAGCATCATTGATGACAGGTAATATCACTTTTAATAGTACTCTATTAAAAGAGAAGATGCTGGCTAATCCCGAAGCTGTAAAAAATTTGTTGACAGGTTCATCTTCCGGTTCCGTTGGAAATGTTGGAATGGCTGATTTGTTCAAAGATAACCTGAAAGTATGGACTGATAGTGTTGATGGACTCATCACTATGAAAGTTAAAGGATATAGCTCAGATATTACGTTTCTAAGTGAGCAAATTACCAGTATGAGTGATCGATTGGATATGAAGAAGGTAGCACTTGAGAAGAAATATGCAAATATGGAAGTAATGTTGTCCAGTTTGAAGAGTCAGTCAAGCTATGTATCTAACATTCTGAAAAGTATTACTGGCTCTTCAGATAAATGAGTAGGGGGCTAATTTGAATGGCATCACCCAATTTAGCTGGTTATCAAGCGTACCAGAAGAATAAATTCCAGACCGCATCTCCACATCGATTAACCCTGATGCTTTATGATGGGGCTATAAAATTTGCGGGCAAAGCAAAAGAATCTATCGATAATGGTGATATTGCAGGAACTAATTTCAATGTCATTAAGACACAAGATATAGTATATGAACTGCTTTCCTCTCTCAATGAGAAGCAGGGAGGAGAGATTGCTTCTAATCTTAAGAAATTGTATTTCTATATGATTGATCGATTAATAGAAGGTAATATTAAGAAACAATCAGCACCGATTAGTGAAGTGATAGTTTTATTAGAGGAATTACGCGTGGCATGGGTGGAGATTGGAAAGGGTGGTACTCTTGGGTGAAGTTGAAGAATACCGCTCGTTAATTCAACAGAGGCGTGAAGTATTGTTGGAATTAATCCAGTGTTCAGAATCTCAATTGTTAATGTTATCAGGTGAGGTGGATGATGACATGGCATCCTTATTTGATCAATCTATACAAACATGGAATCAATACACAGAAGACATGGATCGCGTTCAGAATCTTTTGAGTTCATCAGCACAATCAGATAATTCGGATGATTCAAAGGAACTCATTACACTCGTCCAAAAGCTAGCTTCAAATGTGGAACAATCGAAAAGCCTGCTAGAGCAGTCAGCAGGTCATGTGGGAACGGATCTAAAGCATGCCAGATCACAGCGTAAGCTAATGAATGCATACTATCACATGGAGAATACCGACCAGATTCCACTTTATTTTGATCAGAAAAAATAGTTCGATTTCGTTAGGATATTTCGAAAAAAAACTAAACAAAATAATGGATTCGCCGATATATACAATAGGCCACAAGGACGTGGCTACAAAACCAATCATGGAGGATGATTTCAAATGGGTATGTTTATTAACACTAACGTTGGCGCAATTAACGCTAACCGTAACCTGAGCTTCAACAATACGCAAATGGGTAAGACAATGGAAAAATTGTCTTCCGGCTACCGTATCAACCGTGCTGCTGACGATGCTGCTGGTTTGGCTATTTCCGAGAAAATGACTTACCAAATCAATGGTTTGAACCAAGCACAACGTAACGCTCAAGATGGTATTTCCTTCTTGCAAACCGCTGAAGGTGACTTGACAGAAGTTCACTCCATGCTACAACGTATGAACACACTTGCTAACCAATCTGCGAATGGTACGTATGTAACTGAAGATCGTAAGAAGCTTCAACTAGAAGTTTCACAACTGCTTACTGAAATTGGACGTGTAACTGATAACTCCAAGTTTAACGGTGTGAATTTGTTGAATACTGCAGCTACTGTTGATTTCCAGATTGGTGTTTCTAAAGCGGAAACTCTTACTGTAAAGTTGTCTAATAACGGTGTGAAGAGTTTGAATGTAAGCGGTATTTCTGTATCTAGTGTTGCGGGTGCTAAACTTGCAATGTCTGCTATTGCAGGGGCAATTGATACAGTATCGACTAACCGTGCGCAGCTTGGTGCGTACCAAAACCGTTTGGAACACACGATCAACAGCTTGGGTGTAACTTCCGAGAACTTGTCGGCTGCTAACTCCCGTATCAAGGATGCTGACATGGCAACAGAAATGACAGCATTTACGAAGAATCAAATCTTGGTTCAAGCGGGTACTGCAATGTTGGCACAAGCTAACTCCGCACCACAAGCAGTTCTTAAGCTGTTGGGATAATACTCTCGAAAATTTGTTCAATAAGCCTCCTGAGTCTGGGGGCTTATTTTTTTGTTTCAAATAGATTCTAATTAGAAAAACTAAACAAAATAATGAATTCACCGATATATACAATAGGCCACAAGGACGTGGCTAATAACCAATCATGGAGGATGATTTCAAATGGGTATGTTTATTAACACTAACGTGGGTGCAATTAACGCTAACCGTAACCTGAGCTTCAACAATACACAAATGGGTAAGACAATGGAAAAGTTGTCTTCCGGTTACCGCATTAACCGCGCTGCTGACGATGCTGCTGGTTTGGCTATTTCTGAGAAAATGACTTACCAAATCAATGGTTTGAACCAAGCGCAACGTAACGCACAAGATGGTATTTCCTTCTTGCAAACAGCTGAAGGTGACTTGACAGAAGTACACTCCATGCTGCAACGTATGAACACACTCGCTAACCAATCTGCGAATGGTACGTATGTAGCCGCAGACCGTGATAAGCTTCAACTGGAAGTAACACAACTTCTTGGCGAAATCAAACGTGTAACTGACAACTCCAAGTTTAACGGTGTGAACTTGTTGAACACTACGGCTGCTGTTGATTTCCAGATTGGTGTTTCTAAGACAGAGACTCTTACTGTAAAATTGTCTAATAACGGCGTAACCAGTTTGAAAGTAAGTGCTATTTCTGTATCTAGTGTTACCGGTGCTAAAGATGCAATGTCTGCAATTGCAGCGGCAATTGACACAGTATCGACTAACCGTGCTCAACTTGGTGCGTACCAAAACCGTTTGGAACACACTATCAATAGCTTGGGCGTGACTTCCGAGAACTTGTCGGCTGCTAATTCCCGTATCAAAGATGCTGACATGGCAACTGAAATGACAGCATTCACGAAGAACCAAATCTTGGTTCAAGCGGGTACTGCAATGTTGGCTCAAGCTAACTCTGCACCACAAGCTGTTCTTAAACTGTTGGGATAATATTACCGAAAGTTTGTACGATAAGCCTCCTGAGTCTGGAGGCTTATTTTTTTGGTTTTAAAAAGATTCTATACAGATATCACTTTAACTAGAATGGAAAAATAGTTCTATTTCCTCTAGAAAAATATTAAAAAAGACTAAAAAAAATAATGAATTGACCGATATATACAATAGGCCACAAGGACGTGGCTAATAACCAATCATGGAGGATGATTTCAAATGGGAATGTTTATTAATACAAACGTTGGTGCAATTAACGCTAACCGTAACCTGAGCTTCAATAATACACAAATGGGTAAGACAATGGAAAAATTGTCTTCTGGTTACCGTATCAACCGTGCGGCTGACGATGCTGCTGGTTTGGCTATTTCTGAGAAAATGACTTACCAAATCAATGGTTTGAATCAAGCGCAACGTAACGCACAAGATGGTATTTCCTTCCTTCAAACCGCTGAAGGTGACCTGACCGAAGTTCACTCCATGCTGCAACGTATGAACACACTCGCTAACCAATCAGCGAATGGTACGTATGTAACTGCAGACCGCCAGAAACTTCAACTGGAAGTAACACAACTGCTTACTGAAATCGGACGTGTAACTGATAACTCCAAGTTTAACGGTGTGAACTTGTTGAACACTACAGGTACAGTTGATTTCCAGATTGGTGTTTCTAAGACAGAGACTCTTAAAGTGAATTTGTCTAAGAATGGTACTACTGCATTGAAAATTGATAAGATTTCTGTAACAAATGTTACTTCTGCTAAAGCAGCAATGTCTGCTATTGCAGCAGCAATTGATTCAGTGTCGACTAACCGTGCTCAGCTTGGTGCGTACCAAAACCGTTTAGAACACACGATCAACAGCTTGGGTGTAACTTCTGAGAACTTGTCAGCTGCTAACTCCCGTATTAAGGATGCTGACATGGCTACTGAAATGACAGCATTCACGAAGAATCAAATTTTGGTTCAAGCAGGTACTGCAATGTTGGCACAAGCTAACTCTGCACCACAATCAGTTCTTAAGTTGTTGGGATAATAGTTTCAAGAGTACGAACGATAAGTCTCCAGATTTTGGAGGCTTATTTTTTTGTCCTTCTATACAATGCTATTGTTGTAAGACCGATATAAATGATAATAAGAATATCATAAATAAGGTGTGAAATAGATGAAGATAACAATCGATGAGCAACAAGAAATCATATCCTCTCCATTACAGGAAGAATTCAATAAAATTTGGTTAGAGTGTACAACTGAGATTTACCAAGCCGAACGTCTAATTTATTATGTAGATATCGATGGTCAAGTTCTATATAACCAATATGAGCAGTTTATACAAGACCACTTACAGATAATTGAAAACATCAAAATTCATACAATGTCGCGTTTTGATAGTATAAACGAAACAGAAGAGCAGCTTGTTCAATATTTAAATAAATTCATTCCTGGGATGACAGCTATAGTTGATCAGATGTATGGAGATATGTCTAATGAACTCTGGGGGGAATTAGCAACAGGTTTAGAAGGGTTACAATGGATTGCGAGTTCATTTGAATTTTTGAAAATATTGTACAGCTCGGATATATTGAACAATATTATCATTGGTAATTATTGTTCTGATCTGGAGAGTATTGTGAAGGATCTTGATACTAATCTCACTGAAGATGATTTGGTAGCTGTTGCGGATCTGTTTAAGTATGAATTATTACCTTTACTGGATAAATATAATGCTGAAATTGGAAAGTCGAAGGTTCAGCTATCATGAATATTATCGAAAAGAACTCAAAATTTTTAAAGGATAGTTATCCTGAATTTATGAAGATCGTAAAAGAAAATATTATGTATGATGGATCTGAACTCTGTGAAACTAGAAATCAAGAGCCTAATCTAGTTTTACTAAAGGATGATAAACAACATTATTTGCATAGTAAATATAATGCTACAGAAGAGGCTAAGCGTTGGGTATTATCTTTAGGACCTGAACAACTTCAGGTTGAACATCTTCTAATTATTGGGTGTGGGCTAGGGTACTACATAGAACAATTATTAGAGAATACGAAAGCAACTAGTATATATGTTTATGAGCCTGATGTTAGCATTTTTAATGCCTGGGTAAATTCTAGAGATGTTCAGAACGCTCTAAAGGATCAAAGAATTCGATTTGTTGTTGTTGGGGAGTTTGACTTATTTCAAACTCAGCTGACTATGCATATCTCTCAATATGCTAATAATTCTTTGAATATAATTGCTCCTCCGATATACAGAAAGTTATATGAGTCGATAATCAATAGCGTTCAAGCTAAGGTTAAAGAGGCACTTAGTACACAACTATCAAATCAAGCTACATTAAAATACTTCAAGAGTGAATGGGTACAAAATATTTTATTTAATTTGCCTTATGTCGTGATGAGTACTCCTGCTTCAAAGCTAAAAGAAATTGTCTTAGGCGTACCAGTCATTGTAGTGGGCTCAGGACCTTCTTTACAATATGACATTTCTTATCTTCGTGGATTAAAGTCTAAATGTTTAATTATTGCGGCAGGATCAAGCATACAAGCGCTTGAACATCATGGGATTATTCCACACATAGTCGTCTCTATTGATGGAGGACTACCAAACTACAGAGTGTTTGAGAATATAGATACAAGTAAAGTGACACTGCTTTATTCTCCGCAAATTAACTATAATATACTAGAACATTATCAAGCCCCATTAATTGCAGCAGGGCTAAGTTCAGATTCAATTACGTCAAATTTTGTCGACAAAGAGGATATTCCGGTATTTAGATCAACAACATCTGTAACAGGCACAGTACTTCAGATTGCTGAATATATGGGAGCATCTGAGATTATTCTGATTGGTCAAGACCTATCTTATCCGGACAAACAGTTTTATTCGTCAGGTGTGAAGCATATCTCTAAGGAGATAATCGCCGAACAACTTGAAGAGGCTAATGAATTGGTACCTAATGTGGATGGAGGATTTAACTCTACTTCATCGAAAATGAAAGTTACGTTAAATGATATGGAGCTTCAGATAAAATTAATAAACTTTAGTGGAGTTAAAGTGATAAATTCCTCAAGACATGGAGCACATATAGAAGGAACAGAGTGGATTCCTATGAATGAAATGCCCGAGAGATGGAACCATTTGCCCAACAGAGTTTTTGATGTCAATGAATTATTGTTGCAATTAACAAATGAAGATAAGTCAGCAAGGTTAGCTAAATTGAAAATGAAATATCGTACAATGTTTAAAGAAACCAATGATACTGGAAAGCGAATAAAGAAATTAATTCTACATTTAAATGCTTTGGCGGATATGTCAGCCAACAGTAGTATTAATACAATCTCGAGTAGATTAGTTGAGATCGATAAATTGTGGACTCGAATTACGCGTCAACAATCTTTTGAAACATTATATTCATTCTCACTAAAACATCATACTAACAACTATATGAAGTATGTATCTACGATCGTTGAAACTGAAAATGTACGTGATAAGTCCAGACTGATTGTGGAGCATTTGGGTGAATTAGTTAGTGCAATGGATGATTTTACCCCTGAATTGATAGGAACATTAAGCGAGGCTATGAAACGTTTAGATAGTATGATAGATGAAATGAGTGAGGCAGTAAATGAGCAGACAATTTAACGGTAAGAAGATTCTAATTGTTGGGGGCACAGGTACAATCGGACAAAGTCTCTTGGGTGAAATCCTTTTAGATGATCCAGAGGTCGTTCGTATTTTCAGTAGAGATGAATATAAGCAATTTATGCTGCAGCAGGAATATAAAGAATTTACTAATATTCGTTACCTCATAGGCGATGTTCGTGATTATAACCGGTTAGAAAGAGCAATGCAGGATATTGATTATGTGTTTCACACCGCAGCTATGAAGCACGTTCCTGCATGTGAATATAACCCTTTTGAAGCGGTACAGACAAATGTACTTGGCACGCAGAATGTGATTCAAGCGGCTTTAGCGTGTGATGTTAAAAAGGTTATTTTCACAAGTACAGATAAGGCAATTTCCCCTACCAATACCTACGGAGCTTCTAAGTTAATGGCAGAGAGGCTTGTTGCAGCTGCACAGTATCAAGCAGGCTCTAAGCAAACTAAGTTCGCGGCTGTCCGTTTTGGAAATGTAATGGGTTCGAGAGGATCTGTAATTCCGCTTTTCCAATGGCAAATTGAAGAAAAAAGAAAGATTACAGTGACTTGTAAAGAAATGACTCGATTTATGATGAGTTTAAAACAGGCTACAGAATTAACAATAAAAGCGATGGGATTGGCAAGAGGCGGGGAAATTTTTGTATTAAAGATGCCGATTGTTCGCTTAAGTGATTTAGCGGATATCATCATTAGTAACTCTGCTCAACACCTAAACATAGATCCTAATGATATTGCAATCGAAGAAATTGGAATACGGTCTGGTGAGAAGATGTATGAGGAATTGATGACCGCAGAAGAATCAGATCATGCATTGGAAACAGACGAAATGTTTATTATTCGGAATTCCTTCATGACAGTAGCGGCAAGCCTTTATCATCAAGCGAAAAGAACAGATAGAAAAAGTTACAGCTCCTCTAGTGAAGTTGCTATTAGTAATGATGAATTAAGGAGTTTATTAGTAGAAGATAATTTGTTATTTTGAAAAGGATTCTCAAACAATGAGATATTTTATCCGTGCTGATGCATCTGAACACTTGGGAACAGGACATATTATGAGATGTTTGTCACTTAGCGTTGAGCTTATTAGGAAAAAACATACTGTGGTTTTTGTTTGTAGATTATTGCATCCCTATCTACGGATATTAATAACTAATCAGGGCTGCGATATTTTAGAAATCGAATCGAAAGAACCCGTTGGAAGTACAGAAGAATCTGAATATGTTGTAAGTTTAATTAAGAAGGAATATGCAATTAATCAGACGGATTGGATAATTGTTGATCACTATTCAATTAGTTATAGCTATGAATCTATTCTTAGGAATTTGTTCAGTAATATCTTGGTGATTGATGATTTGGCTGACAGGCGGCATGATTGCGATATGTTACTAGATACTAATCTTAATAATGGAAATGAAAAATACAATAAATTAGTTGCTTCTTCTGTTACTCAATTAATTGGACCAAAGTATGCTTTACTTCGTCAAGAATTTTTGGATGAGCGTAGCAATATTAATGATAAGTTTCCTGAACATATTCAGAGCATTTTTGTATGTTTTGGTGGAACTGATCCTAGTAATGAGACTCTTAAAACAATTAAGGCATTAGAACCTGTCTTGAATGACATTACCAAAGTTAAAATTGTATTAGGAAGAACTAATCCTCATGTTGAGGAGCTTATAAACTTATTTGAGAATAATTCCAAACTTGAATTTCTGATTCAGCCAAGCTCAATAGCACAAGAAATGGTCTCATGTGACATGGCAATTTGTGCGGGCGGAAGTATGACTTGGGAAAGATATTGTATGGGACTTCCTGCAATTGTAATCGCGATAGCTGACAATCAAATAGAAGTCGCAAATTATGGACAATCAATAGGAATAGATAAATATATTGGAGTATCATCATTGGTTACTGAGGCAGATATAACTCGATCTATAAGACAACTAGTTCATCCTGCAACTTGGCTTCGAGAAGCTCGGGAACTTGCGATGGAGTCTGTTGATGGAAATGGTGTCTCACGAGTAGTAAATTATCTGATATAGAAAGAGGACTTACATGGAATTACGCGATGTTAAGCAAGACGATGTTAAATGGATGTGGGAATGTCGTAATGAAGTTGAGTCGCGTAACAACTCACTCCATATCGAAGAGATATCCTTGAGGGAGCATATCCTTTGGGTGGAGCAAAGTTTGTTTATGACTAATAGGAAATTGATGATTGCTTGGAATGAGGGTCAGAGAATTGCTGTTGTTAGATTAGATGGAATTGGTCATAAAGCTATTGTTAGTATAAATGTTGCTAAGGAGCACAGAGGTAAAGGTCACTCTTTGGAGATATTAAGTGAACTAGAGTATGCTTCTTTGACTTGGAATCCGAATATTCAATTCTTGCAGGCGAATATAAAAAAAGAAAACACTATGTCTATTAAGGCATTTATTAAGTCTGGATATAGGCAGTATAAAGATGAAGGCCAGTTGCAGGTGATGCAAAAACAAATAATCTTTGAAGAAGGTGTCGAAAATGAAGGAACAGCGGAATAATATAAATATTGCAGGTAGAGAAATAGGCCTCAATTGTCGACCCTTTATTATAGCTGAAATGTCAGGTAACCATAATCAATCTCTTGATAGAGCATTGGCTATTGTGGAAGCAGCTGCACAATCAGGAGTGGACGCGATTAAGCTGCAAACTTATACTGCGGACACAATGACCTTAGATATTAATTCCGGTGAATTTATGATTGAAGGTGCTGATAGTTTATGGAAAGGGAATTCTTTATACAATTTATATAAACAAGCGTATACCCCATGGGAATGGCATGCTGAGATCTTTAAGAGATGCAATGAGCTGGGACTTATCGCTTTCAGTTCACCTTTTGATGAGACTGCGGTTGATTTTTTGGAGAGTCTGAATGTACCTGCATACAAAATTGCATCCTTTGAGAATACAGATCTCCCGCTAATTAAAAAAGTAGCTAGTACTGGAAAACCTATGATCATGTCTACTGGAATGGCTACTCCTGCAGAACTGGATGAGGCAGTACGAACGGCGAGGGAATTTGGTTGTAGTCAATTAGTGCTTTTAAAATGCACAAGTACATATCCAGCTGAGCCTACGAATTCGAATCTTTCTACAATCCCACATATGAGACAACTATTTAATTGTGAAGTGGGGTTGTCGGATCACACTTTAGGAATAGGGGTTTCTATAGCTAGCGTAGCCTTGGGTGCAACCGTTATCGAGAAACATTTTACCCTTTCAAGAGCTGATGGAGGTGTGGACTCTGCTTTTTCCATGGAACCTCATGAAATGAAAAGTTTAGTTGAAGAGACTACAAAGGCTTGGCAATCGATAGGAGAAATATCCTATGGTGCTACTAAAAGTGAGCAGGAGTCTAAAGGCTTCAGAAGATCTATTTATGCATCTAAGGATATTAAATCGGGCGAGACAATTACTAAAGATAACATTAAAGTGATTCGGCCAGGATATGGCCTACCTCCAAAGTATTTAGACCAAGTAATGGGTAGAACCGCAAAGGTAGACATCCCACAAGGAACTGCGCTAAGTTGGGAGATTATTTAATATATTTTATTGGGGTGCATGATGAACTTTACTGTAATTATTCAGGCTCGTATGGGCTCTACCCGTTTACCTGGGAAGGTTCTATTGCCACTGGGTAAGCATAATACTCTTGGTTATGTTGTGGATAGATGTAGAGAGATTAGTGGTATTACTCAAGTTGTTGTGGCCACCTCTACACTAGAGCAGGACACTCCCATTGAAGAATGGTGCAAGGTCAATAAAGTAGATTGTTTTCGCGGCTCAGAAGAGGATGTTCTGCTGAGATATTATGAATGTGCAATAAAATTTAAAGCTGAGTATATATTGCGTGTAACAGCAGATTGTCCGTTCGTAGACTATGAGTTGGCAAGCATGATGGTAGAAACAATGATAGCTAATCCCTCAGATATTTTAGTGTATGAAGGAGAATTGCCGCGTGGATTGGCTGTGGAAGTCATTTCATTTGATGCACTTGAAAAGATTAATAGTATTGGAAATGAGTCTCGGCATCGTGAACATGTTACTTATTTTGCATACGAAAATATAGAGTTATTCACATCTGTTTCTATTAAGTTGCCTGAGAAATTGAATCAACCTCAGTTCAGGATTACTCTAGATACACAAGAAGACTATCTGGTATGTCAGGCGATCGCTGATGAGTTTGCTAACGATGTATTGATAAGCTCATCTGAAATCATAGAATATCTTCTGAGATCTCCTGAAGTATCAAAGTTAAATTCTCACATTTTGCAAAAGCCTGTAGAGTAAGTATTAGAAACATTGAAAGAGTCTGAACAGAAGGAGTGACTTTTATGAATATTTTACTCACCGGTGGAGCTGGCTTTATCGGCCGCTGGGTCGCGAAGAGATTGCTCAACGAAGGTCACAGGTTGTGGATTGTTGACGACTTGTCGAATGGGCGTGAATCGAATATTGAAGAGTTTCGGACACATCCGGGTTTGCAACAGTTTATTAAAGGTACAATTCTGGATGAAGCTTTGCTAGCTGATTTATTTGATAAACATAGATTTGAAATATGCTATCATCTTGGAGCTTCTATTAACGTTCAGGATTCAATTGATGATCCTAAGACCACATTCGACAATGATACCGTAGGAACGTTTATTATATTGGAACAGTGCCGTAAGTATAACACGAAGGTCGTTTTTATGAGTACCTGTATGGTATACGATCGTTGCAGCGATGAAGGTGGCATAACGGAGTTGCATCCAACGAAACCAGCTTCCCCATATGCAGGAGCTAAGGTTGCCGCAGAGAATATGGTACTATCTTACTTCTATGCTTATAATCTACCGACTGTAGTTATACGTCCTTTTAACACGTATGGTCCTTATCAGAAGACTGGTGGTGAGGGTGGGGTAGTTGCCATCTTTATTAACAATCACTTAAATGGAAAAGATCTCAATATTTATGGAGCGGGAACACAAACTCGTGATCTCTTGTATGTTGAAGATTGCGCAAAATTTGTAGTTGCCGCAGGTTTTTCGGATGAAGTTAACGGTGAGATTGTGAATGCAGGACTTGGTAGAGATATCTCCGTTAATGATTTAGCGCTTCAAATTACTGGGGACGCCACTCGGATTAAGCACGTGGAGCATATCCATCCTCAGAGTGAAATACAAAAGCTGTTATGTAACTCATCCAAAGCGAAAAATCTTCTAAAGTGGGAACCTGAAGTTACGCTGGAAGAAGGAATAGCACGTACTACTGAATGGATCCAATCTGGTGGTCTTAACTAAATTGGAATGCAAAAAGAGGGGGCATGACAACGATGTCTGATCAATCATCGCTTAATCCTGTTCGCGCAACATTGCTTCCTTATGGACAGCAGTGGCTTGACGAACAGGACATTGAATCTGTTGTAAAGGTTCTTAAGGGGGACTTTATTACCCAAGGTCCAGCGATCAACGCTTTTGAAACTAAGGTTGCAGATTATGTAGGCGCTAAATATGCTGTAGCATTTACAAACGGCACTGCAGCACTGCATGGTGCTTGCTTTGCTGCAGGAATTGAAGAGGGCGATGAAGTAATAACTACACCAATTACTTTTTTAGCTAGTAGTAATTGTGTGCTCTACCAGGGTGGGACACCGATATTCGCTGATATCAACATGGATACCTATAATATCGATCCTATTGATATTGAGAATAAAATTACAGCTAGGACTAAGGCGATTATTGCAGTTGATTTTTCTGGACAACCTGTGGAGATGGACCGAATAGCTATGATTGCTCGAGATCATAATTTGGTTTTGATTCAAGATTCGGCGCATTCCTTAGGAGCTAGCTTTGCAGGTCAAAAGGTAGGTTCTATTGCTGATATGACAATGTTCAGCTTTCATCCTGTTAAACATATAACAACTGGTGAGGGCGGAATTATTACAACGAATAGTGAAGAGTATTATCGTAAACTTCTAATGTTCCGCAGCCATGGAATGACTAGAAATCCAGAGGAACTCACAAGGAATGATGGTCCATGGTACTATGAAATGCATGAGCTAGGCTACAATTATAGAATGACAGATATGCAAGCTGCACTCGGTGTTAGCCAAATGGACAAGCTAGACTCGTTTGTAGAGAGAAGACGTGAAATTGCGGAAAAATACAATGAGTCCTTCTCTTCGTTACAGGGAGTAGTCATTCCCGCACAACACGCTCAGTCAGAATCATCGTGGCATCTCTACGTTGTTCGATGGCTCCCAGAATATTTTGTTGGGGACAGAAAAGATATATTCCAAGCTTTGAGAGATGAGAACATTGGCGTTAATGTTCATTATATCCCTGTGTATCTCCAACCTTTTTATAAAGAATTAGGCTATCAGTCAGGTCTATGTCCAAATGCGGAATCGTACTATGAATCAGCAATTTCACTCCCCATTTTCCCGAAAATGTCGGACTCTGACGTAAATGATGTTATTACGGCGCTGAAAAAAGTATATGAACGATTTAATAAATAATTACGAAGAGGTTGTAGGATCGGAGAGTACTCATGAATAAGCACGTATTAATGCCAACTTATATGAAGGACTTCGCTTGTATAGGTAGCGAGTGTGAGGATAGCTGCTGTACTGGATGGCAAGTTACCTTGGATAAAAAGTCTTATAAAGAATACAAAAATTTAAAACATCCTCAATTGTCAAAAACACTTCAGCACAGTATGAAACGCAATAAGAGTGATGCCGCATCTTCAGCTAATTATGCTAGCTTTCATTTAGATCAGCACGGACGTTGTCCAATGCTTAATGAACAGAATTTATGTGGTATTCAATTAAATTTCGGGGAAAAAATGCTCTCTCCCACTTGTAAAACGTATCCAAGAGTTGTAAATCTAGTAGATGAAACTTATGAGATGTCGGCGAAATTGTCTTGTCCTGAAATCGCAAGATTAGTTTTGTTGAATAAAGAGAAGATGGAGTGCGAAGAATTTGAGTTTACATTAGATCCATCGTGGTCCATGCTAGGCGTTATTGATACCCATAATCCTAAATTGGCGGAGCGCTACTTTTGGAATATTAGAGTGTTCACCATCGATGTTCTACAGAATAGAAATTGGTCTATTGAGGATCGGTTAGTTTTTCTAGGGCTGTTTATTCAGAAATTGGAGCAATTATTAGCGCAGAATCGTATTGAGCATATACCTGATCTAATTCATGAGTATATTGATAAGATGGAGTCCCCTGACATACAATCTAGTTTGGATATGATCAAAGGTAACGTTAAGATGCAGATGCATATCATTATGCATTTTGTGTCACTTCGTGCCAAATTAGGGGTCTCTAGCGAAAGATATGTTTCGATTTTTTCTGACATGTTGTCGGGATTTGGCTTAGATCAAGGTGATACGATTGATGTTAATCTACTAGAACAACAATATTTGAGTAATTATAAAATGTATTATGAGCCTTTTATGAGTGATCACTCTTACATGCTAGAGAACTATTTGGTGAATCATGTTTTTGAGAGTATGTTCCCAAGAAGTGGTGATTCGTTGTTCTCTGATTATATATTAATGGCGGTTATTTATATGATGGTTCGAATTCATTTGGTTGGGATATCAGGACACTACAAGGGATTAAACGAGGAGATCGTAATCAAAGTAGTACAGTCTTTTAATCGGGAGACTATGCATAGTTCTAATTATTTAGAGATGATCAAAACATACTTTAAAGAGAATGAGTTTGATTCGTTGGCTCATATTGTAGCAATCTTAAGTACTAGAGTCGCTGAGTAAGGGGTGCTCTGTTGAAGACAATTGCATTAGTTATGATTGTTAAGGATGAGGAGTCCGTCATTGATCGTTGTTTGAGAAGCGTGAGTCATATGGTTGATGAAATAATCATTCTAGATACAGGATCAACAGATCGAACAAAGGCCATCGCCGAAAGCTATGGTGCCAAGATATTTGACTGGACCTGGAACAACAACTTTTCCGATGCACGTAATGCTGCGTTAGATCATTCGACATGTGATTGGAACCTGGTGCTAGATGCGGATGAGTATATTGATAATGATTGCAGTGAAGTGATTCGTGAATTTATCAACAAGCATCATGCCATTGGCAGGATAAAGCTGATCAATCAATTTAAAGGTAATGATGGCGAGCTATCGTATGCTCATGGGTTTGTTTCACGTATGTTTCCGTCTGGTATTCGATATGAGGGTCATATTCATGAACAACTTAGCTCTGATCTGCCTAGAATCAACCTTTCTGTTGAAGCTTATCATGATGGCTATATGGAATCTAAAGCAGATCGCAATATACCTATATTACAGGCGGAAATTGATAGCAATCCACTAGACGTTTATTTTCTTTTTCAAATTGCAAAGGAATTTAGAGGGATTGGCGATCATATTCAAGCTTACGAGCATCTACACAAGGCGTACTCTCTTCTAGATAGAACGGAGAATTATGCCCCAAATGTTATTGTAAACGTGCTCTATGAGGTTATTGCGACAGAGAGATTTGAAGAAGGGCTTCCTATCATCAGTAGAGAACGAGAATGGTTAAATGATTTTACAGATTTCCACTTTGTTTGTGGTGTTCTTTACATGAAGCTTATTTTGAAAAATACCGCGAAGTATGTAGGATTGTTGCCTCTAATTGAGCAATCTTATCTAAAATGTCTACAAATCGGCGAGACAGACCAGTATGAATGTGTTTATGGGACTGGAAGTTTTTCGGCATTACATAACTTGGGGAGTCTTTATGAAGTAATGGGGAAGCTTGACAAGGCTAAGCAATATTACCGGGAAGCTTCTGAGAAGTTTGGCTACAAGCCCTCAAGTAGAAGATTGGAATTGCTTTGAAAACCTACCTTTAAGCTTACGAAATCAAAATAAATTAATATTATTTTCAGTGTTTCACTATAGGAGTAGACGGGTATTGAATACCGTCTGCTCTTTTTTGATCATTACGCCGCAACTTTTTCTTGATTATGGAAAATTAAATCTCCTATTTTACGTGGTAAATTATTGCATGTAAACATTTACTTTTCCAATTGACAATGAAGAAGTTACGGTGGTATAGTCGATTTGTGAGCAAGACTCACGTTCATCTGATGACGAAGGGAATGTTTAATCAATGGAAGGTAAAGTAAAATGGTTTAATGCAGAAAAAGGTTATGGTTTTATCGAGACTGTAGACGGTGGCGACGTATTCGTACACTTTTCCGCGATTCAAACTGATGGTTTCAAGACTTTGGATGAAGGCCAATCCGTAGAGTTCGATATCGTTGAAGGTGCACGCGGACCACAAGCAGCTAACGTAATCAAATTATAATCATACGGCTAAGCCGACCTACATATAAGTAGATGGTTAGCAATTTAGACAGCGCTAGCAAGGATCTTGGGAATTCTCCCAAGGTCCTTTTTTTATGCACTCATATATGCCTCTATCAAGGCAGTTAATAGAAAGAAAATGGCGCAATTTGTAAATTAATTTTATGGGGAATGTTAGAACTCTTCAAAAGGTGGGTAATAGATACACGTTGAGCTGTTTATCTTACCTTGACGCACACTATGTTAGCCTAGGCCAATACTTCTACGAAGAGATACATATAGCCTATGCTATCAAAACTTTTAGGAGGGTGATTAGCAGGATGAAAAAGATGTGGCGAGGTCTTATGACCGGAATATTAGGAATTAGTATGTTATTAGGATCTCTTGGCAGCGTATCTGCCGCTCCCGTGCCTAAGGATATTCAAGGTCACTGGGCCCAAGGTCAGCTACAGGAATGGCTAGATAGAGGATATCTTGGAGGATATCCTGATGGAACAGTGAAACCAAACAAGGCAATTACTCGTGGTGAGTATGTAACTCTGATAAATCGCCTGTTCGGTTTTACACAAAAAGCAACAGTAAGCTTTAAAGATATGAGAAGCACAAACTGGAACTACAGTGAAGTGGCTAAAGCCGTGGAAGCTGGATATATCGGGGGTTACGAGGATAATACATTCCGCCCTAATAACCCGCTAACAAGACAAGAAGCAGCTGTAATTACTGCGAAACTACTTAGATTGAACACGAATACGACTTCAAACAAATTTAAAGACAATGCACAAATTGCCGCATGGGCTAAAGGTGCAGTAGCCGCTGCAGCGGATAAGAAGATTATTAACGGTTATCCGGATGGAACCTTCGGTCCAAAGCGATCGTTAACACGTGCAGAGGCTGTAGGTATTATCAATACCTCAGTTATTTATTATCCAGGTAGTGGAACAGGTGGTGGTGTAATCCCTACACCAACGCCAACGGCAACTCCGACACCAACAGCTACACCAATGCCAACAGCTACTCCAGGTGGCGGTAGTGGTGGTGGATCTGGCGGAGGTAATGGTGGTGGCGGAAATGTCACAACACCAACCGTAAGTGGGGCAACCTATGGTAACGTTGGTTCGGTAACAGCTGATGTATACCTGACGTCCTCAGTAACGGGTGCAGTTTACTATGTTGTAGCTCCTTATACTGCTAATGTAAGTGCACCAAGTGCACTGCAAGTGGAAAAGGGACAAATTAGTGACGGAACTGCAGGCGTACATCATGGTAAAGCAGCTACTGTAGCTAACACTAGGGTTACATTCTCTGTTTACGGATTAAATCCTGGTACGGAGTATGCAACTTATATCGCGGTAGCTGATGCTTCGGGTAAACTATCTGATGTAACAACCGTTCGTTTAACTACCGCTCAGGCTACGGCTAGTTCGATTACACTTTTTGAACCGGGACAAGCAGGTACAGTCACAGCAGATGTATATGTTAAATATGGTGTGACAGGTGGCGCTATAGCTCCAGTAAGATATGTTGTATTGCCTGCAAATGCAGCAGCGCCTAGCGCAGCACAGATTGCTGCAGGACAGGATAGTACAGGTGCTGTATTGAATGCTCCATGGACTGGTACGCCTTCCATTACTCCAGGCGTAAAACATACGCAAACTTTGACTGGATTGACAGCGAATACTGCTTACAAGGTATACGTTATTACAGGAACAGGTACGCAATTGTCACCTGTAGAAATCATTCAAATTCATACCAAGTAACTCGATCTTATACTGTTTTAGTTAGGGAATATAAGAATGGAATTCGTACTATAATAGCGACAGGTTTACTTTTGGTCCGGTGAGGCGAATAGTGCTCTTACCGGACTTGTTTTATTTGTGAACACTAGGACAATATTTGTTAGCAAATTGTAAGGGCTGTAAGGAATTACTTTTTACTTAGCCTTAACAATTTGGTATAATGAAGGTGTAACTAAAGGAGGAGTGGCCATGCAATTCACCATTCGAGGTCAACAAATTGATGTGACCGACGCTTTGAGAGAGTATGTTGATAAGAAGCTCAGCAAACTTGAGAAGTATTTCGAAGCACCCCCTACCTCTGAAGGGTCTGTGACGCTTGGCGTAGTTCGCGGCCTTCATACGGTGGAAGTAACCATTCCGCTTGCTGGCGTGACGCTTCGTGCGGAAGATCGCAGCGATGACATGTATGCTTCCATAGATGCCGTTGTGGACAAGTTGGAACGTCAAATTCGCAAACACAAAACGAAGATTAATCGTAAATTCCGTCAAGAAGGACTCAAGACGCTGTTTGTGGATGGAGCTAGTACCGCTGTTGCTGTAGAAGAACAAGATTATGATGATTTAGAAGTTGTGCGGAACAAACGCTTTACCATGAAGCCGATGGATGTGGAAGAAGCAATTCTTCAAATGAACATGGTAGGACATAATTTCTTTGTGTTTTCCAATATCGATACTTCGGAAGTTAGCGTAGTTTACAAACGTGATGATGGTAAATATGGACTGATTGAACAGGGCTAAGATTCAATGATGCCAGTTATACTATTCAGTATAATGGGCCTCGAGATTTATTCAGATACTTAGAAATTTAAACCGAGCCCCTATTCGCTGCAAGCGAATAGGGCTCTTGTGCGTATAAACAGCTGTATTTGAAAAATGTGGCTGATATACCTTGTATTGCGGCATCTCTTACAAACTGTTACAATTTATGAAGCAGCGGAATCGAATTTATAAATGGCCCTTTCAATTTTTTGTGAGGATGGGCTCGGTTCCACCATCTGTGTTGCGTGAAAGGGGTTAACCATGCTAGGACTTGTAAAGAAAATATTCGGAGACACCAACGATCGTGATGTTAAACGTCTCATGAAGACAGTCGATGTAATTAATGGATTGGAACCGGAATTTGTAAAGCTATCTGATGAAGAGTTACAAGCTAAGACAGCAGAATTCCGTGCCCGTATTGAGAAAGGCGAAACTTTGGAAGAAATTCTTCCCGAGGCATTTGCTACCGTACGTGAAGCTTCCAAGCGGACACTTGGTATGCGGCATTTTGATGTACAGCTGATTGGTGGTATGGCTCTGCATGAAGGCCGAATCTCCGAGATGAAGACTGGTGAAGGTAAGACGCTAGTGGGCACATTGCCAGTGTATTTGAATGCTTTGCTAGGTAAAGGCGTACACGTAGTAACAGTAAATGACTATTTGGCTCAGCGCGACAGCGCACAAATGGCACAAATTTATAACTTCCTGGGCATGACGGTTGGGGTTAACCTGAGCGGTATGGACCATGCTGATAAACAAGATGCTTATGCCTGCGATATTACGTATGGCACGAACAACGAATTTGGTTTTGATTATTTGCGTGACAACATGGTGCTCTATAAAGAGCAAATGGTTCAGCGCCCTCTGTATTTCTGTATTATTGATGAAGTGGACTCTATTCTTATTGATGAAGCACGTACACCTCTTATTATTTCCGGACAAGCAGAAAAGTCTACAGAATTGTACTTTACAGCAGACCGGTTCGTGAAAAAGCTTAAGGCTGAAGAAGACTTCACGGTTGATATCAAAGTGAAGTCAGTAGCCTTGACTGAGAAAGGCGTAGCTACTGCTGAGCGCGCTTTTGGTATCGAGAACTTGTATGATCACAGTCATGTAACCTTGAATCACCATATCGTCCAAGCTCTAAAAGCAAATGTAATTATGCGTCGTGACGTAGATTACGTTGTGAACGATGGTGAGGTCGTTATTGTTGATGAATTTACTGGACGCCTAATGTCAGGTCGTCGCTATAGCGATGGATTGCATCAAGCGATTGAAGCGAAGGAAGAAATCGAAGTACAGAACGAGAGTATGACTCTTGCTACGATCACATTCCAGAACTACTTCCGTATGTATCGCAAACTTGGTGGTATGACTGGTACAGCGAAGACTGAGGAAGAAGAATTCAAGAAGATTTATGGTCTTGAGGTTCTTCAGGTTCCTACCAATAAGCCGAACAAGCGTGATGATATGCCGGATATAGTCTACAAGAGTGAGAACGGTAAGTTCAACGCTGTTGTGGAAGAAATTGTTGAGCGTCACAAAAAGAACCAGCCTGTACTGGTTGGTACAGTGTCGATCGAGAATTCAGAGCGCGTATCCGAAATGCTGAAGCGTAGAGGCGTTAGACACCAAGTGCTTAACGCGAAGCATCATGCTGCGGAAGCGGAAATCATTACACATGCAGGTCAGCCAGGTACAGTTACGATTGCTACCAATATGGCTGGACGTGGTACGGACATTGTTCTGGGTGAAGGTGTGATAGATCTTGGGGGTCTTCATATCATTGGTACAGAGCGTCATGAATCCCGCCGGATTGATAACCAGCTGCGCGGTCGTGCGGGTCGTCAAGGTGACCCTGGTTCTACACAATTCTACTTGTCGCTTGGCGATGAGCTCATGAAGCGTTTTGGCGCTGACAACGTTCTGAACATGATGGATCGTCTCGGATTCGAGGAAGATCAGCCGATTGAGAGCCGCATGATCACACGTGCTGTAGAATCTGCTCAGAAACGTGTTGAAGGTAATAACTTTGATATCCGTAAAGTCGTATTGCAATATGATGACGTGATGAATCAACAGCGTGAAATTATTTATAAACAACGCCGTGAGATTCTGGAGTCGGATAATATTAAAGATATCGTGCTTGAAATGATCAAGCCAGTGATTGAGCGTATCGTTCTCGCACACTGTAGCGATGATATTCCTGAGAACTGGGAACTACAAGAAGTTGCTGATTACGTAAACAGTAAGCTTCTTGAAGAAGGTGCTTTGACCCGCGATATTCTATGGGGCAAGGAAGCAGAGGAGATCATCGAGTTCATTTTCGAACGTGTGCTTGAGAAATATGCTGCCCGTGAAGAACGTCTGGGTTCAGAACTCGTACGTGAATTCGAGAAGGTAATCGTGCTTCGTTCCGTAGACAGCAAATGGATGGATCATATTGATGCAATGGATCAATTGCGTCAAGGGATTCACTTACGTGCTTACGGTGGTACGGATCCACTTCGCGAGTATCAATTCGAAGGTTTTGAGATGTTTAATACTATGACTGCTACGATTCAAGAAGAAGTAGCTACTTATATTATGAAGGCTCACATCGAGGCGAATCAGGAACGTCAATCCGTTATTGATGAAGACAAGATCTCTACAAACAGCGAACCTGTTGAGAAACGTCCGGTTCATGTTGAGGCTGTGACTGGCCGTAACGATCTTTGCCCTTGCGGAAGTGGCAAGAAGTACAAGAATTGCCACGGTCAAAACGCGTAAGACAAACGTTTAGTAACGCTCATATTTAACGGTCTAAGGTATAGATGAAATTGGCATTGGAGTGTGATTTTCTCTGATCTTGCCTTCTATCTAGTCCTTATCATCGCTTGTATGGGTATACTAACCATACAGAGCGGCTGGGCCCGGGGGTATCCCCCGTTTACGGCCCAGTCGCTTTTTTGGATATTTAGTAGTTAGGTGATCATAGAGCGGAGCAGCGGAATTGTTCTGTAGAAGCGTAGCGTTCGCCTTTGTTTCGAGATTCCAACCGCAATGCGGTTATCAATTCAAGGAATCTGGAAACAACAGCGATCGGAAGAATAATCCGCAAGCGTAAGCGAACTTTGATCACTATATCCCGCTAAATCTCCAATAGAGCGACGACCGTACAACCTATTTTGAAAGGTGAAGTGAACCTATGATAGAACCGAATGTAAAGCAAGATCTGCGTGAAATAGGCAAGAAACTAACTGACCTTAGGGGGTCTCTTTGACTTAGATCTTAAGCAAGAGATGATTTCTAACTTTGAAGAGAAAATGGCGGCTCCAGGGTTCTGGGATAATAGTGAGCAAGCGCAGAGCGTGATCGCCGAGATGAATGCTGTGAAATCTTCTGTAGATCAATACGAGAAGCTTCAACAGGAATACGATGATGCTGCGATGATGGCAGAGCTCGCTGATGAAGAGGGCGATGAGGATCTGGCAACAGAAATTGGGGAGACGATTCGTAGCCTAGGCAGTAAAGTAGATGAATTTGAGCTGCAATTGCTGCTTAACCAGCCGTATGACAAGTTAAATGCTATTCTCGAACTTCATCCTGGTGCAGGCGGAACGGAATCCCAAGACTGGGGACAAATGCTGCTACGTATGTACACTCGCTGGGCTGAGAAACGTGGGTTTAAGGTTGAAGTACTGGATTATTTACCGGGTGATGAAGCTGGAATTAAGAGTGTTACACTCCTAATCAAAGGCTTCAACGTTTACGGATATCTGAAAGCTGAAAAGGGCGTACATCGACTGGTGCGGATTTCTCCGTTTGACTCTTCGGGCAGACGCCATACCTCTTTTGTGTCCTGTGATGTCGTTCCGGAGATTACGGATGATGTAGAAGTTGAGATTCGTACCGAGGATCTTAAGATCGATACGTATCGTGCGAGCGGCGCCGGTGGACAGCATATCAATACCACAGACTCTGCGGTGCGGATTACTCACTTGCCTTCGGGTGTGGTGGTAACCTGTCAGAACGAACGTTCACAGATCAAGAACCGGGAACAAGCCATGAAGATGCTGCGTTCCAAATTGTATGAGCGCAAGCTGCAAGAGCAGCAGCAACAATTGGATGAGATTCGCGGCGAGCAGTCCGATATTGCTTGGGGCAGTCAGATTCGTTCCTATGTATTCCATCCGTATAACATGGTCAAGGATCACCGTACTTCCGTGGAAACGGGTAATGTTGGTGCGGTAATGGATGGAGACCTGGACGCATTCATTGATGGTTACTTGCGTAGCCAGATCAAGGTCGAGGCGGATTAAGGGATTTTTTAGGGGAAACGGATACCATTCTTTGATATGGATGGAATAGCCGTTTCTTCTTACGTAGAGCAAGATGACACTTTAAGGAGCGCCTTGAAATGCAAAAAATCAATTCACGCAATAAACCCCCGCTGATTCCTTTGAATGGACCAGCCCGCCATGTGGTGGATACAACGCTTATTCTGATTGGTTCGCTAATCACGGCACTGGGTTTTAATCTTTTTTTTCTGCCTAATCAGATTGCTTCTGGTGGTGTGTCTGGTCTGTCTGTATTGGCTGAAGCTTGGTTTGGGGCTGAGCCGGCGTTTACGCAGTGGGCACTTAATATCCCGCTGTTTGTGCTCGGGGTAATCTTTCTTGGTAAACAATATGGAGTTCGTTCGCTGCTCGGGAGCTTTGTATTACCACTCTTTATCTTGTTGACAAAAGATTTACCCATACCTACAACCAACCCACTTCTAGCCTGCATTTATGGCGGTATCTGTGTGGGGTTGGGTCTTGGCCTTGTGTTCCGCGGACGGGGCTCGACAGGTGGACTTACGATTTTGGCGCAGATTATTCAAAAGATATCCGGGCTTAGCTTCTCGATTTCCGTAGTTCTGCTGGACGGGACGGTTATTGTACTGGCTGCTTTTATACTTGGTATGGAGCAGGCGCTGTATGCGCTGATCGGATTGTTTGTAACAGGTAAGGCCATTAACGCGATAGAGGTAGGCTTCCGCTATACGAAGGTGGCGTATATTATCTCAGACAAGACAGATGAAATATCTGCAGCAATATTAAATGATCTGGATCGTGGTTTGACGAAGCTGGACGCACATGGCGGGTATACTGGCGATGCACGTACTGTTCTGATGGTAGTAGTAGGCCAGAATGAAGTTTCGAGACTGAAAGCGATTGTTCAATCGGTAGATACAAGCGCATTTGTTATTATTACCGATGCACATGAAGTGCTGGGCGAAGGGTTTAAAAGAGAAGTGTAATCTTTCCTACGGGGGAGGCGACGCTTCTCTTTTTTTTGTAAATAGATTTATATTTGGGATGAATAAAGTTTACACAATGTGTTGTATTTATATTAATAGGGATGTATAATAATACATATTTCTAAGACGGTATGCATTATATTAATTATTATATTCATGATAAGCAGGAAGTGGGGATGACAGTGGAAGGCAAGCTGAGGGCGGCGATTGTTGGATCAACGGGTTATGGAGGCGTAGAGCTGATTCGGCTACTACAAAGTCATCCTAAAGTAGAGATTACTTCGGTGATTTCCTCATCAAGTGCAGGGGCTGCTATAGAGGAAGGATTTCCGCATTTGACGGGTGTAATCGAGCGAAATCTGGATGGTGTTGACCCGGTTCAGATGGCTGAACGGGCTGATGTTGTTTTTACGGCTACGCCGTCGGGTGTGAGCGCTAAGCTGGTGCCGCAGCTGCTGGAAGCTGGACTCAAGGTCGTGGATCTGTCCGGTGACTTCCGATTGAAGGACGGTTCAGAGTATGAGCACTGGTATAAACATCCGGCTCCGGCTGATGAGTATCTAGAGCAGGCTGTATACGGACTTTGTGAGGTGTTCGGAGAGCGTGCAGCTGGGGTTGATTTTATATCTAATCCAGGTTGTTATCCTACAGCTACACTTCTTGGACTAATTCCTGCGATTCAGGCAGGTTGGATTAAGCACGATAGTATTATTATTGATGCCAAATCTGGGGTTACCGGAGCAGGACGCGGAACGAGCTTAATGGTGCATTATGCAGAGATAAACGAGAACTTAAAAACTTATAAAATAAATAAACATCAACATATACCAGAAATCGAGCAGACGCTCACGGAGATTGCTGGAGAAAAAGTAACAGTAACGTTCACCACACATCTCGTGCCGATGAGCCGAGGAATTATGAGTACGATGTATGCAGGAATGAAGGGCAATTATACGGAGCAGGATTTTGTGGATTTATACCGTGAATATTATGCGGGCAGACCGTATGTGCGGGTGCGCGATGTAGGTGTTATTCCAGCGACAAAAGAAGTTAGCGGCTCTAATTATTGTGATATCGGATTTGCGACTGATGCTCGTACAGGGCGTGTGACCATTGTCTCCGTCATAGATAACATTGTAAAAGGTGCGGCAGGGCAGGCAATACAGAACCTTAATTTGATGATGGGATGGGAGGAAACCCTTGGCCTCGGCTACACACCTGTGTATCCATAAGGTTCAGCGGTACAAATAACATGAGCGAGATTGAATTATTTACTACCTTGGAAGGTGGAAGCATTACTTCGCCTAAAGGATTTAAGTCCGGAGGACTGCACTGTGGATTGAAAAAAACAGACCGCAACGATCTCGGAGTGATTCTTTGTGAGGTTCCAGCTATGGCGGCGGCTGTGTACACGACGAATGTTTTTCAGGCGGCTCCACTGAAGGTGACGCGGGAAAGCCTTGCGAACGGAACGTTGCAGGCGGTAATCGTGAACAGCGGGAATGCCAATGCCTGCACAGGTGAACAAGGCGAAGCGGATGCTTATGAGATGCGCGCTGCTGCGGCCCAGCATTTGGGTGTAGATATTAATGATGTTGCTGTTGCTTCGACTGGTGTGATCGGTGAACTGCTGAAGATGGACTGCGTACGTAGTGGTATTGCAGCACTGCCAGAGAAGCTGGACGGAGGGGGTGCTGGAGCGGAAGAATTCTGCCAGGCCATACTTACAACTGATCTGGTCAAAAAAGAAATCGCCGTGAAGGTACTCGTCGGTGGCGTAGAAGTTACCATAGCTGGAGCCGCGAAGGGTTCCGGGATGATTCATCCTAACATGGCTACCATGCTCGGATTTATGACTACAGATGCTGATATTTCAGCGGAAGATTTACACAGTCTACTTCGTTCTGCTACGAATGTTACTTTTAATATGATTACAGTCGATGGAGATACTAGCACCAATGATATGTTAGTCTCGATGGCTAGTGGTCTAGCAGGTAATGAGAAGCTGACTCGGCTTCATCCGGATTGGAACGCTTTTGCTGCTGGATTCACGCATGTCTGCCAAACGCTTGCTAAAGCGATTGCTCGTGATGGAGAAGGCGCGACTCACCTGATTGAGGTTCAAGTGAATGGAGCCGTTCATGACGAGGCAGCGGCAGCGATTGCCAAGACAGTGGTTGGTTCTAGTCTAGTGAAGTCTGCTATTTTTGGAGCGGATGCGAACTGGGGACGGATTATTGCTGCGGTTGGACGCGCGGGTGTACCGGTATCGCCGGAGCGTGTGGACATTTCGTTAGGTGATATTGAGGTGCTGCTGCACTCGAAGCCAGTTATTTTTGATGAAGAGAAGGCTTTGGCTTATTTGCAAAAAAGTGAAACTGTGTTGATCACTGTAGATCTGCACGATGGAACTGGAAAGGCTACAGCTTGGGGCTGTGACCTAACTTACGATTATGTGCGTATTAACGCCGCATATCGTACCTAATTTGTGGCGTGCTTAAGCCCACAAGGGAAGGATACCGATCATATGACGCTAAATAGCGAGCTTGAACTTATAGATGCATTAGATGGTAGTGGATTGTTTGTGATGAAATGCGGCGGCAGTACGCTGGCGGCTCTTCCTGATTCTTTTTTTGAAGATTTGCGAGATTTGCAGCAGGAAGGCATTCAGCCTGTAATTGTGCATGGCGGAGGGCCAGCTATTTCGGAGAATCTAGCAAAACTGGGCATTGAAAGCAGCTTCGTAAATGGTTTGCGAGTGACTACCGAGGAAGTACTAGATGTCGTAGAGATGACGCTGGCAGGGAGTATCAACAAGGCTATCGTAAGACGAATTCAGGGTAGTGGCGGTCTAGCTTTAGGGCTGTCTGGGATTGATGGCAATATGATTATTGCTAAACCTGTAGCGAATAGCGCTGAAGTAGGTTTGGTAGGGGAAGTAACGGAAGTAAAGGCGGAGATTGTAACAGGGATTATTGGTATGGGATATATTCCTGTCATTGCACCTATCGGAGTAGATGCTGCAGGTCAGCGCTACAATATTAACGCGGATACGGCAGCAGGGGCAGTAGCTTCCTATGTAGAGTCACCCCAAATGATCGTAGTCACAGATGTACCAGGCATCATGAGTACGGTGGAAGGTCAAAAGGTTGTGCTTCCATCCGTTACTGTACAGGAAATTGAAGCCTTGATCGAAAGTGGAGAAATCTACGGTGGCATGATCCCTAAGGTGCGCGCAGCTATCGATTGCATTCAGGGTAGCGTATCAGAGGTTATCATTGTGGATGGAAAGGAACCGCGGGTGCTTAGTCGAGTCCTGCAAGGTGAAGCGATAGGCACACGTATTATTCGTTCGTAAGATTATAAATGAATACAAAATAGAGGTGCTATCTGATTACAGGAGCAGCCGAGGGGAGAGTGACTTAGAATGAGCAAGCTTACACAAGCGGGGACACAGCAGATCGATACAGTAGGATCAGGTACACCGGATGTTGCTACAGGCAAGCTGAGTGCAGTGTTCCCTTCTTACGCCAGATATGATATCAGCTTAGTCAAAGGTAAGGGCACCTGGGTATGGGATGATAAAGGGAATAAGTACCTCGATTTCACCAGTGGATTGGCTGTGACCAGTCTAGGTCATGCTCCTGAGAAAGTCGGCGCGAAGCTGAAGGATCAGATCGACACGCTATGGCATGTCTCGAATCTATTCCAAATTCCGGGTCAGGAAAAAGTTGCAACACTTCTTACAGAGAATAGCTGTGCAGACCAAGTATTCTTCTGCAACAGTGGGGCAGAGGCGAACGAAGCGGCAATTAAGCTGGCTCGCCGTTACCATCAGAAAGTAAAAGGTGCTGACCGTTATGAGGTCATTACGTTTGAGCAATCCTTCCATGGACGTACACTAGCAACACTGACAGCAACTGGACAGCAAAAGGTTAAAGAAGGCTTCCTGCCACTTCCGGCAGGCTTCAAGACTGTACCCTTGCATGATCTTCCTGCGTTAGAAGCTGCTATTGGAGATCATACAGCGGCTATCATGCTGGAGATGGTGCTTGCAGAAGGTGGCGTACTTGAGGTTGAGCCTAAGTTCTTGAATGCTGTGGTTGAACTGTGCAAGAAACATGGATTGCTTCTGATCGTAGATGAAGTGCAAACGGGCATGGGCCGTACGGGCAAGTTGTTCGCACATCAGCACTACGGAATCGAACCAGATATTTTTACATTGGCTAAAGGGGTTGCTAGTGGTTTCCCGGCAGGCGTAATGCTTGGCAAAGGTTACTTGCGTGAAGCGTTCACCGCGGGCAGTCATGCTTCCACCTTCGGGGGAACACCGCTCGCAACAGCGGTTATGGCAGCGACGATTGAGACGATGCTGGAAGATGAACTTCCACAGCGTGCTGAAGAAATGGGTAAGTACCTGACAGGTCTTTTGAAAGAGAAGCTGGCGGACTGTTCTTTTGTGAAGGATATCCGTGGTAAAGGGCTTCTAATCGGGATTGAATGTGAAACACCAGTGGGCGATATTGTACTGGCTGGACAAAAGAAAGGCCTGTTATTCGTGTCAGCCGGACCTAATGTCATTCGTCTACTGCCTAATTTATATGTAAGCAATGAGGAGATCGACCAAGCGGTGGACATCCTATCTGAACTCATTCATACTTATATACAAGCAAACGGGGAGGTAAGCTCATGAGTCAGGGCGTACAGAGTAACAAACACACCATTGCAGAGCAACTGAAAGGTCGTGATTTACTGGAGCTGAACGATTACAGCCCGGAAGAAATTACGTACTTAATAGATTCAGCGATTGAGCTGAAGAAGAAGCAGAAGAATGGCGAAGAGTTTCAGCCACTGAAGGGTAAGACAATTGGTCTTATTTTTGAGAAATCCTCTACACGTACGCGTGTGTCGTTTGAAGTTGGAATGTATCAGCTTGGAGGGCATGCCCTTTTCTTAAGCAAAAATGACATTCAGCTTGGACGCGGTGAAACCGTTGGAGATACAGCTCAAGTGATGTCACGTTATCTCGACGGAATTATGATCCGTACCTTCGGTCATGACAAAGTAGAGGATCTTGCTCGTTACGCTTCTATTCCTGTAATCAACGGTCTTAGCGACCTGGCACATCCTTGCCAAGTGTTGGCGGATTACCAAACGATATACGAGCACAAAGGAAAGCTCAAAGGCCTGAAGCTTGCATACATCGGTGACGGTAATAACATGGCGCATTCCCTGATGATTGGCGGCGCTAAGCTGGGCGTGGATGTATCCATTGCTGGTCCGGAAGGTTATGAGCCGGATGCAGCTGTTGTAGCAGAAGCTCGTGAGATCGCAAAGGAAACCGGAGCTAAGATTGTGGTCACTCGCAGCCCGCAAGAAGCTGTGCAAGACGCTGACGTTATCTACACGGATGTGTGGGCGAGCATGGGCTTTGAAGAGGAGCAATTGGCGCGTGAAGCAGCATTCAAGGATTATCAGGTCAACGAGGAGCTTGTAAAAGGCGCGAAGAGTGATTATCTCTTCCTGCACTGCCTCCCAGCTCACCGTGAGGAAGAGGTCAGTACAGGCGTGATTGATGGCCCTAACTCGGTCATTTTTGATCAGGCTGAGAATCGCCTGCATGCGCAAAAAGCCTTAATGGCTGCCCTAATGGGATAATGAATTTAAATAATATAAAATATAAATCACTATATAAATTGAATTAATGTTGAGCGAAGTTAGGTTTTTGGACGATGGAGTAATGGAGCGGAATTTTTGGAACTGTAGGAGCGTAGCGTTCGCCTTTATCATTAGATTTCATCCGCATAATGGCGGTTTGAAATAAAAGAAATCTGATGATAACAGCGACCGGAAGTCCAAACATTCCGTGTAGTTACGATTAATCGTTAAAGTGCTAGCGAGAGCACGGTTATTTTAATTTATATAGCCCACACGAAAGGAAGTAACCTCACCATGGCTAAAGAAAAAATTGTACTCGCCTATTCCGGCGGACTGGATACATCCGTTATTTTGAAATGGCTCAAAGAAACCTATGATGCGGAGATCATCGCCTTCACAGCCGATATCGGCCAAAAGGAAGAGCTAGACGGTTTAGAGGAAAAAGCACTTGCTACCGGCGCATCGAAAGTATACATCGACGACCTGCGAGATGAATTCGCTAGCGATTTCATCTACCCTATGTTCCAATCCGGCGCGCTTTATGAAGGCCAATACTTGCTCGGAACTAGTATTGCTCGTCCACTGATCGCTAAGCGCATGGTGGATATCGCTATCGCTGAAGGCGCAACGGCTATCGCGCACGGAGCGACAGGTAAAGGTAACGACCAAGTGCGTTTTGAACTTGGTGTAGCTGCTCTGGCACCAAACATTAAAGTAATCGCACCTTGGCGTTTGGAAGAGTTCCGCAATCAATTCCCAGGTCGTGCGGAAATGATCGCTTATGCGGAAGCTAATGATATTCCGGTACAAGCATCTGCGGCGAAGCCGTATTCGATGGACCGTAACCTGCTGCACATCAGCTATGAGAGCGGCGTATTGGAAGATCCTTGGTTCGATCCAAGTGCACCGGAGAACAAAGGAATGTTCCTGCTGAGCAACGCTCCAGAGGATGCTCCAGATGAAGCGGAATATTTGGAACTCGATTTCGTTAAGGGAGATTGTGTAGCTTTGAATGGTGAATCCTTATCACCACTTCAAGTCATGGAGAAACTGAATGAGCTAGGCGGTAAACACGGTATAGGACGTGTGGATATGGTAGAGAACCGTTTTGTTGGCATGAAGAGCCGCGGTGTGTATGAGACTCCGGGTGGAACAATCCTGTTCGTCGCTCATCGCAAAATGGAGTCCATCACGATGGACCGTGAAGTTATGAACCTGCGTGACAGCCTGATCACTCGTTACAGCACCTTGGTGTATAACGGTTTCTGGTTCGCTCCAGAGCGTATTGCACTGCAAGCTCTTGTAACACAGAGCCAACAAAATGTAACGGGTACTGTCCGTCTTAAACTGTACAAAGGCAACATCATCGGCGCTGGAGTGAAGAGCCCAGTCAGTCTGTACAATCCTGAAATTGCAACGATGGAAGCTGATCCTACACAAGCTTATGATCAAGGGGATGCAACTGGTTTTATCCACTTGAACGCACTGCGCCTTAAAGTTTCTACAGGTGTAACTGGAGCTTCGAAATAGAACGATAACATAAACTTAAACGGGCAATCCCGAAGGCCGTTCCTCCCGTCAGGATAGGAGCGGCCCTCTGGCGTCCAAGAGGAGGAAACTACAGGTGAGCAAGCTTTGGGGCGGACGGTTTACTAAAGGAACGAACAAGCTAGTGGAGGAATATACGGCTTCCATTGGGTTTGATAGGGCTTTGGCCAAAGAGGATGTACAGGGCAGTCTGGCGCATGTCACTATGCTGGGCAAATGCGGAATTCTTCCACAAGAAGATGTAGAGACGATCAAACAAGGTTTGAACAAAGTGCTGGACAAGGTTAACGCTGGAGAGGTTGTTTTCTCAGTAGCGGATGAAGACATCCATATGAATATTGAAAAACATCTAATCGAGGAAATCGGTCCAGTCGGAGGTAAGCTGCACACTGGACGTAGCCGTAACGATCAAGTGGCGACGGACATGCACCTTTATTTACGGGGCCGTGTAGTTGAGCTAGTTAGCTTGCTGCATGAATTGCAGGAAGCGTTGATTGAACAAGCCAAAGATAATGTAGAAACGATCATCCCTGGATATACGCATTTGCAACGGGCACAACCGATTCTGTTCGCTCATCACTTGTTGGCTTACGTATCGATGTTCCGCCGCGATGCAGAACGTCTGACGGACAGCTACAAACGGATTAACGTACTACCATTGGGCGCTGGAGCACTTGCTGGCACAACCTTCCCGATCGATCGCCACTTTGTAGCGGAACAATTGGGCTTTGACAGTGTGTATGAGAACAGTTTGGATGCTGTCAGCGACCGTGATTTCATCGTTGAGTTTCTGGCAAATGCAGCACTTGTGATGACACATCTGTCCAGACTCAGCGAAGAACTGGTGCTGTGGAGCAGCACAGAGTTCAGCTTTGTAGAACTGGATGATGCTTTCTGCACAGGCAGCAGCATTATGCCCCAGAAGAAGAACCCTGACGTGCCAGAACTGGTACGGGGCAAAACTGGCCGCGTATACGGCAACCTGATTGGCTTGCTGACGGTGCTCAAATCATTGCCGTTGGCGTACAACAAGGATATGCAGGAAGATAAAGAAGGCATGTTCGATACTGTCACTACGCTGACTGGTGCACTGCAATTGTTCGCGCCGATGATCTCCACGATGAAGGTGAACAAGGGACGTATGCGTGAAGCCGTGAACACGGACTTCTCGAATGCTACGGATATCGCGGACTTCTTGGTAGGCAAAGGTCTTCCTTTCCGCCAAGCACATGAAGTAATCGGAAAAACAGTGCTCTACTGCATCAACGAAGGCAAGTTCCTGCTGGATCTGAAGCTGGAAGAGTTCAAGCAATTCTCACCGCTGTTCGACGAGAATATCTATGCTGTACTCCAGCCGGAAGCGGTAGTGAACGCGCGTAACGTTTATGGCGGCACAGCCACTGTTCAGGTGAAGGCTGCAATTGAACGGGCTGAGCAGGCACTACACGAAGCTAATGAATGGGTAGTACAACACGGGGACGCTATTTTGTAAACCGTATAAATATTAAATCTCGCCTCAAACCTTAATAGGTGGCAGGCGGGATTTTTTTATAAAAAGATGGCGATATACAATGGCGATATACAACACGACTGGATTCGCAGTGTTCTTTACGGTTATCCTTAGATCAGGGATGGGAGGGGTCGTAAGTATGAGTAGAGAGCAAATCCTAGACGAGCTTAGATCGCAATTAAAACTGGGCAATCATATTATTGGAGTAGCCACAGGTACTGGAATAACGGCAAAGTATGCAAAGCAGGGCGGAGCAGATTTCATTCTGATGTTAAATTCGGGTAAATTTCGCCAGATGGGGAGAAGCTCTCTCGCTGGGATTTTGCCATTTTGTAATAGCAATAACATGGTTATGGACTTTGCATCTAGAGAAATCATACCTTTGGTAAGAGATGTTCCTATTATTTTTGGCCTCAATGCAACCGATCCGACAAAAGATATGGAAACCTATATAAGTGAAATAAAGAATAAAGGATTTTCCGGAATTAATAATTACCCCACGGTTGGATTAATAGATGGTCAATTTGGAGAAGCGCTCGAAGAAGAAGGGAATGGTTATCTACTCGAAGTAGAAGCTATAAGAATAGCCCATGAAAAAGATTTGTTTACCATAGCCTTTGTATTTGACGAAATCCAAGCAGCTCAGATGATCGAGGCTGGAGCAGATATTATTTGTGCACATTTAGGCTTAACCGAAGGGGGATTATTAGGAGCCAAAAAAGTATTCTCTCTGGAAGCTGCCAAGGCTAAAGCAGATAATATTTTTAATATATGTAATGAGCTAAAGCCAGATTTAATTAAACTGGTTTATGGTGGTCCTGTGAAAACGCCAATTGATGTGCAGTATATGTACAGTAATAATCAAAACTTGATGGGGTATATCGGGGGATCTGCTTTTGAAAGAATTCCATCGGAGAAGTCCATTACTAATATAACCAAAGCTTTTAAAGTATCGGGAACGCTTGATGAAGATGACTTTATGGTTAAAATGTTAGACGGAATAACAAAGCACTATGATTATGTTGAATTTGTAAAAGAATACGTTGCTCAAAATTATATGAATGAGATCTTGTTTGCAGATTTAGCTAAGGTGGCCCATATATCCCGAAGTTACTTAAGTAGTTTATTTTCGAAAAAAGTAGGCTGCAGCTTCCAAACGTATCTCGTGCAATTTCGGATGGATAAGGCAGCGGAAATATTACATAGAGACAATATCCAGTTATCTGAGCTAGCGCCATTAGTTGGCTACCAAGATTATGCGCAGTTTAGCAAAATGTTTAAGAAGTACAAAGGTTACTCTCCAAAACAATATAAATCTAACATAAACACAAAAACATAAGACATAAAAGCGTTTTCATTCAAAAATCAAAGAAGTATGATTAACTCATAAGTTGATCATGCTTTTTTTGAAATATATGAAAGTATAAGTTTCACATTATACATTATCCTTATATTTCTCGTTTAAACGCTTGGCGTCCTTGAAAGGGCGCCGAAGGCGTTTATACTTGTTGCAGATATTTGAAGAGGAGGTTGAAGAAATGAAGACGATTGCCATTGCCGGAACTTTTGACACCAAGGGTGAAGAATATCTCTACATTAAAGATTTGCTGGAAAGCTTGGAGCTGGGTACGTTTACGATTCATACGGGTGTGTTTGAGCCCACTTTTACACCGGATATCTCCAACCGAGAAGTAGCAGAAGCCGCAGGTGTAGGTATAGATGAGCTCGTTGCCAAGAAAGATAGAGCTTTAGCAACAGAAGTATTAGCAAAAGGTATGGAAAAATTAGTACCTGAATTATATAAGCAAGGCAAATTTGATGGAATTATCTCCTTTGGGGGCACTGGAGGAACCTCACTTGTAACACCTGGTATGCGGGCATTGCCTATTGGTGTACCTAAAGTGATGGTCTCGACCGTAGCCTCAGGGAATACCGCTCCATATGTAGGTACTAGTGATATTGTCATGATGCCATCCGTAGTAGACGTTGCAGGACTGAACTCCATTTCAACAAAGATTTTTACCAATGCAGCCTTTGCCATCGCCGGTATGCTTAAATTTGAGAATAAACAAGTCATAGAGAAAAAACCATTAGTTGCTACAACGATGTTTGGGGTAACCACACCCTGTGTAACAGCGGCACGTAACTATCTTGAGGCTAGAGGATATGAGGTGCTTGTATTCCATGCAACAGGTGTAGGTGGACAGTCCATGGAAGCACTGATTGAGGCTGGTTTTATTGAAGGCGTATTGGATTTGACCACAACAGAATGGGCGGACGAAATTATTGGTGGTGTGCTGAATGCCGGACCTCATCGGTTAGAGGCTGCTGGTAAACATCATATTCCACAGGTTGTATCCGTAGGTGCCCTTGATATGTGCAACTTTGGACCTTATGATACGGTACCCGAGAAATTTGCTGGACATAAGTTCTATAAGCATAACCCTACAGTTACTTTAATGAGAACAACGGTAGAAGAGAATGAAGCCATCGGTAAAAAGCTTGTCGAGAAATTAAATATGGCCAAAGAAAAAACAGTATTAATGTTGCCTCTTAAAGGGATATCCGGCATTGATGTTGCAGGGGAAGCTTTTTATGGCGTAGAGGAAGATAAAATGTTATTTGATACCTTAAGAAATGGTGTAAACAGAAATGTTGTAGAGGTTATCGAAATGGATTGTGCCATTAATGATATAGAGTTTGCAGAAGCAGCAGCGCAAAAACTAATAGATCTCATGAGCAAATAAGACTAATCACAAAACATTTAAATAATGATGGAGGAGTTACACATGAACAAAAATACCAGAACAGAAATCATGGCGAAGTTTAGAGAAGAAGTGGCAAATGGAAAGATTCTTTTAGGTGTTGGAGCGGGTACAGGGATTACTGCAAAAAGCAGTGAAGCTGGCGGAGCGGATATGCTGATTGTTTATAATTCAGGAAGATACAGAATGGCAGGTCGTGGATCACTCGCAGGGTTATTATCTTATGGAGATGCCAACCAAATCGTAGTTGAAATGGGCTCTGAGGTATTGCCTGTTGTGAAAAATACACCCGTATTAGCAGGCGTATGTGGAACTGATCCTTTTAGAGTGATGGAGGTTTATTTGAAACAACTCAAGGAACAAGGTTTCAGCGGAGTACAAAACTTCCCAACCGTAGGTTTGATCGATGGCGTATTCAGACAGAACCTGGAAGAAACGGGGATGGGATATGGTTTAGAAGTAAATATGATTAGAGCTGCACATGAATTGGATATGCTCACCACTCCTTATGTATTTGATCCTGAGCAAGCTAAAGCCATGGCGGAAGCAGGTGCAGATATTTTGGTGGCACATATGGGCTTAACTACCAAAGGTACAATTGGAGCCAAGACAGCTCTTACATTGGACGATTGTGTAGAAAGAATTGAAGCCATTATTAAAGCAGGGAAAGCAGTAAATCCCGATATTATGGTTATTTGTCACGGTGGACCGATTGCAGAACCAGAAGATGCGGCGTACGTAATTGAACGGACAGAAGGCATAGACGGATTCTTTGGTGCATCCAGTATTGAAAGATTTGCTGCTGAAAAAGGGATTATGGAACAGACTGGATTATTTAAAAAAATCACCAAATAAAAGAACCCTCCGAGGAGGGCTATCTGATTAGAACAGATATTAAGGGTGTAGCTTATGGCTGCACCTTTTTGTTGTCTATTAGAAGTAGCTAATTATTACTCAGGGGCAGCCAAGCCAATATATCGCGGATTTTGGCATCCCAGTAACCCCATTCATGTGAGCCAGGGCCTTCCTCATAGGTGAAATTAAGGGAGGTTTCTCGGCACGCATCGCGGAATTTTAAGTTATCTGTGTACAGGAAATCTTCTGTGCCACAGCATTGATACAGCGCTGGTTTCGGTCCTGTGGAGCGGTTCACTTCTTCAAGCAGCCATAAAAGATCTTCGGGGGTTCCGGCGATATCTTCTTTTCCGAAGATTATTTCGTATTCTTTGCTTTTGACGGTAGGGTCTTCTATGTTCATAAAATGATGTGCCATATCGAGTGCTCCCGATAGACTCGCCGCCGCTGCAAAAGACTCCGGTTTACGAAGCCCCAGTTTAATCGCTCCATAACCACCCATCGACAATCCAGCTACAAAGTTCTCCTCGCGTTTATCTGACAGTGGAAAAAACGAGCGCGCAAGCATCGGCAACTCTTCACTAATAAAGGTCCAATAACGACCGCCAACCGCCATATCCGTATAGAAACTGCGATGCACATTCGGCATAACTACAGCTATTCCCATTTCTGCTACATATCGTTCTATAGAAGTCCGGCGAAGCCAGATCGAATCATCGTCTGACAAACCGTGCAGCAAATACAGCGTAGGGTGAAGTTCACCTCTAGTTACGTTGCTCATCCCGATTTGTGTGGTTGTCTTTTGCGGCAAAATTACAGTCATTGAGGTGTTCAATCCTAGCACTTCTGAATAAAATTTGCACTCTAATAAAGCCATTTCATCCATCCCCTCTCCTTCCAAATGATAGCATAAAGCAAAAGTGAGATATTGTAGAAATATCTGAATTATAAGGGTTTTGAGGAAATGCGTTTTCATCCCCCTGTTTATTGGGTATTTTAGCTTGCGGGGTGCATAAGCTGGAACAGTGGCTATCGCCTTGTATTTTTCAGATGACAAAGGAGGAATTCCGGATGAACAAAAAGTGGATGATTGGTTCGTTGGCGCTTTCTATAGGCTTGATCTCAGCAGGTGGGGGAGTTATGGCAGCTTCACCGTCAGCAGGGAGTGCGGCAATTAAGAAGGTGGCTGTTTCTGCACCTGGGAAAGAGGGCCCTGCTACCATTAATAATTTGACGGTGAAAAGTATCATTCCGCTGGTAGTCCATGCAAGAGCCCTTTATTTCTATAGTAATCGAGGCGGGAATATCTTCCCGATAGAAACCTTCACGTATAAAGCGCAGGAGTACCGTTATCTTTCCAGTGACATTGGCACAAAGGCGAAGCTGATGAATTACATAAAGAAAGCTTATACTCACAATGCTGCAGCTTATTATGTACAGACACAGTTTTTGGAGCATAACGGAAGAATGTCGCAGGTTAATGCAGATTTGGGCAATTTATTGATGTATGAGAAGGCCACCGCCCGCATGCTCTCCAAGACTGCGACAACCGCTGAATTTGAACTGAACGTTCCTTATCCAGATGCGCAGGGAAGCAGTGAGTCGGTGTATGTGAAGCTGAAGAAGGTGGAGGGATACTGGAGAATCGACACATCGCCGGATATTCTTTTCTGAGGAAAGGGGTAGGCAGAAGAGGAAGGAAGATGGAAGGGGCTACAATTAACAGCGCTTCAGGTCAGAGGTATAAACAACACCTGCGAGTTTGCCTTTACGGGTAATAATGACACAATCATTCTTCATAGGTTCTGGGCGGCTCATAGCAGCAGCTAATACGGCATCAAGTGGAGTGGAGATATCAAAGATGAGTGGAGTTTTGTTCATAAGCTTCATGGCGGGTTCTCTGTAGAACAGATCTCCCCCTGATCTTCCTGTAGCTTTTAAAAAGAAACGTTCGCTCATTAACAATCCAAGCGGTTCATTCGTGGCGTTACAGACGACGATGCATTTAGATTCTGGATGCTGGAACATTACGCGAAGGGCTTCCCTGCAAGTACGTGAGGCAAAAATAGCAGGTGCACTGCGGACAATACTAGAGAGATCATTTACAAGAGCTGTTGTCATGGGGGGCATCCTTTCTGATTATAGGTCTACTTCTAATGTACCCCTGAATCGTAAATTTTAAAGGCAGTAAAGGTAATCTACAGGTAAAATAGCTCGATGTGCAAATAACCGATCAGACCTCACGGGCTCTGACCGGTTATTTGTTGTTAGCTATTCACTACGAACGCCGTCTTCCACCAACTGTTTTCTTGGGACATCAGGAATTACGGATTTACTAACGCCTCCACGATTAATAGCGATTAATCGTTTTTGTGCGTAATAAACATCGCGGGACAGTTTTTTTACCTCAGTGGATTTACCGTCAACAAACCGGGTAGTGTAGGTCTCCACAACATATCCGGTTTTCCCATTTTGAATAACGCGTGAGCCTCCTCGGGGGAGTGAGGGATCGTTTACGTACTTGTCAACTGGAGGCAGCACCTCTACGATTTGTGAATGGACTTTATAAGTAACATTTTGCGGAAAGGTACCAAAGAGCTTGATGGTTAGTGATCGGCCTTGGACAGCCGCTTTTATGACGAGATATTTGCCGGTCGTATTGCGAAAACGGAAGTTGATATAACCCTCAGCGAACGTCGCATCCTGGCCTTTGGGTAGATAGTTGACCGGCAAGGAGTGGTTGCGGCGCTCCACAATCTCCAGTCCGGTACGTAGGACCGCGTTGTAGAGAGTGCTCGATACTTGACAGATTCCTCCGCCGACACCCGCCTGAAGCTTTCCGTTCACAATCACTGGCGCTTCGCGGAATCCGTATTCTATCTTGGCTTTTTCAATAGCCTTGCCATAATCAAAGACGGCTCCAGGCGGGAGCACGGTACCGTTCACAGCTTTGGCCGCTGATTCAACGTTGTAGATTCGTCCAGGTCCACTTGCGCCGAGAGAGGTGCTGAATTGCATAATTTTTCGCTCAATGCCTTGCTCCTTTAGAGCGTTTAGGGTGATATCCGGTTGTAATATTGTTAAAGGTACTTCCAGTGTGATTCCTTTCTCCTGCAGCGCAATTAGACGATTAAAACGAGTGGGGGCAGCGGCCCATAGTGAAGTCACCATCCCTGTCCAGTCTACCTCGAGGGAAGTCTTCTCGGGCGTATACACTACACGATCATCCCCGGTAATTCGCCGCGTAGCATCCACTGGATCTCCAAAGGATTCTCTCTCCCAAGCGGGACTTAGGATGGTCTGTAATTGTGCGATATCCAGATGGGCTTCAAGACTCCAATTCTGGGGGAAGCTGTAACGGGCTTTTACCCGATCCCATAGCCGTCCTTCTGTGAGATCTTGTAGACCTTGCCCAAAAGCTGCGGCTTCATAGGTCATTCCAGCTTGTTTAAGATTGAGGGTAAGCTCAGAATTTCCTTCGACCTGCAGCACAAGGGGGACAGATTCAAGAGCAAGGAGCTTCTTCTCCAGCTCGGAACGAACCTCTGAGATGTTCAGCCCGCCCAACTCCCATCCGGCAAGGGTTGTACCCTTTGGAAGCGTGTTTTTGTTGCCATATAGATGAAGTCCCCCATATATTAATGAACCAATTAGAATGATTGCAGTAACTACTATGAGGGCAACATGGATTTTTTTCATGATTAATCTCCTTCCTGGATAGCATCTGCGAGCGAGTACCGTAGGTGCTTTTTCTATTTATATGTACAGACATTACAAAACTTTCGAATTGTGGAGCAGTTACGGGGTACTCAATCGGTTACAGATTTGTTACAATAGATACATTGCGGAAATATTGAAGTTTATGGAAACTTACGCTAGACCCTGTCGATTCACACAAGTGGAAAATGTCATAATTGGGAAGTGAGAAAATGATTGAAATGCAAGATGTATGGAAGACGTACCCTAACGGAACTCACGCACTGCAAGGAGTTTCAGTAAAAATCGACCGCAATGAATTCGTGTATATTGTCGGTCCATCCGGCGCGGGTAAATCTACTTTTATGAAATTGATTTATAGAGAAGAAGTGCCAACTAAAGGTCAAATTTCTGTGGGAGGCTTTAACATAGGGAAGCTTAAACAACGCAAAATCCCTTATGTTCGCCGTAATATCGGCGTTGTGTTTCAGGACTTTCGACTATTGCCAAGGATGACGGCGTATGAGAATGTCGCTTTTGCCATGGAGGTTATTGAAGCACCGAAGAAGGTCATCAAGAAACGTGTGAATGAAGTTCTCGATCTGGTTGGACTCAGAAGTAAAGCGAATCGTGAGCCCTCACAGCTCTCAGGTGGAGAGCAGCAGCGGATCGCTATCGCAAGGGCTATCGTTAACAATCCTTCTGTTATTATTGCGGACGAGCCTACGGGCAACTTGGACCCTGAGACTTCATGGGGCATTATGCAACTGCTGGACGAAATTAATTTTCGCGGAACAACGATTGTAATGGCTACCCATAATAGAGATATTGTGAACAAAATGCGCAAACGAGTGCTTGCGATTGAGAACGGAAACATTGTGAGAGACCAGGTGAGAGGGGAATATGGCTATGAGTTTTAAGACCTTCTTGCGACACATGCGGGAAGGCTTCAAAAGCGTATTCCGTAATGGCTGGATGTCGATTGCTTCTATCACTTCCATTGTCGTCTCTCTCTTTATCCTAGGCGTATTTATCCTTCTTGTTCTTAATGTGAATGCTTTAACTAAAGAGGCAGACAGTCAGGTACGGATTAATGTGCATTTGGCACTAAATGTAGATCAGAAGATGCGTGAGACTTTGCAGACTGAAATTGGCAATATGCCGGAAGTTAGCAAGATCGTGTTCGTCTCCAAGGACCAAGGACTTAAAGATCTCCGTGCAGATATGGGGAAAGATGCAGCCGAGCTTCTAGAAGGGTTCGATGAAGACAATAACCCTCTCCCTGATACACTTCAGGTAGAAGTTGTTGAACCTACTACGGTAGCATTTGTGGCTGAGAAGATTGAAGCACTCAACAAGACACATGCTGATCAGCCCATTTACAAAGTGAAATATGGCAAGGGCTCGATAGAAACCTTGTTCAAAATAACACGCGCCGTGCGCAACATTGGTTTTATTTTTGTAGCAGGACTGGCTCTTATGTCTATGTTCCTCATCTCCAATACGATTCGGGTCACGATTCTTGCCCGTCGTAAGGAGATTGGCATTATGAAGCTGGTAGGCGCGACAAATTATTTTATTCGCTGGCCTTTCTTTATAGAAGGGGCACTGATTGGATTGATCGGATCGCTCATCACCTCTGGTGTCTTATATTTGGGTTACAGCGGTTTGGAGTCCTCCGTACAGGGAGATCCTATGCTCCAATTGCAGCTGATTCCATTCAGTGATATTTGGATTTTGCTCATCGGTATGCTAGTTGGGCTAGGCGTGCTAATCGGCGTCTGGGGAAGTACGGTTTCAATTCGTAGGTTCTTGAAAGTTTAATATTAAATAGTGAAGGATGGGGAGTGCGAGTTGAAGAAGATTGCCGCCGGACTAGCCGTAATGTTACTAGCTGTCACTATATTCCAGCCCTCTGACGGATATGCCAAAAAAACAAGTGTTGCCGAAATCGACAAGCAGTTAAAGCAGCTACAAAAAGAGGTGCAGGAAGCTAAGACGCAGCAGGAGAAAGCGGCGTCCCAAACGCAGGAAGCACAGCATTATAAGAATAAGACGAATCTCAATCTGCAGTATGTATTGCAGCAAGTGGATCAAGTTAAGGGTAAAATGACCGACATCTCTACCAAAATTTCTGATACAGAACAATCTTTGAATGTTACGGCAACGGAATTGGATAAAGCAGAGGCGCGAGTTGCCTCAAGAGAAGAAGTCTTAGGGTCCCGTGTTCGGTTAATGTATACCGATGGAGCGGTTTCTTACTTGGATGTTTTGCTCTCATCGACAAGCTTCGCTGATTTTCTAGACCGCGCGGATTCACTTAAGATGATTGTGGATCAGGATCAGGAGCTGTTAGTTCAACATAAGCTGGACAAGCAGACGGTTATAGAGAAGAAACAGGAGCTTGAAGGGCAATATGCTCAAGCTAAGCAGCTGTATACTTCTTTGGAACAACAGAGAAGTCTGCTGAAAGAGAAAGAAGCTGAGAAGCAGGAGCTTATCGCATTCTACGATAAGCAAATTCAAGAAAGTGATGATTTAAGTGAAGAGCAGAATGAGAAGCTGGTCAAACTGGCAAGCGAACGCTCTGCGCTGGAAACGCAAAAGGATAAGATTAAGGCAGAGGAAGCGGCTCGTAGAGCAGCAGCGGCTAAGGCGGAAGCGGCTCGTAGAGCTGCGGCGGCTGCCAAGAAGGCTGCAGCTAGTAAGGGAAGCAGTAGTTCCAGCTCCAGTTCTAGCTCCAGTGATACGGGTTACTCAGGTGGAGATGGACCGTTTCTACTTCCTGTAGGATCAGCAAGAATCTCATCCCCTTATGGACCACGGACACATCCGATCACGGGCGAGAAGGGGAAAGTACACACCGGGGTCGACTTTGCGGTTCCACAAGGAACCAATATTCATGCGGCGGATTCCGGAACGGTTATCTTGTCTGAATGGTGGAGCGGTTACGGATATTGTGTAATTATTGATCATGGAGGCGGAGTTTGGACCCTCTACGGACATATACGCAAAGGCGGTCTTAGGGTTAGTGCTGGGGATAAAGTTAATCGCGGAGATGTGATTGCTGAATCTGGTTCCACAGGTAATTCAACGGGTCCCCATCTTCACTTCGAAGTACGGATTGACGGTAAGATCGTAAATCCTATGCCTTATCTCTAATTTTTAAAGAACTTATAACTCATATTATTTGATTGTACGGCATATACTGGAAGAGATACCGTACCTTTCAGGACGGACTTAGGGTGTAGTTTACAAGATGGACAAGAAGGGACGGTGGGAACATCATGTTAAAAAAAAGCACAGCGGCGTTTATGATTATCGCCGCCCTGCTATGCGGTAGTCTGGTGACCTTGGGTGTGACGGGTTATAGTCATGTTTTTGGACAAGCTGCAGGACAAGGCCTGGCCTCGGCGTTGCAGATTACTGGCCTACAGCAGAAGGAATCCCAGAAGCTTGGGACTGCTCTCAGTTTGATTGAGAGTAATTACTACGAGACGGTAGATCGGGAGAAGCTGATAGACGGTGCTGTCAACGGTATGATGGAAGCGCTGGGCGATCCCTATTCCAACTATATGGGTAAAGAAACAGCTGAGAAATTTGAAGAAAGCATTGAGGGTTCCTTTTCAGGTATCGGTGCGGAAGTCTCTTCGGATAACGGCAAGGTAGTCGTGGTCTCCCCGATCAAGGGCTCACCTGCTGAAAAAGCTGGGATTCAGGCCAAAGATATAATCTTGTCTGTCAACGGAGAATCGCTGGAAGGCGTCGAGCTGAATGCGGCTGTTGCCAAGATCCGCGGTCCGAAAGGCAGTAAGGCCACTTTAAAAATACAACGTTCCGGCTCTGTAGAACCTCTGGAGTTTGTCCTTACTCGGGATGATGTGAAGCTCGAAACGGTCTACGCAACAATGGAGAAGGACGGAGTAGGGGTAATCGAGGTGACTCAGTTCTCCCTGAATACCGCAGATCGATTTAAGGAAGAGCTTGGGAAGCTAGAGAAGCAAGGTATGAAGGGACTTGTCATTGACGTCCGTAATGATCCAGGGGGTGTGCTCCCGATTGTTATTGAAATGGCTGAAGAGTTCGTTCCAGCTGGAAAAAACATAGTGCAAATAGAGTATAAAGATAAAAAACGCGAAGTTAGCACCTCCAAAGGATCGAGCAAAGCTTATCCAGTGGTAGTGCTGATGAATAAAGGTAGCGCGAGCGCCTCGGAAATATTGGCGGGTGCCTTGCAGCAGTCTGCGGGAGCTAAGCTAATTGGTGATAATTCATTTGGTAAAGGCACGGTGCAGACGAGCTTTGACAAACAGCTCGGAGACGGCAGCTTGCTGAAGGTTACCATTGCTAAATGGCTTACACCGGACGGCACATGGATCCACGGCAAGGGGATTAAACCGGATATCGCGGTAGCGCAGCCGGATTACTTCTCAGTGGCTCCGATTAACAAGAGCGTGACGCTGCAATATAACATGAACAACGCTGATGTGAAGAGTGCACAGACGATGCTGGACGGCTTAGGCTACAAGCCTGGTCGCAAAGATGGCTATTTCGATACTGGCACTAAGAACGCAGTGAAGAAATTCCAGAGTGAAGCGAAGCTTCAAGTCACAGGCATGATTGATGCTAAGACAGCGGAGGCGCTGGAGCTGGCACTGATCAAGGTTATACAGGACCCTGCCAATGACAACCAACGGAATAAAGGGATTGCTGAAATTCAGAAGGAAATTAAGGCGGCAGCGTCGAAAAAGTAAGAAGGCTGAATTCAGCCTTCTTTTTTTCTGAAATATAAGAAAGTAAAAGCTTTGCATCTATACTTTGTTTATATTTCTCGCATATACGCTTACCGTCCTTATAAGGAAGCCGAAGGCGTTTATGCTTGTTAAGATTAGAAAGGGCCAATATTCAGGGCAGACAGACACAGTTCAATGCGCAGCAGAATCTTATGTCGACTCTAAAGGGTGACGAAGAAGCACCTGCTTGCTATAAACTTATCATTAACCGGAAGAAAAGGAGTGTGACGAACAGTTTGAATGTGATTCAGGAACTGTTAGGAAGCTTGGGCACTGCGTTCTTACACTTGTTGATCCAGCCATATTACTATATTGCTATTATATTTATTGCGTTGTATTATCGTCGGCAGGTGGCATTAGAACGTAAGCTGATTCATGTGAAGCTACATAGCTGGGGTCAAGAAACGTGGCGCACGGTGTGGAGCGGGCTAGTGATGGGACTAGTGGTTTCTATTGCAGCCATATTGTTAGGGGTATCCTTATCAGGTACAGCTGTGGCCTGCATTTGGGTAGTTAGTATTGTGTTATCGCTATTGCGTGTGAGGTACTTATGCTTCGCGTATTCAATAGGCTTGCTAGGCGTGATTCAATTTATACTGTCTTTCTTTCCGAATGCTTTACATAGTGGAACGGTCGGGAACATAACAACGGCCATACGTGAGATGGATATTCCCGCCTTGCTAGTGCTTGCTGCGCTACTGCACATGGCGGAGGCACTGCTGGCCCGCAGACAAGGGGCGAAGCTTGCGACGCCGCTCTTCTTGAAGGGCAAGCGCGGCATGGTTGTTGGCGGCTATCAGCTGCAGGCCTTCTGGCCGCTGCCGCTGTTCCTGCTGATCCCTTCGGGGGCAGGAACGATGGACTTGCCATGGCAGCCGCTATTAGGCGGCGGGCTTGGCATTGTCTCTTTGCCCGTCATCATCGGCTTTAGCGAGATGACGCAGGGCATGCTGCCCGGGCGCAAGGCGGCCCGTACTTCAGGACGGCTGCTGATATACAGCATCGTCCTGTTGGGCTTAAGCCTGCTTGCATCCTGGTGGAGCCCGCTGACCCTGCTCGCGGCGCTCGCAGCAATTGTGCTGCACGAAGGGTTAAGCTGGTACAGCGCTCTGGAAGAGCGCAGCATCAGCCCCATCTTCGTGCATCCACCGCGCGGCCGCAAGGTGCTGGCCGTGCTGCCGGGCAGTCCCGGGCAGGAGCTGGGCATCCTGCCCGGCGAGATCTTACTGAAGGTCAACGGGGTCCTGTTGACCGATGCGGCGCAGCTACATGAGGCGCTGCGCATGAATCCAGCGTTCTGCAAGCTGGAGGTGCTGAACCGTGAAGGGGAGAGCAAATACCTTCAGAGCCCGATTTACGATGGAGATCATCATCAGCTCGGCATCATTCTGGTGCCGGAGACAGATGGAGCGATTACTGCTGAAGCGAAGCCATCCAGCATCTTCAGCATCATCACGATGAAGACAGGTACTCGCAGCCGGAATCTTCCGGACGGTCGACTCAAACGGAACAAAGCCGCTGAAGCCAAAAAGGAATCGGCGGAAGGATAACTAAAGTTAAGCCCGGACTCTGGAAATAGAGTCGGGCTTTTTTTCAATATGAACCAACTACTTAGTGCTATCCCCGCCCATTCTTCAAATAAAAAATAGCGATTTGCGTACGATCCCGCAGCTCCAATTTGCTTAAAATATCCGTTATGTAATTTTTGACCGTACCCTCGCTTAAGAATAGCTGTCCAGCGATTTCTTTGTTGGTATGCCCTTCAGCGATAGAAGCGACAACGGCCAGTTCCATTTTGGTCAGTCCGAAAGATTCCAGCGGCTGTGCCTGTGGGGATTCGTGGCGGGTCGCAGGCTGTAGAAAGGTTGCTAGCTTGCGCGCGATATCAGGGTGGATCAGCATGTTACCTTCATAGACCGTTTTGATACCTTGTATGATACGGTCTGGCGGTATGTTTTTGAGTAAATATCCACTGGCTCCGTTGCGCAGCGCTTCAATGATATACTCATCGTCATCGAAGGTGGTTAGCATCAGTATCGAAACTTGCGAAAAAACCTGCTTAATTTTCTCTGTCGCTTCAACACCACCACAGCCTGGCATACGAATATCCATTAGAATCACATCGGCCATTTCCCCCGCTTGGAGCAAACTCAAGGCCTCGTTTCCGTCACTCACAGCTCCGATCACTTCAATATCCGGGTCCATCCCTATCAGCACTTGTAGACTTTGGCGAATAAAGGGATCGTCATCTACAATCATCACTTTAATCATTACCGTGGCTCCTTCTTCCTAATATAGATTTCTTCTTTACCTCAAGTCCTACGTTCCCTATACGATCTCTCCCTGCTTATAAACGGGCAACCGCGTAACCACTGTGAAATGAGGCTCCTGCCGCAGTTCCAGGGTTCCACCGATCAGATGTGTTCGCTCGGATATTCCTTTCATCCCGACGCCACCACTTCCCGGCAGTTTGGTTAGTTTATTGCCTTCGGGAAGTATCCCGTTGTTGCTAACCTCCATCGTAATCCCAGCATCACTGAATTCGATTTTAATCCAGATCGCCGTTGCTTTTCCGTGACGCAGGGCATTGGTTATGGCCTCACGGGCGTTCTTATACAAGATCACCTGAATACTAGGATACAGCGGGTAGGGAATGCCATGTACTTGGTATGAGGTCTCGATTCCCGTATCGCGGCCGATCTCTTCGAGCAGTCGATCTAGCGCGTAAGCTCCCTCTAATTGCGGGGTATAGTTGATACGTCTTACCGTGGAGCGCATATCGTCCATGCTGGCCGACAACTGATCTCGAATTAGTTCCATCATCTGCATTCCGCTCTCAGGAGAGGTTGGTAAGGTCTGCAGTGCGGCTTCCATCATCATTTTAATGCGAATCAGGCGGTGGCCGATATCGTCATGGAGTTGACGTGAGATTCGAATTCGTTCTTTGGACTGAGCTGCATCTTCGACTTGGGCGTTGAACTCCAGAAGTCGGTTGCGGGCTTCATCAAGCTCGAAATGCTTTTTGCGCAGCTCATCATATAAGTGTAGGGTATCCTCGCGTCCCCGGCCAGCTCTCTGTAATAGTTCGTTGAGATAGGCGATGAGCAGAAATGTAATGTTGATGAAAGTTACTAAGAGCTGTGGAGAATCCCAGAGCGCAACGTTTAAAGTAATCAGATGCACTATCGTAAACACGAGAGGCACTCCTTGAGGCTGAAGTCTGGAATAATAAAGTAATGCCGAAATCGCCGGAAAAATCATGATACTGCCGTACTGATAACATAACCAGGTAGTGAACAGCACTTCAATGATGCTTATCAAGGCATGAAAGGATCGGGGAAGCTTTGGGACCATGACCACAAGGAATAGCAGCATTAGAATATGCAGTGTGAAGATTCCATAATCGGCATATTGGTAGATATACATAGTAAAAAAAGCCGGAACTATGATGAGTCCATAACGCAATAGGTTTAGCTCTCTGGTCACGCCTGAGTCATCCTTTATGTTTTTTTCTAATCTTAGCATATTAACCCACTAGTTCAGGAGATGACTTTAGTCACCTTCAAAAGATGACCTTACGTACCTTTGCTGGAACTCACTTTAAGCTAAAATTGGAAATATAGAAGCACAAACGACAGGAGAGATGAAAAGATGGCGATCGCAGTGTTAACCGATGTGGTGAAACGATATGAAGGTAAATTAACAGTGGATCATGTGAATATGACGATACAAGAAGGAGAAATCTTTGGCCTACTAGGTCCGAACGGAGCCGGTAAAAGTACAACGATCAGTATGATCTGCGGATTGCTTAAGATTGACGGGGGAGACATTGTTATTGATGGTCTGCCTGTGACTTCGCAATCCCTCGAGGTGAAGAAAAGAATTGGATTGGTTCCACAGGATTTAGCCCTGTACGACACCATGACAGCGGCGGATAACGTCACCTTTTTCGGGAAATTGTACGGTTTGCGTGGCAAGCTCTTGAAGGAACGGGTAGAAGAAGCTCTTACCTTCACAGGACTTAGCGACCGTGCCAAAGAGAAACCCTCTACCTTCTCTGGAGGGATGAAAAGACGTCTAAACATTGCTTGCGCTATTATGCATCGTCCGAAGCTGATTATTATGGATGAACCGACCGTAGGGATTGATCCGCAATCTCGTAATCATATCCTTGAATCGGTCAAGGAGCTAAATCGACTCGGTTCAACCATTATTTATACGAGTCACTACATGGAGGAAGTCGCAGCTATTTGTGATCGGGTAGCGATCATGGATAAAGGGCATATCATTGCCTGTGGTACGGAAAAAGAACTTCGTGAAAGGGTCGCTCAGGAAGAGAAAATCGTCATCAAGGCCACTAATATCACTCCAGATCTAGTCCACGAGCTGAATCTTCATCCGAGAATTAGCCGCGTAGAAGTAAAAGAAGGTGTAGTCGAACTGTATCTGCCATCTTCGCAAGGTGAGCTGCAGGATATTCTTTTTATTTTTTCCAAACATGAGGGGATTATTGGATCTCTAAATATTGAAGAGCCCGATCTGGAGACGCTATTCCTAAGCCTGACCGGACGGACCTTACGTGATTAAGAGGGGGGAGGAACATTCTAATGAAGACATGGACGATTATGATCTACGAGCTGCGCAGGTTATTTAGCTCACGGTCGATGATATTAAATATGTTTTTGCTGCCACTGCTGTTAATCTTTCTACTAGGTGCTTCGCTCTCTAATGTCGTCGGTGATAAAGGGGCCTCCCAGATTGATCCGGTACGAGTGGGTGTAGTGAATCTTTCTGGAGAAGGCTATGAAAGCTCTGTAATGATGGATAGTTTTTTGAAAACAACCGAGCTTAAGGATATCATTACTCCGGTTATGGTAAATAGTCGAGAGGCGGCAGAAAGCGGTCTGCGGACAGGGAAATATGGTTATGCGGTCATTGTTCCTCTGGGCTTTGATAGCAAGGTACAGAGCGGTGAAACCGCACAGCTGGAGTTTATACTCGGCAAAAAACGTACAGACAATATGGTCGCAGGGACGGTATTCGATAATTTTCTGAACAATCTTAATTACAAGCAGTCAGTGGCGATGACGCTAGGTCCAGCAGCTTTGAACGTTACAGCACTAAGTACCAGTAATCAGCCTTCTGTTAAACTTGGAGAACTTAGCGAAGGAGGGTATTCCTATACTTCTTCCCAATTCTATGCGGTGTCCATGATGCTAATGTTCCTACTCTATAGTGGATTGACTGTAACAACCTCGCTTTTTAATGAAAAAGAAAATCATACGCTTTTCAGAATAAATTCAATGCCTGTCAAAGGCTCACAGCTATTCATTGGTAAAATGCTTGGTGTAGGAATTGTAAGTATCGTTCAATGCGCAGCGATTATTATTCTAACGAATGTGTTATTCGGTGTGAATTGGGGAAATCGTCCGGGCTTGCTACTCCTATTTTGTCTGCTAATGATTGTGGCATCTATGACGTTATCTATCGTTATTTCTATGTTTAGCAAGACTGGAGCAAGCGCAAGAAGTGTGGTTACGGTACTCACTGTGAGTATGACCTTCATTAGCGGAGGAATGGCGCCACTTCCAGAATCGTGGGTGAACTCTGTAGGGATCTTTACAATTAACCATTGGGCAATGCAGGCTATCTTGAAAATGATGCTACATGCCGATGTATCGCAAATCATGCCGAATTTGGGAGTTTTATCGCTGATCTGTCTAGTTTTGTTCAGTGCAGCGGCTATTTCGTACCGGAAGGTGGGTTATCATGGATAAAATCTTAACGATTGGCTGGAACATGGTGAAGCGAACCATTGGTACTAGGAAAGGTGTGCTCATATATATTCTGCTTCCTTGTATTGTACTTGCTGGTATTGTTTCTGTTACTGGAACGATGGGGGAGAACCCAGCTGTTGTGCTGTATTCCAATATGGATAACGGAGCTGCAGGTAAGCACTTGCTCACTGAACTAAAGAATTCTGGAGAATATAAATTTCTAGAAAAGTCTGACGAGACTGCCTTAATAGAAGGAGTTGTCGATCAGAATGGAGAAGCGGGGATTCTAATTCCAGCAGGCTTCACTTCAGCTCTACTTGCAGGGGAAGAGCCACAAATTAGTGTGTATGAGCTCAAGACGAATGAAACTTCCGTTATGATTAAATTAAAAGCAAGCGCAATTGCTGATGATATGCGGAATACCGCTGCCTTAATTGGAGCAGCTAATGAAGGATCCAGCGACTCCGCCGCACAGTTTACTACTGTCATGCAAAGAGCGGAACAGCACAGTGTAGGCAGTATACGAACCGATTATAATCTGTACCCACGGGAAGGATTAGGAGCCGTAACGGGCTTAACGTTAATGTTCCTGATGGGGCTAGTCACGAGTTCAGTGTCTCTTATTATGGATGACCGGAAAGGTCGCACAATGATGCGGATGTTCAGCGCTCCGGTCCGTTCTTACGAGATTGCTCTTGGTAATTTTCTGGGTAGTTTCATGGTTGGGCTGATTCAGATTGTCGTAGTTCTCGCCTTGGGACGCTGGGTGCTGCACTATGACTATGAAGTCCCAATGTATCTATATTTCCTAGTTCTTGCCGCATTTATGCTGGTGTCTATGGGGATCGCCAGTACAGTGGCAGGGTTAATTCGTAATCCTAATAATGCCGGGATGTTGAATGCCCTTATTCTAACACCGACTTGTATGCTTGGAGGCTGTTTCTGGCCTTTATCCATTATGCCGGACTATATGCAGAAGGCGGCTAACTTTGTTCCGCAAAAATGGGCCATCCAAGCGGTCGACATCGCTGCAAACGGCGGTGGCTGGAATGAGTTATGGTTACCTTTTGCCATTCTGGGTCTCATGGCCGTCGTACTGCTGGCGATTGGTTCTGCAATTCTCCGTCCGAGCGAAGCGGGAATTAACGCTTAGGAATCTTGCAGCGGAATTCATAGCTTGGACTGCTACCTTCAGGTACAATAATAGGTATCAAATGTCCTAATCCTTATTATGTACAAAAGAGGGCATTTCTAGGAGGATGAGCAGATGAGCAGCAATAAATTAGCTTGGACATGGCGGGTGAAGGAAGAATGTTTAGAAGAGTATATAGCTATGCATTTAAATCCTTGGCCGGAAATTTTGGAGGAGCATAATAAGGCTGGTATTTCTAACTACTCCATCTTTCAGAATGGCAATCAATTTTTTTATTGCTTTGAATGTGAGGATACTGAAGCGGCTTTCGATTACATTGCCAAAAGTGACGCCTGCAACCGATGGAATGCTATTACCTCAAAGATGGTTGAAGGGTCATTTGATTTCAATGATGAGGTGCCAATGTTGCCTTTACGCGAAGTGTTCTATCTAAAATAGTGAAGATGATACTTAATTGACTAAAATCTGCATAGTGTATATTATTGGCGCATCTTGTTTACAGGCTTTAATATTACGGGTATAATATAATTAATAATACTAAATTGAATAATTTTTTGTTTTTTGGAGGAGCCTGTCAACAAGGGCTCCTCTTTGTCTTTTTTTGGCTTGGAGAAGTCCCTGGTTGGCAGTTCTTATATACAACAAGGGAGTGGATGAAACATGGAGTTTGTTCTATATCTTATGCTGATTATTCTATTCACCAAGCTAGCTGGTGATTTATCTGTACGACTGGGACAACCGTCGGTACTGGGTAAGCTAATTGTGGGTATTATACTGGGTCCTGCGGTACTGGGTTGGATTCAGAATGGAGAGTTTATTCATTATTTTTCGGAGATCGGTGTTCTATTGTTAATGTTTATAGCGGGTCTTGAGACGGATCTGGATCAATTGCGCAAGAATTGGAAATCAGCTTTCGCAGTAGCCGTCGGAGGTATTATTTTACCTTTTATTGGTGGATTCGCCATAGGGGAAATGTTTGGTTTTGCTTATCATAATGCTATGTTTATGGGCGTCATTCTTAGTGCAACATCGGTCAGCATATCGGTTCAGGTGCTGAAGGATATGAATAAGCTGAACACACGTGAAGGTTCTACCATTCTGGGAGCCGCCGTTGTAGATGACATCCTGGTTGTTATCTTGCTCGCTGTATTAATGAGCTTTTTCGGCACAGGAGAATCAGCATCTATTGGTCTTTTGATTACAAAAAAGGTGTTGTTCTTCGCTGTAGCGCTTGTTGTGGGTTGGTTCGTTGTGCCTCGGGTTATGAAATGGATGGCTCCGCTAAAGGTGACAGAGGCTGTTATCGCAGCGGCGCTAATGATTTGCTTTGCGTTCGCGTATTTTGCTGAAATTATGGGGATGGCAGGAATCATCGGTGCTTTTGCAGCTGGGATTGCTATTTCACAAACCTCCTTTAAGCACGCTGTGGAATCTAAGATTGAGCCTATAGCGTATTCGATCTTTGTTCCGGTCTTCTTTGTCAGTATCGGACTTAGTGTTTCTTTTGAAGGGGTTGGAAGCCAAATCGGGTTCGTCCTCTTGCTGACGGTGGTTGCCATTCTGACCAAGCTGTTTGGTGGCGGTCTGGGTGCGCGTCTTACAGGTTTTAATAACCGTTCGTCGCTTATTATTGGTTCAGGGATGATTTCGCGGGGTGAGGTAGCATTGATCATCGCGGCAACAGGTCTGCAAAGCGGATTGTTGCAGCAGCAGTATTTTACTTCTGTAATTATTGTTGTCATTGTAACTACATTGGTAACACCGCCACTCTTAAAATATATATTCCGTGATCCAGTACGCGCGGAAGGGAAATAAACTATAGCAAGAGGGAGTCCTGTTGGCCATTTAAATGGCTTACGGGACTCCCTTTTTTATGTTCTAGTTCCCCGTGCTTTCGTAACGGGAAAGTCCGAATCGGAAAATACCATAAGCGGCTGCCGCACTCCCAATGGCGACGAGCGGAGCCAGCATCCACCAGCCATGCCACTCACTTTTGTCAAAGATATAGGTTGCCGGATAGAAACTGATAAAGGCATAGGGAAGAACGGTGGAGATAAAGATACGTACGGCTTGAGGAAACAGTGTAATTGGGTATTTCGCCAGATCCGCCAGGTTATGCACCATTAGAGGGAAGGCATTACCAGCATTACGAATCCAAAAGGCTGCTGAATTTCCGATCAAGTTGATAGATACACGGATAATTACGGCTGTTGCCAGCAACAACAAGGTGATCGCAGCTTTGCCTAGAGTCCAATGAAGCTGTCCATGGGTAAAGGCTTGCCAGATTATAACTCCACCAATCAGCAAATTGCCTAGACCGTTAATGCCGATCCCCGTACAAAAGATCTGTAAAATAACGGGCACTGGCCGAAGTAGATAACGATCTAACTCTCCTCGGTTCACTAGACCACTCATTCTCCAGGTGCCTTCAAAAAACAGGGAACCTATTCCTTCGGTTAGAAAGATCATCGCGTACATAAAAGCGACTTCCCAGAACTGCCAGCCATTGATATCCGGAATCCGGTCATAGATGACCCAAAGAAAAACAAATCCCAGTACCTGTGTTAATGCCGCAGAACACATTAATATGTAGAAATCTTTGTCATACTCTAGAATTGCTTTTAGCTGCTGAACATACATGCGTCTATATAGATAGATCATGCGTGAAACTTTCATTATGACTCCCCCTCCGCTTTAGCCTCCATGTATGGTCACCTGACGAACGGCCCAGTTCCACATGCATTTCCCGGCAATCCATAAAACAATGCCCCAGAAGCATTGAATACCGATTAGGCTAAGCGCTTCAGATACATCAGCCTGCTCCAAGAAGATCATAGATGGCGTGTGGATGATGCTTTGAAAGGGTAGCAATAAGGCCAGCTTTTCCAGCCAGTCTGGAAAAAAGGCCAAAGGAACCAAGGCCCCCGACAATAGATTCGTAACTGCAATCCGCGCCCATACAATGCCCATAGAGCCAGTAGACCAGAAACATAACAAGGCTGCTAGATAGACGATACCGAACTTCACCAGTATAGCGGCAAGTAAACTCACAGCGAATAAGACATAGACAAATGGAGAATGAGGAATGGTTATTCCCGAAGTGAACAGGACGAATATTCCAATCAGGATCGTACTCATGCCCCCCTCCAGAAGACTGGACCCCAACGTTTCTGCAAAACGAGCCGTCTGAAAGTCTATCGGCTTCAATAAATCAGCGGCTACACTGCCGTCCAGAATTTTTCCGGAGATAGAAGTCTCGGAATACCAGGAAAGAACGGAATTCGCCAAAAAGGTGACGAGTAAATAGGTCTTCATCTGATCCCATGTATAGCCGCCTAAGGAATCCCGCCCACTGTAAATTCCCTGCCATAAAAAATAAATAGCGAGTAAATTCACAAAATTAGATAAGAAGGTAATGACATATGAAGTCCGATAAGCCAATACATTTTGCAGGGAACGATTCGTAATACTGCTGTATTTTCTAATTACAGACATGGTTGTTCAACGCCTCTCCGCTGTCCGCTACCGTGGTTCAAATCCAAATTTCCGTCATACACGGCTTTGATGACCTGCTCAATGTTGGCATCTTCCATGCGAAAGTCCACGACTTCCCCGTATTTCATCACTTGACTTACAATCTCACTGGCGGTGTACTCATAGCGGTCGAATGACAAGGAGAATTCCAGCTCATTTTGAATATCCAATTGAACATCGGCAGATATATTAAAGTGTTGAAACAGGGCGGGGATGGGTGAGGCAATCTGGAAAAAGATGATCCGTTCGCGCGCAAAATTAGCTTTTACCTCCTGTAAGCTACCGTCATAGATAATAGCGCCGTGATCTGTAATAATCAGACGTTTACATAAGTCCTCAATGTCACCTAGATCATGTGTGGTTAGCATAACAGTTGTTTGTTGCTCCAAATTAATCTGTTTAATAAATTCGCGTATCTTCTGTTTGACGGAGACGTCTAGACCAATGGTCGGTTCATCCAAATATAAAATCGGTGGGTTATGTAATAAGGAAGCCGCTAGATCCGCACGCATCCGCTGACCAAGTGACAGCTTACGGGCGGATAAATGGATAAATTCATTCATGCCCAGCATTTCAACAAACATATCGAGATTATGCTTAAAAACGGACTCGGGGATATTATAAATATCCTTAAGTAAGGCGAAGGATTCCGTTATCGGAATATCCCACCACAGCTGTGTGCGTTGCCCAAAGACGGCGCCAATCTGCTGGGCATTTTCCATTCTTTTTTTATGAGGATTGATACCGTTCACAGAAATAGTGCCAGAAGAAGGCATTAGGATTCCGGTGAGCATTTTAATCGTTGTTGATTTTCCGGCCCCATTTGGACCTACATAAGCCACCGTCTCTCCCTTTTCAATCGTAAGATTCAGCGGCTGGACAGCCACTTTCTCGATATGTTTGGGAACAAACAGATGTTTCACTGCGCCTGATAACCCCGGCCCCTTCACGGCCTGCATGAATGATTTGGACAATTGCCTCGCTTCAATAATACTCAAGTGATTCCCTCCTAACTAATTCCAATCTCATAAAATCCAGTATTTTGTAAATGTAACATAAAAATGATGCTGCTAACTATCGAATTTTGCCGAATCAGCAGATTTTTTTAGCATTTTAACTGACTCTTCTCAGATTGGTTCATTAGGAAGGAAGAGGATGGGGATCTGGCTACAGAAGGGGAAAGTTCCCCGCCTTAAGACTGAGTACGAAACCAGCCGCAGGACTGTTTTGACTTTGGTCAAAAATGTCTAAACTAAATCTCGGGATGGAAAATAATACATAATGAGGCAGTCATAAGAGGAGTACCAGAAATATACGGGGTGGAAGGGGAAACGAAAATGAAGTGGTTAACCAAATGGTCGTTCGGTAACAAGGCTGCGGTGGGGCTTTTAGTTGTAATGGCTCTTGTAGTGGGAGGGATGAGCTATACTTCGCTACCGATGGAATTTATGCCAGAGGCAGATAATCCTCAAGTTACTGTAACGGTGCTCGGTCCGGGTCAGGATGCCCATGCGATGGAGACAAAGGTTACGAAGCCGATTGAGGCTGGGGCTGCTTTTGTAAAGGGGAAGAAAGAAATACTGTCTACTTCCGGAGATGGATACGCACAGGTGAACATCTTTTATGATTCGAAGACGAATATGAAGGATGCTGCGCAAGAGGTGCAAAAGGTTGTAGATTCGTTGCAGTTTCCTGAAGGGGTGATGGATCCTTTTGTACTTCAACTGAATACTTCCATGATACCCGTGTCTCAGATCACTCTTTCGTTTGACGAAGGTCTAACTAAAGAGAACCTTAAGCTTGCTGAAGAAACCATCATTCCAGAGATGCAAAAAGCAGAAGGTGTAGCCAATGTCGCCTTATATGGCAAAGTAACTCCGCAAGTGCGAGTGAAGCTAGATCCGAAATTAATGGCTGAGAAGGGAATTACAACACCTCAAGTACTAGGGTTACTTCAAGGACGTAATGTATCGGCATCCCTTGGGGAGCAGACGATTGGTGGCCAGACAGGTAACGTTAACGTGGTTTCTACAATTGATAGTATCGATACCCTAAAAAAGCTACCCGTATCCTCGGGTGTTAAGCTGCAGGATATTGCTGCCATCGAATTGAAGCAGGATCAAGAAAGCGTTAGCCGTTCGAACGGGAAAGATGTTCTTTTCGCCATAGTGACCAAAGAGGCCAACGCAAATGCAGTAAGTGTCGGAGATCATATACAGGATACCGTAGCTCATATTAATAAAACGATTCCTAACGCAGAAGCAGCAGTGGTGTTCAGTACATCAGATATGGTGGTTACCTCTGTAAACAGTATGATGCGTGAAGTATTGCTCGGCGCATTGTTTGCGACGATCGTGATTCTGTTGTTCCTGCGCAACCTGCGGGCAACACTGATTACGGCGGTTTCTATCCCGCTTTCTCTAGCAGTTACCTTATATCTGCTTGATATATCTGGCATAAGTCTAAATATTATTACACTCGGAGGTGTGGCTGTTGCGGTCGGACGTCTGGTGGATGATAGTATCGTAGTCATTGAGAACATCTACCGTAGGCTGCAAAAAGAACCCTTCTCCCGGGAAATGATTATAAGCGCTACTGGGGAAGTGGCTAGAGCAATTACTTCATCAACGATTGCAACAGTAGCTGTGTTTCTGCCTATGGGTCTTTTGCGTGGTAGTTTACAGGCTTTCCTGCTTCCGTTTGCCTTAACTGTCACGTATTCATTGCTTACTTCACTCGTTGTAGCTTTGACCGTGGTACCTCTGTTAAGCGCATGGCTGCTCAGAAGAACCTCTATGAAAGAACACGAGCCATCTAAATGGTTTACTCGATTCCTTGATTGGAATCTGCGCCGGAAATGGATCACCTTATCGCTAGGTCTTCTACTTCTGATTGGCTCTATCGCGGCCTATGTAACTATGCCGAAAGGTGCGCTTGATGCTTCAGATGCTAGCTATGTCTCTGTTCAGTTGAATTATCCTAAGGATGTTCCTGTTAAAGAGATCTTGGAAAAAGGAAAGCAGCTAGAGCAGGATCTGATGAAACAGCCAGAAGCGGAAACGGTGATTATGCAGTCAGGGAATAGTGCGGATGCGGCTCAGTGGGGCACTGTCAGTTCGGAGACCTTGGTGGATTATACCGTTGTTATGAAAAAAGGTGCGGATGCTGAGGCATTCATCAATCATGTTCGTGATGTGAAGGATTCCTACGCTGGTGCAACACTCGTTGCCAATGAAATGAGTATGATGGGCTCAAGCTCTACCAGTGAGTATATTGATATCGTTGGGGATAATCTTACAGATATTACTGCTGTTGCAGCAACAGTTACGGATAAGTTGAAGACTGTGGAGGGTATTCAGAAGGTCAGTAGCAATATGGAGGATACCAAACCTGTATTTAGTTTCAAGGTAGATCCAGCGCAGACGAATGCGCAAGAAATCACCATGCAATTGTCGGCTATGCTGAATCCGATCCCGATGGGGCAAATCGAACTTGACGGTACTCCTGCTGGAGTAGTGTTAGATCCTATGGCTCAGCCGAAGTCGGAGCAAGATTTAAAAGCAATGACGCTCATGACTGCTGAAGGACCAAAGCCGCTGTCTCAACTCGCAACTTATGAGGTTCGGAATGAACCCGCCTTGTTGTTCCATAAAGATGGGAAGCCATATGCGAGAATTACAGCAGAAGTTGATCCGAAGAAGGTGTCTGAAATCGGAGCGGATATTAAAAAGCAAACCGATAGCCTTACCCTTCCGAAAGGTGTCACCTTGTTTGCAGGAGGAGCCTCGGTCGATCAGTCAGAGGATTTCAACGACCTTGGCATGACGGCGCTAATCTCCATCGGGTTGGTGTATCTGATCATGGTCCTCACCTTCAAAACCCTTCGTGCTCCGCTGGCGATCATGTTCTCCTTACCGCTAGCAGCGATTGGAGCGATTGTTGGACTTATCGTATCCGGCGTAACACCTGACTTCACTGCTCTTTTCGGGGCTCTGATGTTAATAGGTATCGTCGTTACGAATGCGATTGTGCTCATCGACCGCATTAAGCAGAATGAAGCGCATATGAGTATCCGCGAAGCCATTCTGGAAGCGGCCGGAACACGGATGCGTCCGATTCTGATGACAGCTATTGCTACCATTTGCGCCATGACACCACTGCTGTTCGGCCATGCCGAGATGGGCAGCATTGTCTCGCAAAGCTTGGCGATTGTAGTTATCGGGGGATTAACTGCGGCAACACTGCTTACGCTAGTTGTAGTGCCGGCGATTTACGAGCTGTTCTACTTCCGTAAATCAGCTAAGGAGCGCAAAGGCGTGGCGAAAGTAGAAACTCCGACGCATGGTGTAAATAATGATTTTCACAACGATATACAAAGCATTTAGCATAATTAATATGAAGGGGATGAGAGAGAATATTCTATGGGACGAAGACCAGGCAGATAACATTAATAATGCAAGGAGCAAATAAGGAAGGAACAATAAATACTTTCTGTGGAATACATTATGGACAAATTCAAATTTCATAAGGAATACAATCCTTTCTAATGGGAAAACGCTACCCTCGAAATTAGAATAGCATAACTCCTGATCTTTGCGAAGGTGTAGACCGAGTTAATCATAGTGTTGATTTTTATGTAAAAAGCAGGCCGACGATAACCGATATCGTGGCCTGCTTTTTTAATACTGCTCATTATCTATTAACCGCAAGAACAATTCAATACCGGCTTACGCGCGGCTTGGGTTTCATCCAATCGGCTAATTTCTGTGGTATGTGGTGCATTGATTACGATCTCCGGTGTCTCCTGCGCTTCTTTCACGATCTGGATCATCGTATCGATGAAGCCATCTAGCGTTTCTTTACTTTCGGTTTCCGTCGGCTCGATCATCATGCATTCCTCTACAGTCAGCGGGAAGTACACGGTTGGCGGGTGGTAGCCGAAGTCGAGTAATCGTTTAGCAACATCCAAGGTGCGGACACCGTATTGCTTCAGATTTTTGCCGGACATTACGAATTCATGCTTACATACGCCTGGATATGGGATTTCAAAATATGGCGCCAGACGGTGCATCATATAGTTCGCATTCAGCACGGCATTTTCCGATACTTCACGCAGTCCGTCTGGACCATAGGTGCGGATGTAGGCATAGGCACGAACAAGAATACCAAAGTTGCCGTAAAAAGCTTTCACGCGTCCAATTGATTCAGGTCCGCCGAAGTTGAGCGAGAAGCTGCTATCTTCGTTCTTCACCACGGTAGGCTGTGGCAGGAATGGAACTAAGATCGATTTTACGCCGACAGGTCCGGCTCCAGGACCACCGCCACCATGCGGGGTGCTCATTGTCTTATGCAAGTTCAAATGCACAACGTCAAAGCCCATGTCACCAGGGCGGGTAATGCCCATGATCGCATTGGAGTTCGCTCCATCGTAATAGAGCAAGCCGCCTGCTTCGTGTACGATCTCAGCGATCTCGACGATTTGTGTCTCGAACAAGCCGAGTGTACTCGGGTTGGTCAGCATCAGTGCAGCAGTGTCGCTGCCGACCGCTGCTTTCAGTGCTTCAAGGTCGACCATCCCTTTGTCTGTGGAAGGGATCGTGATCGTTTCAAGTCCTGCTGCTGAAGCACTAGCAGGATTGGTGCCGTGCGAGGAATCCGGCACGATAACCTTCGTGCGAGTCTCCCCGCGGCTTTCATGGTAGGCGCGAATCATCATGAGACCGGTCCATTCACCGTGAGCACCTGCGGCAGGCTGCAGGGATACAGCATCCATACCTGTTAGCGCGGACAAGTCATTTTGCAAGGTATACATTAATTCAAGTGCCCCTTGAATGCTTTCTTCCGGTTGGTACGGGTGGATCTTAGCTAGGCCGGAGAAGCGGGCAACATCTTCGTTAATCTTCGGATTGTATTTCATCGTACATGAACCGAGTGGATAGAAGCCGTTATCTACACCAAAGTTGCGGCGTGACAAGGAAGTGTAGTGGCGAATGACGTCCACTTCGGATACTTCCGGAAGCACGACGGGTTCGCTACGGAGTAAACCTGATGGAATCAGAGATTCTAAGGTTTCTTCCTGCGGCACATCGCATAGTGGCAAGGAATAGGCCGAACGGCCGGGACGACTTAATTCAAAAATTAGACTTTGTTCCGGTTTCATAAACAGCCCTCCAGTGCGCTAGCAAATTGATCGATTTCGTTTTTGCTTCTTTTTTCCGTTACGGCTACCAGCATATGACCAGCGAGTTCTGGATAATCCCGGCCCAGATCATAACCGCCAAGGTATCCTTCCTTCAACAACTTAGAATTAATTGAGCTTACGCTGCTTCCTTCAGGAAACTTCACTACAAACTCATTAAAGAATGGGGAAGAGAAGGTAAGTTCAGCACCGGTTAGTTCGCTGAGCTTCTTAGCGGCGTAATGGCTTTTGCGAATGTTCAGTTCACCGACTTCACGCATGCCTTCCTTACCCATTACGGACAAGTAGACGGATGCGCAGAGGGCGAGTAGTGCTTGGTTGGAGCAAATGTTCGACGTCGCTTTTTCACGACGGATATGCTGTTCACGGGCTTGAAGTGTCAGAACGAAGCCGCGTTTCCCATTGCGGTCCACGGTTTGGCCAACGATTCGGCCTGGCATGCGACGCATCAGGTGTTCAGCTACGGCGAAGAATCCACATGTTGGACCGCCGAGGGAAGCAGGAATACCGAGTGGTTGAGCGTCACCGACTACGATGTCGGCTCCAAGCTTGCCCGGAGTTTCGAGTACACCAAGGGCGATCGGGTTCGCACTGACAACGAGCAAACCTTTAACAGCATGGATCAGCGGTTCAACGGAGCGAAGATCTTCTATGCTGCCAAAGAAGTTAGGCGATTGCATCAGTACTGCGGCAGTATCAGCATCAATGGCTTCAGCAAGCTTAGCCTGATCGGTAAGACCGTCTTTATAGTCAATCTCCACCACATCAAGACCCCAAGCATTAGCCGATGTGCGCAGTACTTGGCGGGCTTCAGGATGAACGGTGCGGGAGACAATTAATTTTTTGCGTTTGGTAGCACCAGCTGCGAGGACCGCTGCTTCGGATAAAGCTGTAGCGCCATCATACATACTGGCATTGGCTACTTTCATACCGGTTAGTTCGCAAATGTAAGATTGGAATTCGAAGATCGCTTGCAGTTCGCCTTGGCTGATCTCTGGTTGATAAGGAGTGTAGGCAGTGTAGAATTCAGAACGGGAAATGACATGGTTGATCACCACAGGGATGTGATGGTCGTATAATCCGGCGCCGAGGAAACTGGTATGAGAATCAAAGTCGGCATTTCGGTCAGCCAGACCTTTCATGTGGCGTAGCAGGGCGTATTCATCGAGTGGTTCAGACATCGGCATAGTGCCTTGATAACGGACTGCTTCAGGAATATCGGAGAACAGCTCATCTATGGACTGAATCCCGACAGCTTCCATCATCTCTACGCGGTCCTGTGCTGTCATGGGCAGATAACGGTGCTTCATTAAGGTTTCACTCCTTGGCTTTTTTTATAAAAAGGGGCCTTAATCACGACAGCCTTAAGCTGCTTGCCGCGTATCTCTACGAAAACCTCTGTGCCTATTTCACTGTAAGTTGTATCAAGCAATGCCAATCCCAGGTTACGCTTTAGCGTTGGAGATTGTGTTCCTGTTGTGACCTCTCCGATTTTAACGCCGCCTACATAGACTGGGTAATGGGAGCGCGGAATGCCTCGATCAATCATTTCTAGGCCGACAAGGCGGCGGGGAAGACCGGCTTCTTTTTGTTGTATCAGCGCATCACGTCCGATAAAATCTGCTTTGTCCAGCTTCACGAAGAACTGAACTCCTGCTTCTAGGGGAGTGATGTCAGCTGACAGCTCCTGACCGTACAGTGGCAATTTTGCTTCAAAACGCAGTGTATCACGTGCGCCAAGTCCAGCAGGCGTTAATCCGTGTGGAGAACCAGCTGCGAGTAGACCGTTCCATAACGATTCTGCCCCATCCAGCGGAGCGTAGATTTCAAAGCCATCTTCGCCGGTATAACCCGTACGGGAGATCAGTACTTCTACACCGCAAACGGTAGCGCGCTCGATGAAATGGAAAGGCTTAAGTGCATCGATAGGAGCATCGGTGACTTCGGCAAGAATGGTCTCCGCCAGCGGACCTTGCAAGGCGAGCAAAAGCGTCTCGTCAGAGACATTAGTGAGCGTGACTTCACCGAATTCAGAGGTCAGATGCTCTTGCAGCCACTGGAAGTCTTTGTCGATGTTGGAGGCATTTACGACGAGCATATAACGTCCTTCGCTTAGTCGATATACGAGTAAATCGTCAACGACCCCGCCGTTTGGATAACAGAGCAGCGTATATTGTGCTGCACCGTCTGTGAGGCGGGTGACATCGTTAGTCGTCATCTTTTGCAAAAAGGTTTCTGCACCGCTCCCGATCACCATGATTTCACCCATATGCGATACATCGAACAGTCCAGCCTGCTGGCGAACGGCTTCATGCTCTTTCACTATACCTGTAAACTGTACCGGCAGCTCCCAGCCGCCGAAATCAATGCACCTGGACTCCGTATAAGCGGAATAGAGATCATAAAAAGGCGTTCTTTTCAAAGTATCCATGTCGTCACTCCCCTTGTCTGATTACATACAAAAAAGGACAGGCGGAAGCAATCATGCATAAATGCACAAATTGCTTTCCGCTCTGTCCTTTGTACCTGAGAGTTACCCTGCCGTAACTAACCTGCAAGTTTCCCCGTTGGTGACCTGACGCACTCAGCCTTGCGTCTGATGCTCTCCAGAGATGCGTCCGGCAAAGGTCCTTTTGCCTGAGAGATTCACCCCTGTTAGGGCTTACTCCTTCGGCGCCGTCTTCAAGTGAGACAGTCTCTCCCTATGCCATCATTCGCAACTGTATTTGTTTCTTATGTCTCCATTAAACGGGTATAGGGAGACGCTGTCAACAAGAAAAAGTCAAAAAAACGACAAATTTATTTTTCCTCTTAGTAACATTGACATTGTGAACCGAGATCACTTAGGCTATAACTAAATTTAGAACTCCAATTTGGAAATGAGGCGACTTGAATGAGTGAAGTTTTAGATAACCTTCTTTACAGCGAAGAACATGAGTGGGCACAGCAAGTGGAAGGACGTGTAGTACGTGTTGGGATTACGGATCATGCTCAGCATTTGTTAGGCGATATCGTATTTGTGGAATTTCCAGAAGTAGGCTCAGCCATTTCAGCTGGCGACAGCGTTGGTAGTATCGAATCCGTTAAGACGGTATCGGAATTGTATTCACCCGTCTCTGGGAAGGTTACCAGGATTAATGACGGTTTAGAAGCTAGTCCAGAGCTAATCAACGATAAGCCGTATGGTGAGGGATGGATTTTTGAAATTGAAGTTGACGGAGAGTATGCTGATGCTATAAAAGGTCTGCTAGATGCAGCCGGTTATAGTGCGTTGGTAGGAGAATAATTGGGGATACCCTCGAAATAATAATTCATCTCGTGTGATATTTGTAGCAGCAAGTTTCTGTTTTTGGAGACTTGCTGTTTGTTTTTTTTTGTGTTGATAACGGTGGGGATTTTTGCGTTAAATCTAATCTAATGCTTATGAAATTAGTTATGATGAACGAAAGGCAGCCCCTGTTCGCACACCGTAAGTTAAAATGGAAGTTGAAGGACAACCATTTCAGAGCTAAATGCGAAAGGAGCTGTTACTATGAAGAATACCATAAAATACATAGGTTTGGATGTGTCAAAAGAAAAAATTGCGGTGGCAATTGCAGACGAAGGTCGAGAACCAGCACGATATTATGGAGCCATTCCCCATACCCCGGATGCAGTGGCTCGAATGATTCGCAAACTCAAAGGTTCAGGGATTACGCTAGAGGTCTGCTATGAAGCCGGGCCTACCGGATACGACTTATATCGCTGGCTGACGAAGATGGGGATTTCCTGCGTGGTGATCGCACCTTCGCGTATTCCACAGCGCCCCGGCGATGCCATAAAAACCGATCGACGGGATGCAGAAAAACTGGCTCAGCTTCACCGAGCAGGAGAATTGACCGCGATCTATGTGCCGACTCCAGAACTCGAAGCCTTACGAGATCTCATTCGTGCGCGAGAAGATGCTAGGGAAGATCTACATCGTGCCCGGCAACGGCTCATTCATTTTCTGTTGCGCCACCAAATTCACACACCAGAAGGTATGAAAAAACGCTGGACCAAAAGGTACCGGGAATGGCTGTCCATGCTGAAGTTTAATTATGCCGCTCAAGAACGGGTTTTCACCGAATACCTGCAACAGCTTCGGGAAGTGGAGGAGCGAATCAAGCGACTTGAATCCGCAATGCGAGAAGAAGCACAGATCTGTCCGTACGCACCTGTCATTCAAGCGTTGCAAGGTCTGCGGGGAATCGCTCTGCTGACGGCTATGACATTAGTTGTCGAGATTGGGAATTTTGAGCGTTTTAGTTCACCGGCTCAGCTCATGAGTTACCTAGGACTAGTGCCACGGGAGTATTCATCGGGAGCAAGTACTAAAAGAGGTCGTCTTACAAAAGTTGGGAATTCAGGAGTGCGGCGTGCACTGGTGGAGTCTGCATGGAGTTACCGTCACCGTCCTGCTGTTAAGGGAGATTTAGCAGTGCGCCTGGAGGGGCAGAGTGCTCATGTCCATGAAACGTCGTGGAAAGCCCAAGAACGGTTACACAGTAAGTATCTAAAGTTAGTCAGACGTGGGAAACACCGAAATTTAGCCATGGCTGCGGTAGGTCGTGAGTTAGTTGGATTCATCTGGTCGATTGCGGTAGATGCAGAACAAAGAATGGCATAATCCGAATAGGAAAACGTAAAAATATCCTGAGAGATTTGAATCCTTGGGGCATGGAGACAAAGAGAAAGGTTCGAGGAGAATCCGTGAATTCCCTGTGCACAGGATCCATGATCTGACGTGCGAAATTAGTTTGCGGAAGCTCCTTCGACGTAGGCATAATATGTGGTAACCAACCCACGGATAGCAGATTGCCAGCCGACGACTCGCATTTTGTCTCTGTGCCCAAGGGATTGAAAACCCTTTGGTTTAAAGGGGAATTGACTAATTCGTTCATAGCAGGGAAAACCTCCCTCATCTTAGACGATCATAGCTCGAAATCAAGGGTTTTAGGGAAAACCTCCCTATAAATTTCGGGAAAATCGCTATTTCTCACTAAATAAGGTATTAATCAGGGAGGGATTCCCTAATTCTGCGACTAGATACGATAATAGGCAGATAATCAGGGAGTATTTCCGTAATTACTAGCATAGGGCCTATTTTGGTAATGTTGCTAAGCAGTACAAAAGATACCCAACATCCTCATAGGCTTAAGCTAACGGACTTAGCTCTGAGCACAACTATATTTATTCTCCCTCTTGAAGCTGCCGAAGCACAATGATCTCTACACGGCGGTTCTTCTGCTGACCTGCTGCCGATGTATTATCCGCGGTGGGCTGGGTATCAGCATAACCTGCATATTGAAAATTGTCGGGGTTCAATCCTTCACGATCTAAGAAAAAGCGCAGCACAGACAGAGCCCGAGCACCAGACAGCTCCCAATTGTCGTTATAGTGAGAAGCCGAAGATACTGGGGTATTGTCGGTGTGTCCTTCAATGCTAATCTTTGCGCCAATATCGCTGAATAATCCAGACAACTGCTGAAGAGCAGGAAGGGCTGGTGATTTCAGGTCTGCCTTACCTATATCGAAGAGAAAACGGTCACTGAGTGTGATTTCTATCCCCTGCGGTTTGTCGGCAACAAAAATTTGTTCTTCGAGATTATTTTCCTCCACATAGTGGGTGATCACACCCATTAATTCAGAAAGTTTCGCTTCTTGTTCCCGAAAAGCCAGCTCACGTGTCGAAGGTGTTTCATTAACGGTTTTATCGTCAGCGTTTTGGCTTTGTTCCACTGTTGTATTTAAGTTTGTATCTGTATTTTCTGGTTTGATCACAGGGGTTTTTCCAGCATCTAAAATGCCGTCCCCACCCTCAAGGACAGTGCTGCCAGACTTAAAGGTCTCGGATAACGAGCCCGTCACAATATTATATTTGTCAGTGTCCAGGCTGCTCATCGCATACAATATAACGAAAAATATAAGTAAAAGTGTAATTAGATCAGCATAAGTAATCATCCAGCGGTCGCGGTTTTCCTGAGTCTCTACACGCCGCTTGCGCCGGTCTCTTTGTCTCATAGAAGACCTCTAGTTTCTGCGCGGTCATTCGTGTCCGTGTCTGAGATGAATGAGTTCAGTTTTTTACGCACCAGCAGGGGATGATCCCCGTTCTGCAGAGAAAGAATGCCGACGAGCAGCATTTCCATACTATGTAGCTGGCTTTGACTGCGGGATTTGATTTTGGAAGCGATGGGTAAAAATATTAAATTGGCGATGGCGACACCATACAGTGTTGCGGTAAATGCAACTGCGATAGAGGTACCTAGATTTGACGGATCTGTAAGATTACCTAGCACACGAATGAGACCCATCACCGTACCGATAATTCCCATCGTTGGGGCATAACCACCTGCGGCTTCAAAAATCTTAGCATAACTCTCATGCTTCAATTCCTTAGCGTCCATTTCTAATTCTAAAATCTGCCGAACTTGCTCAGGATCTGTGCCGTCGACAATAAGAAGTAGACCTTCACGTGTAAAAGAATCTGGATGTACTTCAGCTTGTTTTTCTAACATTAAAACGCCGCCGCGCCGGGCCACTGTTGCCATGGAGATGAGTTCTTCTGCCTTCTCTACATCACGATCAGGGTTGCTGCCGAAGGCCATGCGTAGTGCTGTTGGAATGGAGCGCAACTTAGATGCTGGGAAGCTGATCATAACGGCGGCAAATGTACCCCCGAATACAATTAAAGCTGCGTTAAGCTGCAGCAGTCCTGACAGGCTTCCGCCTTCCCAGAGATAGCCGCCGATTAACGCAGCCAGTCCAGCCACAAGGCCGATTATTGAGGTAATATCCATGCTTCAAGCTCCTAACATTTCTATGTTTTATGGTTTGCATCGATCTAGTCAACACTGTATAATGAACGGGAACACATATTCTTATCTTCCATATTTTTCACTATCGTATGGAGAGAGAACATTCAGACAACAATTATAATATATTAATCTAGTTTAGACGATAGAGGGGAGACCGGCAAATGAGTGATATTGTCGTCAGTACGAAGACTTTTGAATTGGAGTCCGAGTATACACCCCAGGGCGATCAGCCTCATGCCATTGAGGAATTATTACAAGGCATCCGGCAGGGCAAGAAGCACCAGACGCTGCTGGGCGCGACGGGTACGGGAAAGACGTTTACCGTTGCACAAGTCATTTCCAAATTAAACCGCCCTACGCTAGTTATTGCGCACAACAAGACTTTGGCTGCTCAACTAGCAAGTGAGTTTAAGGAGTTTTTTCCGCATAATTCGGTAGACTATTTCGTCAGCTACTACGACTATTACCAACCAGAGGCGTATATTCCCTCCTCCGATACTTATATCGAGAAAGATTCCAGCATTAACGAAGAGATTGATAAACTGCGCCACTCCGCGACCAGCTCCTTGTTCGAACGTCGTGACGTTATTATTGTGGCGAGTGTGTCTTGTATTTACGGCCTCGGTTCGCCGATGGAATACGGAAGCTTGCTATTGTCATTGCGGGTTGGGATGGAGAAGCCGCGTAATGAGATGTTGAGTAGACTAGTGGATATCCAGTACCAGCGTAATGATATTAATTTCGTACGCGGAACCTTCCGTGTTCGTGGTGATGTGGTTGAGATTTTCCCAGCCTCTCAGGGAGAACATGCCATTCGGGTAGAATTGTTCGGCGATGAAATTGAGCGAATCACTGAGATTGATGTACTGACGGGTGAACTGATCGGGGAACGCGATCATGTCGCTATTTTTCCGGCGTCTCACTTTGTTACCAAGGAAGAAACGATGCGAGTGGCAATCGTCAACATTGAAAAAGAGCTGGAAGATCGCTTAACTGTGCTTCGTGACGCAGGAAAGCTTCTGGAAGCTCAGCGTCTGGAACAGCGGACACGTTATGATATTGAGATGATGAAGGAAGTGGGCTTCTGTTCGGGGATCGAGAACTATTCCGGACCGCTCACCTTCCGTGAGCCAGGAGCAACTCCTTATACATTAATGGATTATTTTCCGGATGATATGCTGATTATTATTGATGAGTCTCACGTAACTCTTCCACAGATTCGGGCGATGTATAACGGTGACCGGGCACGTAAGACGGTGTTGGTAGAGCATGGTTTCCGTCTACCGTCTGCGTTAGATAACCGTCCGCTACAGTTCGAAGAATTCGAAGAAAAAGTGAAGCAGATCGTATATGTTTCAGCTACTCCGGGGCCTTATGAAATGGAGCACTGCGACACCATGGTGCAGCAGATTATCCGGCCAACAGGTCTATTGGATCCTATCATTGAGGTTCGTCCTACAGAAGGACAGATCGATGATCTGATTAGCGAAATTCGTGACCGGGTTGAACGAGATGAACGTGTACTCGTAACAACGTTGACGAAGAAAATGTCAGAGGACCTGACGGATTACTTTAAGGAAATCGGGATTAAGGTTCGTTATATGCACTCCGATATTAAGACTCTTGAACGGATGGCGATCTTACGGGATCTTCGTCTCGGAACGTTCCATGTTCTAGTGGGGATTAACCTATTAAGAGAAGGTCTCGACTTACCGGAAGTATCGTTAGTGGCTATTCTCGATGCCGATAAAGAGGGTTTCCTTCGTTCCGAACGTTCGTTAATTCAGACGATTGGTCGTGCGGCCCGTAACTCTGAGGGGCGTGTAATCATGTATGGTGATCGGATCACCGATTCGATGGAAAAGGCGATGAGCGAAACATCGCGCCGTCGCGCCGTTCAGATCGCTCATAATGAGAAACACGGTATTACCCCAACCACCATTAACAAAAAGGTGCGTGACATTATCGAGGCAACTAAGGTTGCCGAGTCCAAAGCCGATTACCTCACGGGTATTGGTGGCAAAATGAATAAGAAAGAGAAACAAAGCCTGATGCAGCGTCTGGAAGCCGAGATGAAAGACGCCGCCAAGAACCTGCAATTCGAACGTGCGGCAGAGCTGCGTGATGCGTTGCTGGAGCTTCGGGCTGAGTAATAAACAAACTCAAATGCATCACCGATATTTAATATATGTAATTGAACGGTGCTGTCCCAGGCCGTTCTTTTTGAATAATAGATGGTCGAATATACACGTAGATGTTGTGCTTTCTTGTCAGTAGTGCGTATCCCGGAGGGACAGCATCAGGCAACGTATACAATAGTTGCGTACCTGATCTAACGTCCAAGCGGTCCCGTAGGGATAAGCGCTCCGAACGCCGTAGTCACTAAGTCCCGTCCCCCCAACCTCCTTCGCCAAAAAATGCGGGTGTTCAGAGGGTGCAACCCTTGGGGCCCTCCCTTGGAAGGGAGGGTTTGGGAGGGATCGAAAACGCTTTTGATAAAGCTTTGATATTTGATTCATTAAGGAGAGGTTCCGTTGGCGAACGAAAGTATTGTAATTAAAGGCGCGAGGGCGCACAATCTCAAAAATATCGATGTGACGATTCCACGTGACCGTTTCGTCGTGCTGACGGGACTGAGCGGCTCGGGTAAGTCGTCGCTTGCATTTGATACCATTTATGCCGAAGGACAGCGGCGTTATGTTGAATCTTTGTCTGCTTATGCACGTCAGTTCTTGGGTCAAATGGAGAAACCGGATGTGGATTCCATAGACGGGTTGTCCCCGGCGATATCTATTGATCAGAAGACAACAAGTCGCAACCCACGTTCCACAGTAGGTACGGTAACTGAGATTTATGACTATCTGCGGTTGCTTTTTGCACGGATCGGTCACCCTCATTGTCCAGAGCATGGAATTGAGATTACCTCTCAAACCGTTGAACAGATGGTAGACCGGATTATGCAATATCCAGAGAAGACTCGTTTGCAGATTCTGGCACCAATCATTTCAGGACGCAAAGGTGAGCACAAAGGGCTCTTCACAGATATTTCTAAGCAAGGGTTCGTACGTGTACGTGTGGACGGTGAACTGCGAGATCTGTCTGAAGATATCGAACTAGAGAAGAATAAGAAGCATACCATAGAAGTTGTTGTGGACCGGATTGTCGTTAAAGATGATATGGAGACACGGCTGACAGATTCCTTGGAGACAGCCCTGAAGCTTTCAGGTGGTAAAATCCTTGTGGATATTATCGGGCAGGAAGAGCTACTCTTCAGCTCTAACTTTGCTTGTCCTGTGTGTGGATTTAGTATTGAAGAGCTGGCACCGCGTATGTTCTCGTTTAACAGTCCGTTCGGAGCCTGCACGGAGTGCGATGGGCTTGGTATGAAGATGGTAGTCGATCCAGACCTGCTTATTCCTGATGCTGAGAAGTCTATTGAAGAAGGTGCTTTTTTAGCTTGGACTGGAAGTACCTCCAATTACTATCCGCAATTTTTGAAATCCGTGTGTGAGCACTTTAATATTCCACAGAACGTTCCAGTGAGCAGTTTAACACCTGATCATATGAATAAACTACTGCATGGTACAGGCAGTGAGAAGGTTCGCTTCAAATATGAGAATGATTTTGGTCAGAAGAAAGACGCGATGGTTGCTTTTGAAGGGATTATTCCCAATCTGGAGCGGCGTTACCGGGAGACTGCATCTGATGGTATCCGTGAGTTTATTGAAGGATTCATGAGTGCTAAACCCTGCCATGTATGTAAAGGCAAACGTCTGAAAAAAGAAATATTAGCGGTGACGATCAACGAACGTAACATTTCGGATATTACCGATCTCTCGATTGGAGATTGTCAACGTTGGTTTGAACAAATAGAGCTTAGTGAAAAAGAGACAGCTATTGCGAATCTCATTCTTAAAGAGATCTGCAGTCGACTTGGGTTTCTGGTGAATGTAGGATTGGACTATTTGACGCTTAGCCGTGCAGCAGGTTCGCTTTCTGGTGGTGAAGCGCAGCGTATCCGGTTGGCTACTCAGATTGGGTCGAGTTTGATGGGTGTATTATACATTCTGGATGAGCCAAGTATTGGACTGCATCAACGGGATAATGATCGCCTGATCTCCACGCTTGCGCATATGCGTGACCTAGGCAATACGCTGATTGTTGTAGAGCATGACGAAGACACGATGATGGCAGCGGACTATATTATTGATATTGGCCCGGGTGCGGGTATTCATGGTGGACAAGTTATGGCGCAAGGAACGCCGGAAGAAATTATGAACGATCCGAATTCCCTAACTGGTGAATATTTAAGTGGGCGTAAATTTATTCCGGTAACCGCTAAGCGTCGTGCTACCGATGATCGTTGGATAGAAATCCGTGGTGCTAAAGAGAATAATCTGAAAAATGTGAATGTGAAGATTCCATTGGGTGTTTTTACGGCGGTGACTGGTGTATCGGGCTCCGGTAAATCTTCACTTATTAACGAAATTCTGTACAAGAGCTTGGCACGACAACTGAATAAGGCTGTGAAGGTTCGGCCGGGTCAGCACAAAGAAATCCGCGGCTTGGAAAATCTCGATAAGGTTATTGAAATCGACCAATCACCAATCGGGCGTACACCGCGCTCTAACCCAGCGACTTATACGGGTGTGTTCGACGATATTCGTGATCTGTTCTCCAAGACGAATGAGGCTAAGGTACGCGGATTCCAAAAGGGCCGGTTCAGCTTTAACGTTAAAGGTGGACGCTGCGAAGCTTGCCGCGGAGACGGGATTATCAAGATTGAGATGCACTTCCTACCGGATGTATACGTTCCTTGCGAAATATGTAAGGGCAAACGCTATAACCGGGAAACATTAGAAGTGAAGTATAAAGGGAAAAATATTTCCGACGTGCTGGAGATGACGGTAGAGGATGCTACAGAGTTCTTCGTGAATATCCCGCGTATTCATCGTAAAATGCAAACGCTGATGGATGTAGGGCTTGGTTACATTAAGATCGGTCAGCCAGGCACGACATTATCCGGTGGTGAAGCACAGCGGGTGAAATTAGCTTCCGAGCTATACCGTCGTAGTACGGGTAAGACGCTCTATATTTTGGATGAGCCTACGACAGGGCTACATGTGGATGATATTGGTCGTTTACTAGAGGTATTGCACCGCTTGGTGGATTCCGGAGAATCGGTCCTTGTTATTGAACATAATCTGGATGTTATAAAGACTGCGGATTATATCATCGATATGGGGCCTGAAGGCGGCAGTGGTGGCGGAACCGTACTGGCAACAGGAACACCAGAGAAGCTTATTACCGTTACGGAGTCTTACACAGGCAAGTATCTGAAGCCGGTTCTGATTCGTGATACGGAGCGTACTGAGGCGCTTATGCTTGAGACGGCGGAGACCACCTAAGATATAAAGTGGATAGTATAGCTAATAAATAATAAAGGCCACGGCATTTCGCTGTGGTCTTTATTATTTATTGTCCGTAATCATTATTTTGGGAAAACAATTGATAGATATAATTGCTGGTGGGCACCGGTAAATCCAAGCGGATGAGTAACTTTAAGCTCAAAAGCAACTTCTAGCATGGAGTCAAAGCATTTATGGTGTGGTGTTCGAAAATCGTGCGAAAAAGATCTCTTGGACATCTGGACTGAAGTGAGTTTTCTAGCAAAAGTTATACGACTCCTATAAAAGGACTAAATAATAGACGAGATAGGCATATGTAAGGCATGTCCGTCGTAAGATTTAATGAGGAGCATACTGTTGCTGTAGGTATGCTTAATGGTTCCTTGAAAAATAAATAACTAGTTATACATTTAGCTCTATCAAACGCTTGAGTTACTAGATTGGGGAAAACCTCCCTATTTATCGGGGGAATTCATTCATAACAAGGGTATTCTCATGTTTTTTACGGAGGAAATCCCTAATAGCAGCAAATTGAACCGATGATCGAAACAGCACACGTCAATAAACAAAATCATCAATTCATACGATTTTGCAGGGAAAAAATATATTTTTTACGACAAATACATAATTTTTCTACAAAACCTATTGCATCGCCCAAATGGTAGCGATAACATAGAAGAGGATATGGGCAATACTGGATCTCGCTTGACAACATTTTTGAGGAGGTAAGGTAATGCTACTTGCAGAAGTTGCCGCGCAAGGACCGTCTAAATTTCATACCTTTGATGTTTTCATGATTTTATTCACCATCCTAATCTTGGTCGGAGTCGTTCGGTTACTGAGGGCTCCCCAGAAGAACAAGTTCGCCATTGGTTTCGGAGCAGTTAGTTTGCTGGTCTTTGTGATCTCTGACTATGCCATGGTGATGCATTGGTTGAGTTAACGAAAGAACTAAATTGAACAGCTTTGCACCAAAAGACTCCTTTAACGCCGTGGGCGCATTGAAGGCGTCTTTTTTCAAATTATATAATGTAAAATTTATCCATGGGCAGAGAGAGGGTCTGGTGAAGGTTGATGAGGATTGGGGAGAAGCTGGTGAAGAAAGGACTGGGCCTACTGCTATTCGGTGTGCTGCTGTCAGGAGTATGGAGTGAGTCGGTTTTTGCGTTTGGCAGTACGCCTAAAATGGTTAGCGCGGTGACGACAACCCAGAGAAACAAAATTAAAAATTCAACAGCGGCAGAAGACGCCGTACCAGGGATTATTAAGAGTCTCACCCCCTCCGTGGTGGGCATTATTGGCAAAGACGATAGTGGCGGGAACAGTGGACCGGATGATCGGTACAATCTGACGCATGGTTCTGGCATTATTGTGAAATCGAACGGATGGATTGTAACCAATGCACATGTCATCAAGGACCTGCAAAATGCATTAGTGGTGACTTCGGACTCCAAAACCTACAGCATTAAAGAAACGTATCTGGATGAAGTAAGTGATCTGGCCCTGATTAAAATCAATGCCACCTCGCTTAAACCTGCAAAGTTTATTCTATCGACCGGCAAAACAGTAGTTGGTGAGAAAGTGATCGCCATCGGAACACCGATTAGTTTTTCTCTAAGGAATTCAGCAACGGTAGGGGTCATAAGTGGCCTTAACCGTGAGGTAGATGCGGCTTATCGCCTTATTCAAAGTGACACAGCCATTAATCCCGGAAATAGCGGGGGGCCGCTAGTGAATATGAAGGGTGAGGTGCTCGGACTAAACAGCCTGAAATACTCAGCGGTGGGTGTGGAGAATATAGGTTTCTCAATTCCGGCAGATACCGTGCAGTACATTATGAATCAGCTTTTTAAGTTCGGTGAAGTAAAACACCCGAGTCTAGGGCTAGAACTAGAGCCGAGTTGGTCTACGATTGTAGGATTGCCAACGTTGGATCCACTGACCGTAACCAAGGTGGTTTCTGCTGAAGCGCTCAAGGCAGGTATTGCCGAAGATGATGTACTGTACAGCATTGACGGCCACCGTGTGGTCTCATTAGTCGATATAAATGAATTGTTCAAAAGCTATTCTCCAGGTAGGACGGTACGACTGGTTATGCAAAGTGATGGGGATATCGTCATCCGCAAGCTCGTGCTCACTCAGGGGGATCCCCTGCTAAGTAAAGAGGGTTCAGGATCTGATGGGGACGAGCACACGGAAGAGTGACAGGAAACTCGAGAGGGGGACGGGATATGGGTTTTAAAGTTTTAAAACAAGGATTGTACGGTATGCTGGCCTTATTACTGCTATTTTCTATATTACCCATTCAAACAACACTGGCAGCAGAAGCAGACAAGCTACAGCTGAGTCTTAAAGTTGGCAGTACTTCAGCTACGGTGAATGGGAAGAAGGTGGCTATTGAGCGGCCTTTTATGGAGAACGGAACAGTTATGGTACCGCTCGGGGTTTTTAAAAAGACATTTGGTAGCATGGTCTCCTTAGAGGGAAATGACGTAGTGAAAGTAACGTACGGCTCTCACATAGGGCTGATGACGATTGGTAGTACTATCGCTTGGGAAAATGGGGTCAAAGTTAAGCTCACCTCATCGCCTGAGATGGTTTCAGGTGTGCTGATGGTGCCTCTGCGTTTTGTGGCGAGTGTACTGGGTGCAACCCTCTCTCGAGGTAACGGCGGTGAGCTAATAATTACCCTAGTTTCTGCAGACAATGAAGGAGACGTGCCAGTGGGTACTGGCATTGACAGCGATGTTGGTAAAACCCGAATTGGGAACAGCTATTTTCAATGGACACTGAATTATCCGTCTGGGCTGATTGCTGGAAATAGCGGTGGAGATGAGAGTGTGGCTACTTTTTCTAGTGCGGATAATCTTTATTATTTGGAGATCCATGTAAGTGATCAGGCGGTTTCGGTGGATGCAGATGGACTTTTAGAACAACTAGTTCGGGAAGTCGAGGAAGGCAATGAGCTGATTTTAGATCGGGAGTCGTTCCCCAAAGCCTCTGTACCCTATGCACGGTTGGTCAGTAAAGATTCCAGTGGAGCGCTCTGGGAAAGTAGACTGTTATATGCTGGTGGTAGACTTTACGAGATTTATTTGACCGATGAAAAAGCCACTCATTATAAAGACTTAGCCAAATATGCGGGTTTGCTGAGTTCTTTTCGACCTTCTTTTGACACCAAGGATAATAAAATCCGTGATCTCTCTACCGTAAAGGACGGCCTGCGTGAAGCCTACAATGAAGACTATGGCATTTCACTACAGGTTCCTGCCGCTTGGAGTAAGGATGACCAGCATTTTTATTATGAGAGTAAACAAGGAAGTCATCTGAGTGTGGCGGTCACGTCGGCACCTGCTGGTTCTACACTAGAGAGCTGGGCAGAAGACTTGAAGATGAAAACGCAAGAGAACTTTGTAGCGGACGCTTATGTCATTAAGGATAGCATGAAGTCTGAAATCTCCGGCGTACCTGCACAAATAAGTGAGACACAGTTAAATTTCGGCAACGGGTGGACGACAGAATATCAGGCGCTCGTGCTCAAGAATGGGTACCATTATTATTTTGAATATGTAACACCTGCTGAACAAGAAGACGATAAGGCCAAATTTAAAGCTATTATATCCTCTATTGATATTGATTTTGATCTGATGAAGGAGAACTTCGGGCGACTCGCTAGCGATGATTATAAGACGCTCAAGAATAAAACAGTAACCAAAGTATCCAAAAGATATGGCTATGCCATCGACATTCCGCGTTTATGGACGCCTTATCAGGATGTATTCGAGACACAGTCGGTAGAATATTGGTTCATCGGAGGACGTTTCCAGATCAATTCGAAACCCGAGGGTTCAGTGGATTATGCAGTTAATGTACTCAAAGAATATTATCAGAATAAAAATAATGATCCAAAAGGTCCTCGCATTGAAAGTATAGTGGAATCTACCATGGCAGGTGTTCCTGCCACGATCATTACTGTGCATCAAATCAAGAATGGTGTTCCTCAGCGCAGCAAGCAAGTTGTTTTTGGCAAAAATGAGGTGATCTACATGATTACTCTTACGCTGAATGATGCCAATGCTACTGCAGAACAGCAAGTTGTGCTGGATAAAACGCTGCAATCGTTTCGATTTACGGGGAATGAGTAGTTTAGAGTTGTGTGGAGTGTATGGAGTTCATGACTAACTAATAGTAGAGTGTAATTCAATCTGACGAGAACGTCCTTGTTGCCAAATTGGCGTGGGGCGTTCTTTCTTTATATAAATGTTGGTAAACACATGGCGCTGAGATGTGATATTTGATACAATTATCAAGTTAATCAACTAGAAATGACCCGCCAATTGGCGGTTTAGGAGGATATAAATGAAAGAGCAACAAATACGCAGAGAAGACGTGGAGCTGTTGGCACCTGCGGGTGATTGGGACTGCATGCGTGCGGCGGTAGCGAACGGAGCGGATGCTATCTTTTTTGGCGTAGAGAAGTTTAATGCACGGGCGAGAGCGAACAACTTTCGCATGGACGAGCTGCCGGAAATTATGGCGTTTTTGCATAGTTATGGTGTGAAGGGCTTTCTGACCTTTAATATACTTGTGTTTGAAAATGAATTGTCTGATGCAAAAGAACTGATTGACGCTTGTGTAGATGCTGGCGTGGATGCGGTGATTGTACAGGATTTAGGTTTGGTCAAAATGATCCGCGAAATTTCACCGGATTTCCCGATTCATGGTTCGACGCAAATGACGATTACTTCACCGGAAGCGGTCGAGTTTACTAAGCCTTTCGATTTGGAACGTGTGGTATTAGGTCGTGAGAACAATCTAAAGCAAATTAAGACGATTGGGGAGCAGGCTCGCCTGCCGATGGAAGTATTCGTGCACGGAGCTCTGTGTGTCTCTTATTCGGGACAATGCCTGACTTCGGAAATGTGGGGCGGACGTTCCGCAAACCGCGGAGAATGCGCTCAAGCTTGCCGCCTGCCTTATGATCTGATGGTGGATGGAGAAGTTAAACCGATGGGTGATGTGACTTATTTGCTCTCCCCTAAGGATTTGGCAGCTATTGATCTTATGCCTGAGCTGATCGAGGCGGGCGTAACTTCTTTCAAAATCGAAGGTCGCCTCAAGAGCCCAGAATACGTTGCGAATGTGGTTAGTAAGTACCGTAAGGCAATTGATCGGTATTTTGATGGCGATCTGTCCAAACCATCGAAGGAAGAAGTTCGTGAACTGCAACAAAGCTTCTCCCGCGGGTTCACGCATGGTTTCTTAGACGGAACGAACAATAAAAAGCTGGTAGACGGGACTTTCCCGAAAAGCCGTGGTGTATATCTCGGAACAGTTGAACAAATTCTTCGTGATGGCGTGGTCTGCCGCATTCATGCACCGCTTAAGCGGGGAGACGGAATCGTATTTGATGCAGGGGATCCAACGAAAAAAGAAGAAGGTGGACGCGTATACGATCTTCGTCGTAAAGGCGTGAAGCTCGAAGGCGAAGCCGGAGAAGGCTGGATCATCGACATCGTAGCGGGTCGTAATGATGTGGACCTTCGTCGTCTAAATGTCGGTGACCGCATTTGGAAGACGAATGACCCTGCGCTAGATAAGGCGCTGCGTCAGACTTATGAAACCGAGAAGCCGTACCGTGTATTCCCGGTACATGTGCGAATACAGGGCTGCGTCGGCGAGAAACTGACCACTTGGTGGACGGATGTTCAGAAGAACGTTACCGTCCGTGTGGACTCGGAGCTCGCGCTGGAAACAGCGCAAAAGCGTCCGATGGATGCCGCGCTGCTGGAAGAACAATTCGGCCGCCTGGGCGGAACCGTGTTCCAGCTTGACGCGCTAGAGTCGCATCTGCAAGGCGACGTGATCGTCCCTATGCGCGAGCTGAACAGCATCCGCCGCCAAGCGGTGGAGCTGCTTGCGGGCGAGCGCCCGAAACCGCCCGTTTACGTGAAACGGGCGATCGAGGTCTACGGCGACGCTACCCGCAGGGGCGTCGCTCCACAGCGCGCTGGTGAAGCGGAGCTCACCGCGCTGTGCCGCAGCCTGCCGCAGGTGCAGGCTGCGCTCGAGGCCGGCGTGAGAAACATCTACGCCGACTTCGAGTTTATCAAGCAGTTCCCGGCAGCGGTAGATGCGGTACGGGCTGCAGGGGCCAGCATCGCGCTGGCCACGCCGCGCATTCATATGCCGGGCGAGAACGGCTACCACGCCAATATCCTGCGTCTGCAGCCTGATGCCGTGTTGGTGCGCAACACCGGCGCGCTGTATTATTATCTGCGCCGCCGCCAGGAGCAACCGGATGCTGTGCATCCTCGTCTGATCGGCGATTTCTCACTGAATATCGCCAATCATAAGGCAGTGGACCTGTTCCTTGAGGCAGGCTGTGATATTGTTACACCGTCCTATGATCTAAATATCCAACAGATGGTCGATCTGCTTGAACACAGCGATACTTCTCGTATGGAGATCGTAATCCATCAGCATTTGCCGATGTTCCACACAGAGCACTGCGTATACTGTACCTTTATGAGTGAAGGCACAGACTTTACGAACTGTGGGCGCCCTTGTGAAGAACACCGTGCTTCTCTGCAAGACCGTATTGGAATGTCTCATCCGGTTCGTGTGGATGAAGGCTGCCGTAATACCGTTTATAACGCAGTAGAGCAGTCCGGTGCAGAGTATTTGAACAATTTCCGTGATCTAGGAGTATCCTCGTATCGGGTAGAGTTCCTGGAAGAGACACCAGAGCAAGTGGTTGAGGTAATTAGTTTATACAGTCGCGCACTTCGTGGAGAAATCTCTGGTACGCAGGTATGGAAGAGCCTGAAGGCTACCAACCAGCTGGGGGTTACACGGGGACAATTGGTTAATGCGAAGTAAAATGGTTAAAGAAATTGGGCTAGGTGACTACCAGAGGGTACTCTGGTGTTGCTTGGCCCTTTTTTATAGATACCATCTCGTCCTCTTCGTAATTTGCATATACTAGATAATATATAGGTGAGAGTTAGCACAGAGTTTAATCTTGTGAAAGAATTATTATAATTCTTCCCTCTCTGATTTGATTGGAATTGATATACAAATATAACAAACACTCTGACATTAGTCTGCTATAACTGCTATAATTGAAGCAAATATGCCATTTTACTATACAGAGTATTTAAGATGGAAGAGTAACTGACAGAAGGAGTTAATGTTATGAAGATCCGTAAAGCCATTATCCCCGCTGCAGGGCTTGGTACCCGTTTTTTGCCTGCAACTAAAGCAATGCCTAAAGAAATGCTACCGATTGTAGATAAACCGACGATCCAATACATTGTTGAAGAAGCGGTTGCTTCCGGAATTGAGGATATTATTATCGTGACGGGGAAAGGAAAACGTGCGATTGAAGACCACTTTGATAATTCTTTTGAACTGGAATTTAACTTAGCTGAGAAGCAGAAGTGGGAACTTCTTGAATCCGTTCGTAAATCTTCCGAAATGGCTGATATCCATTACATTCGCCAAAAAGAACCAAGAGGTCTTGGACATGCAATTTGGTGTGCACGTAAATTCATTGGAAATGAGCCGTTTGCTGTTCTGCTAGGTGATGATATTGTTGAAGCAAACAAACCATGTCTCAAACAAATGATAGATGTGTATGATGAATATAAATCTTCCGTTGTTGGTGTACAGCCTGTCCCATGGGAAGAAGTGTCACGGTATGGCGTTGTAGATGCTTCGCCTTTGGCAGAGCGGGTGTATAAGGCCAACCGCCTTGTAGAGAAGCCGAAGAGAGAAGATGCTCCTTCCAACCTGGCTATCCTGGGACGGTATATCCTGACTCCGCGTATCTTTGATATGCTTGGCGAACAACAGGTGGGCGTAGGTGGAGAAATTCAGCTTACGGATGCCATCTCCCGCTTAAGTGAAGTGGAGCGGATTATTGCTTATGACTTTGAAGGCAAGCGCCATGATGTGGGTGAGAAGATGGGCTTCATCCAGACCACTATACATTATGCACTTCAGCATGAAGAGTTAAAGGATGATTTACTTCGTTATATGAAAGAGCTTGTAGATAGTGAAGTTGCCAAGGCAGGGCTTTAAGGAGAACTTATATCATCGAAAAATAGCACGCTACTGTAATCACAGTGGCGTGCTATTTTCATTTCTTTCTTTTTTAAAACTGTGAATTAGCGATTGTCTCGATCTGTGCTGCTTCCGCAGGATCTGCTGCGATCAACTTATCATAGATAGGTTGATCCTCATTGTTTGTTTTCTTCAGTGCAGCAAGATACCAGCGGGCAATTTCGCGATTCGTCGTATTTGTATAATCGTCGCTCAGACCAAGCTTCAAAGTTCCGATAGCATTTTGTAACTGTCCAGACATCAACTGAATTCTGCCCGCATTCAGAGCAATACTTGGTGTGACGGTTAGCGATTGTCCCTTTTGCTCTTCTGCTGGAAGAGTCTTCAGATAATTAAGGTCGCCAACCACTTGGTTATAAGCTTGAAGCCCAATCTTGAGATTAAGCAGTTTACTTGCATCATCTTGCCCGGCACGAGCTTGTTCTGTCAGCTCGTAAGAACGGCTGATGAGCGCATCATACCAGTTCATATCCCAGAGTGTTCCGCTGTTAATGATATCTGCGTAACTTTCATTAAAGCCAAGCTTCAAGGTTGCAGCAGCATCTTCAGCCTGCCCAGAGATTTGCTGCATTTTGGCGACGTTTAGTGCAATCGTTGGTGTAACCGAGAAAGGACGTCCTTGCATTTGTTCAGGTGGAAGAGTCTTCAAGTGCTCTATACCAGCAATGACATGTTCATAAGCTTCAAGCTCAGTTTTGAAATATTCCTGTTTCTTAGCCTCATCCTTTTGTACAAAAGCTTGTTGCCCTAGCAAGAAAGAACGGCTAATGAGTGTGTCGTACCACTCTATATCCCAGTTGAACTTATCGGCATTGTCACGGTAAACACCGTAAGCAAGATCACTTTGGCCTTTTAAGTCATAATAGCTTACTAATTGAGCTAGAATATTTTTATTGTATGGCTCATCTTTTAGTGCGCGAGTCAGTGCACTATAAGCCTCATTTAGAAATTGCTCATCTTGATTCTGACTAAATACCTGTTGATCTAAAGAGGATAGGTACAAGACTGATTCTGGATGACCTGGACGTGTTTTTAAAGCCTCAGTTAATGGTTTCTTAATCTCTTCGTAAGAAGTACTGACCCCGATCAGATTTTTACCTTTTAGGGCTGCATTACTGGAGCCTATATAGCTAATCGACAGGAATAACAGGAACACGGTACCGACCGTGAGTACAGCGAAATATCCAACCCGTACCCCGGTTTTATTCCAACTTTTACGTAGTTGTTTGCTATCCATGACAACTGCCATGCCCGCCAGTCCGAGGAAGACGAGTATTCCCATAAAGGCATAACTCATATTGAAATCGATTAGGCTGTGCACAAGGATAGATAGAGCAATGATTAGATAAAAGAAACCATTCTCAAAATCATTTTTATCCCGTTTCACATACCCACGAATGTATTTATAGAAGATATACAAAATGAATCCCATAAATACGATGAAACCAAGGATCCCAACCTCAATCAAGTATTGTAAAAAGAAGTTATGCACTTGACGGCTAGTGTAAGGGTTGTTCTGATAATGCTCATATAGTGAGGACCATCCACCACCACCAGCACCAAGGATTGGATAGTCTTTAACTACCTTCAAGGCATCCTTATAAAAAGTAATCCGCTCGAGTACGCTATGTTGTTGGAAGTTGATGTTCTCGAGACGAGTCGCCATATTGCTAGGTAAGATATTTTTTGCGCTTGTGCCTATCAGCAGGAAAGCTACAATTCCGACAAGTGCAACAGAACCAAGTGGAATCCACAGACCTGTCAATTTACGTGACGACCAATTGCTGAGCTTCTCCTCCAGCCAAGGTGCGACAAAACGCTGAATGACCCAAGATAGCGCAGCCACAGCTAGTGAAGCTCCAAGCAGGTATCCCCAGCCTTTCAAAGCGCCAGAAGAAGTGAAATTCGTATTTAACTCTAATCCTAGGTTAGTCACTGGAGTCGTGATGAGCAACGAAGCAATGCCAGCAACACCAAGATGTAGAATCCAGAGAATTTGCTGTGCTGGTTTCAAGAACAACAGAAGTAATATAAATACGACAGGTAGCAATACTAGACCACCGCGAGACAATGTTAATAAGATCGATACAATGATGGGAACTAACATAAAGCTGTGTGTCAACGTTCCATACCATTTCTTAGAGCGAATAAGTGCGAATATTGCTACAAACAAAAAGGCCATCAAGAAGGCAGCGTAGGTATTTGCGTATTGAAAGATCGAAGTCAGTCGAAGTCCATTAGAGTCCGTCATAACTGCATCTAAATAAATGCCATTTCGAACCGTGTTTGAAAACCATCCTACTAGAACTCCTGCTAGTTTGCTGCTACCTAGCCAATTTAGGAGTCCAAAACCAACTATGAAATAAGTAATTGCTAATATAGCATTTTGAATGACAACATTTACTTGCTTTTGCTTCAAGAGATAAAAGGCTATAATGAAGACTGCAACATACATGCTCTGAATAAACAACATATTCATCGCCATATAATGCGAAACTGCGACAAACAATGATAGAGCATAAGTCAGAGGCAGTAATATTGAAGCTGAAGCTACTAAGTCCCTCTGTTCATCTAATTTGAACTTTTTGTAGTATAAGCCAATGCAGACTAGCAGCAAAAGGCCACTTACTAGAGCAGACACATATATGGGCTTCTCGAAGTCTATCTGCTGTCCGTTAAATAATCCCACTTGAAATGGGGCCCAACATAAAAATAAAATAAATGCTACAACCAAAGCCCATATCGGACTTGCTATCTTTTCAACATTTCTCGACTGAGCGGCGTTTTTACCGTATACTGGTTTCGACACGTTATAATCTCCTTTTCCTGTAGGTACGACAATATTTTAGCATATGTAAGGTTGTCTAACTACTTTTTATCATTAATTTCATTATCATTAATAATAATAAATGCATTACAAATATATAAGATTCTACTAAGGAGATACACAAATGAGGAAAGAACCGTACATGAAAAGGATAAAAGATATATGTTCATTAACTAAAAGTTTGGCCATCAATGATTTTAAATCAAAATATGCAGGTTCATATTTTGGGTTATTATGGGCATTGCTAATGCCGTTAGTTACTATAATGGTTTATTGGTTTGTTTTTGAAAAGGGTTTGAAGGTTAGCGCTTCAGCTGATTTGAATGCACCTTTCGTTTTATGGTTTGTATCAGGTATTATACCTTGGTTCTACTTTTCTGAGGCATTAACAACAGCGACGCATAGCTTTTTAGAATATAATTATTTAGTTAAAAAGGTTGTTTTTAAAATAGAATTATTACCATTAGTTAAGATATTCTCAGCATTTTTAGTGCATCTATTTTTTATTGTAATCTTATTCTCTTTCTTTATTAGTTATGGTTATCCAATCAGTTTTTTTGCAGTTCAAATTGTATATTACACCATATGTAATATACTTCTCATTTCTAGTATATCTTGGTTAACTGCTGCGATAACTCCATTTTTCAAAGATTTCTCTTACGTATTGTCTATCATTTTGCAGTTCGGGATGTGGTTAACACCAATTCTTTGGTCTGTAGATGTTTTATCCCCGCATATGATTTTTTTATTTAAATTGAATCCATTTTATTATATTGTAGAAGGTTTTCGAGATTCTATGATTAATAAAATTTGGTTTTATGAGAAATACAAATTAACACTTTACTTTGCTTTTGTAGTAATGGTTAATTTTGCTATATCGATTAAAGTATTTAGAAAACTTAAACCACATCTCTCTGATGTGCTTTGATAATGAAGGTGGTTTGGAAATGGGAAATATAGCGATTAGCGCTCAAAACGTCAGCAAGACTTATAAACTATATAAATCTCCTATGGATAGGCTGAAAGAGTCTTTGTTTTATCGAAAAAAGACATTGCATTCTGAACACCATGCTCTTCAGAACCTTAATTTCACTATAGAAAAGGGAGATATTGTAGGTATTATTGGTGAGAATGGATCTGGTAAATCAACTTTACTTAAAATTATAACTGGAGTATTGACGCCTTCTAGTGGTGTCTCAGAAGTGAATGGTAAGGTGGCCGCGCTTTTGGAACTAGGTGCCGGATTTAACTTTGAATATACAGGTATTGAAAATATCTATTTGAACGGTTTGATGATGGGGTTTAAAAGAGAAGAAATAACAGAGAGACTGGATCAGATCCTTGCATTTGCAGAACTTGGAGAGTATATTTATCAGCCAGTTAAAACATATAGTAGTGGTATGTTTGCTAGATTAGCTTTTTCTGTTGCCATCAATGTACAACCTGATATATTAATAGTCGATGAGGCCTTGAGTGTAGGAGACATGTATTTTCAGGCGAAATGCATAACAAAAATGAAAGAATTATTTCTTCAAGGAGTTACAGTTCTATACGTAAGTCACGACTTGAATTCTGTAAAATCTTTGTGTCAAAAGGCTATATATTTAAAAAATGGAACACTTGAAGCCTACGGAGAAGCTGAAAAAGTAGTGGATATCTATGCTAAATTTGTTAGAGATCAAATGAACAATAACACGAAAGGGAGAATAAACTCGGAAGATAAACTTTACAATCTCGATGAAGTTTCTCTCAACGATAACCTTGTCTTCAAAGAAAATTCTGAGTTCATGGAGAAAGTGGAATATTTCAGACAGGGAACTCGTGATGCAATATTGACAGAACTTGAAGTGCTTGACTACAACAATAGTCCAGTTTTAACAGCTGATTTCAATGATAAAATTAAAATTAGAATGCACGTAAAATTTTATAAAAAATGTCAAATATCTGTTGGTTATCATATTAGAGATAAACAAAATATTGAATATTTAGGTAGTAATACCTTAATTGAGGATATTGGCGAAATATCAGGTGAGGCGGGCCAGAAGTTAATCGTTGAATTTAGAACAAGGTTACCTTTAGTAGAAGGTATGTATAATTTTTCTACTGTTCTATCTACTTCAACAATAAAAAATAGAACATCGATATTTGTAGACTATACAGAGAATTCATATATATTTGAAATGCGCGAAAGAGATCCATATAAGATTTGGAACAAGCTTTATATACCAAATGAGATAGAAATAAACAGGGTTAACTAGGAGGTGATATTTGGTATGATCCCATTTCATCAGTTTCAACGATACAAGATGATAGAAATTATTTTTGAATTGTTAGGTTTAAAAGAACTTGAACATACTATTTTAGAAGTAGGAGCAAATGAACATAAGAATCTGGAGAAATTTATTAAAAATAAAAAGATAAAATATTTAGATTTACTACTACCTCCGGAATTATTAAATGATCCATCTTTTATAGAGGGAGATGCAACTAATCTTTATTTTGAAAATGATCAATTTGATTTCGTCATTGGGTTGGATGTTCTTGAGCATATTCCTGCGGAAAAGAGAGATGATTTTTTATCTGAAATAGAAAGAGTTTCTAAGTATGGATTTATCATTTCAGCGCCATTCACAAATAATGGAATTGAAGATGTAGAAAAAAGGTTAGGTGCAGTTTTCAACTATTTATATAATGATGAAATACTATGGAGTAAGGAACATCAAGAAAATGGTTTGCCTGATTTTCAATTGATTAAAGATAAAATGAATGAATTTATCGGGGGATGGAATCATTTTAATCATGCTTCAATTTTTCTGTTTGAGAAATTCATGCAAATGGAATTTAAGACGGGAATACATCCTGATATATATGATTACTGGGAAACGGTTAATAGCTTTTACAATGAAAAATTATTTTATAAAGATTTTAACGACGAAGAATCAATTCGTACATTTATTATCTATGGAAAAAATGGATTTGAGAATAGTATTACTAACTTGCCTTCGCTTTTGAAAGACATTAGTACAGAAATGACTACAGAAGAGTATAGAATGATATCACATCATGAAAATATTATTAATTTCATGTCTACTCATAAAATAAGTGGAGATAACATCAAACATAGAGAAGTGATTACTGATGGTAATAATTCATACATCCAAATATACTGGGATAATGGCCAGGGGTACAGTGAAACTAAAAGTGAATCTTTTAAAGTAGAGAAGTCACAGAAAGTATTTCAAATAGATTTCGACCTTCCTATCCTGTCAAATAGAATTAGAATAGACCCTTCCCCCAATAGATGTGTTGTTGAAGTTTTAGACATAGTTCTAATAAATCAAGATAATTCAAAAAATAAAGATTATAAACTGAGTTCAAATGCTTTTTCTACAAAGGGTAATGAACTTATGTTTCTTGAAAATGACCCTCAAATAGTTATTGAAGCTAGGCAGGGAACTTATATTAAACGAGTTTCATGCATTCTTAAGTATACTACCCCTGTTTTAGATATCTCTGAGGATTTGATTTCTGGATTACAAGCAAATAGTGATTGGGAATTTACGAAACGAAAGTATTTGAGATTAATAAATAAACTATGGATAAGAAATCAAAGTCTAAAAAGAAAAATAAAAAATATAAAAATAGCAAATGAAGATCTGACAGTGGAAAATACAGAAATGCAAGAAAGGTTTAATGTTGAGTTTACAAGAAGAGATGAGGTCCTTAAAATATCGGAATTGAATAATTTGGAAATCTTGAATTACAAAAGGGATTTGGAAAAAGAAATTGAAGCTATCAAGAATAGAAAGGCTTATAAGTTAATAACTAGATTAGATCGAATCATATGTAAAATAAGGAGAAAAAATAAATGAACGATGCAATTACGAAATGTAGCATTCTATTGGTAACGTACAACCACGAGAATTATATAATTCAAGCGATAGAAAGTATTTTAGAGCAAAAAACAACCTTCGGTTTTGAAATTGTAGTAGCAGATGACTGCTCGAATGATAATACACTGAGTATAATTCAGCAATATGCTCAAGAATATCCTGGGAAGTTTAGAATATTAGAAAAAGAGAGTAATCTGGGAATAACGCTAAACTATAAGAGAGGGTTTGCTGCTTGTAAGGGAGAGTACATAGCAATTCTTGAAGGTGATGACTTTTGGACGGATCCCCTAAAAATACAAAAGCATGTTGATTTTTTAGAATCTAACAAAGCCTGTGTTATGACTTTTAATCAATTTGTTGTACATGACATGAAGAAAAAAAGATATAATGTGCAACCTTGGAATTGGGATCGCAGTTTTCAATTGATTACAGTCTCCGAACTTGTATTGGATAATTTCATAGGTAATTTTTCTACCTGCGTTTATAAGGCTCAGTATTTGAAACAACTCGATAATTCTTTGTATGAGTTGACAGTTTATGATTGGATGACGAATATAATGGTAGCTCAGCATGGTTTAATAGCCTATCTACCGGAAGTGATGTCTGTTTATCGCTTACATCCCAACGGAACTTGGAGTCAAAAAAAAGAATTAGAAAAATTAAAAGATACTATTAACCTAATAGATCAATATGATAAATATCTGGACGGTTTATATCATGAAGAGTTCAATGCTCATAAAACAAAACTTCAAGCAAGAATTGCTGTTATAGACGGACCTTTGGTTATTACCAGCAAGGAGAGTGTTAAGCAAAAAGTGAAGAAATACCTACCCCCATTTGCAATTTACTTATTAAAAGGAATAATACCTCCAAAATTCTATAAATAGAGCAGGTGCTATAATTGAAACGTACTAATCCGAAAGTTTCTATAATAATTCCGTCCTATAATCATTCAAAATTTATTGGAGAAGCTATAGATAGTATTTTGAGCCAAACGTATAGCGATTTTGAATTATTAATCATTGATGATGCATCACCTGACAATTCTGTTGAAGTAATTAAAAAATATAATGATCCAAGAATCAGATTTTATGGTTTCGAAAAGAATCAAGGGGCAGTTGATACACTTAATTATGGAATAATTAACTCATCATCAGACTACATTGCCTTACTTAACTCAGATGATTATTGGGAAATAGATAAGTTAGAGAAACAAGTGCTTTATTTACAAGAACATAATGAAGTGGATTGTGTTTTTTCAGACGCTAATTTTATTGATGAAACAGGAAAAGTGTTATCAAAAACAGATTATTTTTGGGCCGATGCATTTACTCAGATTAATAAGTCTTCTGGACATTGGTTAAACCAACTATTCTTTAAGCTGAATTGCTTTTGTCATCCTTCGATGCTTATTAAAAAAGGGGTTTATAACGAAGTTGGATTGTATAATCCAAGTTTAAGACAATTGCCGGATTTTTCAATGTGGATAAATGTTATAAAAAAATTCAATATACATGTGATGGAAGAAAAGTTAGTTAACTTTAGAATATTATCAAATGAAATGAATACTAGTTCAGTTACTTACGAAAATAGAATTAGAAATAAAAATGAGCTCTTTGTTATTATGAGCAGTTTCTTTGATGAAATGAAAGATGAAGATTTTGTTGAAGGTTTTCTGGATGGGAGGGGCTCTGTATATACCAAAGAAGAAATTGAATGTGAAAAAGCTTTTGCATATTTGAAAGAAATATCCCCTGATATAAAACCTATCTACGTTCTAATTGGTTTGCGAAAACTTAGTGAACTTCTAAATAGTGAAAACACAAGAGATGTTTTAAGAGAAAAGTATGGTTTTAGTGCGAATGATTATTTTAAATATACTGGTAAACTAGATATCATTGATGTGTTTGAAACTTCTTTTCATCAGGTAGTGGTGGAGAGTGCTAAAAGAAAAATTCAAAAGGATACAAATCTATATTCAACCATACGGAAATTCTTTAAAAAATAGGAGACGTTAAGCATGTCAAATGTATGGAAGGGATTACCGATTGTTGTTTATGGTACTGGAGGTTGTGCTAAGGAGATTAAGGCTTTAATAGATGAAATAAATGATTATTCGCATACAAATATATATCATTTAGTTGGTTTTGTGACTAATAATCCAAATGAAATCGGTAACTATATTGAAGATGTTGAGATTGTTACTTCTAATAATGATATTTTAAAATTTTGTGACAAATTCACAGTAATTGGTGTGGTAATAGGTCTTGCGGATCCAATTATTAAAAAGAAAATATTTCAAGAAATTATGGCTTTAAATAAACCAAATATAGTTTTTCCAAATTTAATCCATCCTCTTTCTAACCTGTCTAAAAGTTTTAATAATAGTATGGGGCTAGGGAATGTAATATGCTCAGGGGTGAATCTTACTGTTAATGTGAATCTGGGTAATTTTGTATTATTGAACCGATCCTGTAATATTGGTCACGATTCAACTATTGGGGATTTTTGTACGATTAATCCTGCGGCAGTTATCTCAGGTAATGTATCTATCGGTGAGTTATCATTAATCGGTGCGGGAGCTTGTGTTAGAGAAAAAACTAATATAGGTGATAAAAGTGTAGTTGGCTTAGGGGCGATTGTAATTAAGGATGTTGAATCTTCTACAATAGTTATTTCTAAAGCCGCAACAAAAATGTCTACATGATTTCTAAGTGGAGGGCAACTTATAATGAATGAATTAATCAAATTGGAAACACCAGTGAATGTAACGAAGACGTATATGCCTCCTTTCTCTGAGTTCACTGCAGAAATCGAACGACTATGGAATAATTCTTGGATTACGAATAATGGAGAGTTGCACCAGGAATTCGAAAAAAAACTAATTGATTTTTTATCAATTAAGAATGTTAGTCTTCTTGTAAACGGACATTTGGCTTTAGAGACAGCCATTAAGACTTTAGGGATCACTGGTGAAGTAATAACTACTCCATTTACATTCGCTTCAACTACTCATGCCATTGTCAATAATAATTTAAAACCAGTTTTCTGTGATATTGATTTAAGTGACTATAATATTGATTGTACAAAAATAGAGAGTCTAATTAATGAAAACACGAGTGCAATTATGCCGGTTCATGTTTTTGGAACTCCATGTAATGTAGAAGCAATTGAGAAGATTGCTCAGAAATACAATTTAAAAGTATTATATGATGCTGCACATGCATTTGGGGTTGAGATTAATGGTAACCCCATAAGCCAGTATGGAGATATTTCGATGTTTAGCCTGCATGCTACGAAACTCTTTCATTCAATTGAAGGTGGAGTATTAGTCTATAAAAATGACGAATATAAAAGAAAAATTGATCTTTATAAAAACTTTGGTATAAGCGGTCCTGAGACTGTTGAAATTGTGGGGTATAATGCAAAAATGAATGAGTTTCAAGCTGCAATGGGACTTGTGAATTTAAACCATGTTCAGGATAATATAAAAAAGAGAAAATTGATAACAGAAAGATATGTAAACTTGCTTGAGGAGATTCCAGGGATAAGTCTTCTCGATTACAAAAAATCTAATATAGTTTATAACTACTCTTATTTTCCTATCGTAATTGATAAGGAAAAGTACGGTGTATCTAGAGATACTCTATTTGATATTCTTCGGGATAATAATATTTTCACTAGAAAATATTTTTACCCATTAGCAACTGATTATGATTGTTTTAAAAAGGAATATTCGAATATTGAATTACCGAATGCGAAGAAAATAAGTGATAATGTCCTAACACTACCTATATATCCTGAATTAAGTTATGAGATTGTTGATTTGATATGTAAGAATATAGATATAATTCACAGGAGGTCTTTATGAAAGGCATAATTCTTGCAGGTGGTACTGGTTCTCGTCTATTTCCCTTAACTAAAGTTACTAATAAACACTTGCTTCCAGTAGGTAAATATCCAATGATATTTCATTCAGTATATAAGTTAAAAAAAGCTGGAATAAATGATATCCTCATTGTAACTGGTAAAGAGCATATGGGGGATGTAGTTAACTTATTGGGTAGTGGCCGTGAAATGGACGTGTGCTTTACATATAAAGTACAAGACGAAGCAGGTGGAATTGCACAAGCTTTAGATTTAGCTGAACAATTTGTAGGCAATGATCAAATGGTTGTCATACTTGGAGATAATGTTTTTGAAGATGATATTACTCAATACACACAAAATTTTGTTGCTCAAAAACAAGGGGCTAAAATATTGATTCAAGAAGTATCTGATCCTAAAAGATTTGGTGTTCCAGAGCTTCATAACGGGCGAATTGTTTCGATTGAAGAGAAACCGGCTGAACCAAAATCGAATTATGCAGTAACCGGTATTTATATGTTTGATAGTAATGTATTTGAAATTGTTAAAACCTTAAAGCCATCTGCACGTGGTGAATTAGAGATCACAGATGTAAATAATGCATATATTGTAAGAGATGAGTTAACTTATGATATTTTGCAAGGTTGGTGGACAGATGCAGGTACACATGTATCCTTAGCTAAAGCGAATGAATTAGCACAATCAGTTGTGTTTGGAAATGAGTTTGGAAAGCTGAAATTATAATAGTGAAGGAGGAGAGGGTATGAAGGTAATTCCTCTTCAACTCGTTGGTGCAAATTTAATAGAGCCTGTGGTTCATGGTGATAACCGCGGTTTTTTCATGGAAAGCTACAACGAAGAAATAATGCATAAGATCGGTATTACCTACAATTTCATTCAAGATAACCAATCCCTCTCCGCAGAGGTTGGAGTACTGCGTGGTTTACACTACCAATTGAATCCCAAAGCTCAAACTAAACTGATTCGCGTTCTGTCCGGAGTCATTTACGATGTAATCGTCGATATACGTCGTAATTCGCCTACATTTGGTCAATGGGTCGGAGTAATTCTTAGCGAATATAACAAACGCCAACTGCTTGTGCCTAAAGGCTTCGCACATGGCTTCTGTACAGTGGTTCCTAACACCCAAGTATTATATAAGGTGGATGAATACTATTCCCCTGAGAATGATCGTGGCATATTATGGAATGATCCTGCACTGGGTATTAATTGGCCGACTTCTAGTCCAATATTATCGGATAAAGATCAGTATCACCCAGAACTAAAGGACGCGGAGCTAAACTTCGAAATATAAACATCTCATTGAATAAAAGGTGGGCTATAAATGAAATTGCTAGTTACCGGCGGAGCCGGATTTATCGGCAGCAACTTTGTATTATATATGCTGCAACAATATCCTGATTATAAGATCGTTAACGTAGATGCGTTGACGTATGCAGGCAATCTGGAGAATTTGAAAACGATTGAGAATCATCCTAACTACACTTTTGCCAAGGCCGATATTACAGACGTACAGGAAATGGAAGCTTTGTTTAGCCAAGGTGTTGATGTAGTTGTGAATTTTGCTGCTGAATCGCATGTGGATCGGAGTATTTTGGAGCCGGAAGTTTTTGTGAAAACGAATGTGCTCGGAACACAGGTGCTTTTGGATGCTGCCAAAAAATATAGTGTCACTAAGTTCGTTCAGGTATCTACGGATGAGGTATACGGATCACTTGGAGCGACCGGGTTGTTTACCGAGGAAACTCCGTTGACTCCTAACAGTCCTTATTCGGCAAGCAAAGCAGGTGGAGATCTACTTGTACGTGCATACCATGAGACGTTCGGACTGCCAGTGAATATCACCCGCTGTTCAAATAATTACGGCCCGTACCAATTCCCGGAAAAACTAATTCCGCTTATGATCTCTCGCGCACTTGCTGATCAAGCATTGCCTGTTTATGGCGATGGGATGAATATCCGTGACTGGTTGTATGTTGAGGATCACTGCAGCGCGATTGATTTGGTTATTCATGAGGGCGTGAATGGTGAAGTCTACAACATTGGTGGCAATAATGAGCGTACGAATGTGCATATTGTAAACACGGTATTGCAGGAACTTGGCAAACCCGATTCTCTAATTACTTATGTTCAAGACCGTCCTGGTCATGATCGCCGCTATGGTATAGATCCAACTAAGATTATGAACGAACTGGGTTGGAAGCCGAAACATACTTTTGAAACAGGTATTAAAGAAACCATCCAATGGTATCTCAATAACCGTGAATGGTGGTCTCGCATTCAATCTGGGGAATACCAGAAGTATGCTGAACTGCAATATGGCACTCGCTTGGGTGATTCATTGTAAGTTTGCTACTGCTAGTAACCAAAGAAGGAAGGATTTTCGCACAGATGCCGTAATCTCTATATAGAATCAATTATAAGATATTATGGTTACACGGAGGTTTGCTATGAAGGTACTTGTTACAGGCGCAGCCGGACAACTGGGCCAGGACGTAGTTTTACTACTCCAGAATCAAGGTCACGAAGTGCTGGGTTGTGACCGTCAGGAGATGGATATTACTGATCTAGATCAATGTACTCGGGTTATTGGTGAGTTCGGACCGGATGCGGTCATTCACTGTGCTGCTCATACGGCAGTAGATGCAGCAGAAAGTGACATCGATGCAGCTTATTTAATTAATGCGACGGGCAGTCGTAACGTAGCAATTGCTTCTGAAAAAGCTGGGGCTAAGCTGGTCTACATTAGTACGGATTATGTATTTGATGGTTTGGGAGTACTGCCTTACCATGAGTATGATAATACAGACCCTAAGAGTATATATGGAAAATCGAAACGTGCGGGTGAAGTGCTGGTTCAATCTCTTTCATCTAGATTTTTCATCGTACGTACATCATGGGTTTACGGCAAGTACGGAAATAACTTCGTCAAAACAATGCTGAAGCTCGGTCAAGTAAAGCCTTTGCTACAGGTTGTGGACGACCAAGAGGGTTCACCAACCTATACAGTCGATTTAGCTCGATTTTTGCTTGAACTTATCCAAACTGAGAAATATGGTGTGTACCATGCGTCAAATAGCGACTCTTGTACCTGGTTTGAATTTACAAAGGCTATTTTTGCAGAGGCTGAGGATATTTTGGGATTGAGATTCACTGCCAAGCTTGAACCGTGTTCTACGGAACAATTCCCACGTCCTGCACCACGCCCTCGTAATTCGGTGATGGAGCATTTGTCGATCCGCACGAATGGTTTTCAGGATTTACGTAATTGGCGTGAAGGCTTGAAAGATTTTCTGTTGGAGCTTAAAAAGTAATAGTGGTAGTTATCCCCGCTTATTAATATGACAGGGACTATATCATTCAACAGTCCTTGTTTAGTACCTGGTACTAAACAAGGACTGTCGCTCATTAATAAAGAAATGTTGAAATATCATCCTGAATCGATTTCTAGAAGTTTAAAGTGTCTGCTTTAGCTAACCTAATAACAATTCGTAATAAAGTTAAATTATTGAGCATCTTAAAAACGATAGATAACTAATTGCTTTTATGAATAATATTCAATTAACTACGTGTTTTTCTAAGATTATCTTATTTAGGTGATATATATAATTATGAATAGTATTAGAGCAATATAATTATAGTTGAGTTAGAAATAATGGGATTTGGATCTATGGTAGTTAATATTAGGTGAGAATGTTGAATTACCATAGTGGTATTAAATATAAAAGGATGAGTTATGAATTATGGAGATTATAAGCATTTGTATCCCTTGTTATAATGAAGAGAAAAGTCTTCCTATTTTTTATAATGAAATAATACGGATTGCTAAACTAATGAACGAGATTGAATTTGAATTTGTTTTTGTGGATGATGGGTCTTCTGATAACACATTAAACATTATTAAAGATCTTGCTAAAGCAGATAACCGTGTTAGATATATATCTTTCTCACGGAATTTTGGAAAAGAAGCAGCTTTGTATGCAGGTATTAAATATTCCAAAGGCGATTATGTTGCAGTAATGGATGCAGATATGCAGGATCCACCAGCACTCCTTCCTAACATGCTTAGTGCTATTAAGGAGGAAGGATACGATTGTGCTGCTACAAGAAGAAATTCAAGAAACGGTGAACCGGTAATACGTTCTTTCTTCGCAAGAATGTTCTATAGAATCGTAAAAAAAATATCAAAGGCTGAAATTATTGATGGAGCCCGAGATTTTCGACTAATGACTCGTCAAATGGTTAATGCAGTATTATCAATGGGAGAATACAACCGCTTCTCAAAAGGTATCTTTGGTTGGGTAGGTTTTAAAACCAAGTGGTTTGAATTTGAAAATATTGAAAGGGTGGCTGGGGAGACTAAGTGGTCTTTTTGGAAGCTCTTTATTTACTCGATTGAAGGAATTGTCGCATTTTCTACTGTCCCGCTTGCTCTTTCTTCATTAATAGGTTTGTTTTTTTGTTTTGCTTCTTTTGTACTGATTGTGGTTATTATCTCTAAAACTTTATTGTGGGGGGATCCTGCAACTGGTTGGCCTTCGTTAGCATCTATAGTTTTTTTTGTTGGAGGGATTCAACTTTTTTGCACTGGAATTATAGGGAATTATTTGGCTAATATTTATCTTGAAACAAAAGGGCGTCCTATATATATAGTAAAACAAGAAGGATAGCTTGAAAGATTTACGTAAATAAATTACGTTGGATTATTATTATTTTTTTTATAACAAAAGTCATGGAAAAGATATACGAGGTATATATGAAACTAACTAACAATAAGCTTATAAGGTTCTTAATCGTTGGAGTATTTAATACGATTTTGGGGGCATTTACAATGTTCCTGTTGTATAACTTTTTTGAATTTGGGTATTGGAGTTCGAGCGCATCGAGCTATTTATTTGGTGGGGTTATAAGCTATTTTTTAAACAAAACCTTTACTTTTAAATATGGTAACTTCGACTATAAATCATTCGTTCAATTCTTTTTAGTAAGTTCAGTATCTTACTTGGTTGGTTTTCTTATATCTAAGCGCTTAATACTAGAGATTATTAATTTACTTTCTTTAAATTTTTCAGTAGAAACTAAAGAACAACTCGCAATGTTATTCGGTATGGGGTTATATACAATTTTGAACTATTTAGGTCAGCGTTTATTAGTATTTAGAAAATAATCGTAAAGGATTTGACATATGATAGATCGTATAAAAAGATTTTCCAATAAATACAATGTTACATTACTGTTTATATGTTTCTCGATTTTAATGTTTATAGTAAATTTACATGTTAATAGTAATATTTCAGACGATATTGAATTTAAAAAGGCTCTAACAGATATGAGTTCTATTGAATTTGTGAAAAATTACTATTTAAATTGGAATGGTAGAATTATGATCAATTATTTTCTCACCAGTATAATAGTTCTAGACCCACTTGTTTGGAAAATACTCAATACAATGATCTTTATCTTGCTATTTTTTACTATGTATAAGATTGTATCAGCCATAACTGGAGATAGAAGAGAGAAAAATGTGTACTTGATCATATCTATTTGCCTGTCAATTTTTTTATTGCCTGATGCAGTTTTTTGGAGTGGTAGCATTTGGGTTACAGGATCTTTTAACTATCTTTGGCCTACTGCTCTTGGTTTATTTAGTTTAATACCTGTTATTTATAATTATTTCGAGAAGGAGTATAATAATAAGCTAATAATATTAAATTTAATGGCTGGGATATATGCTGCTTACTCAGAGCAAATAGCTGCAATTATGATTACCTTTAGCACAATTCTAATTTTACTCTCTGCTCTTAAGAAAAAGAAAATACATATACCTTCAGTACTTGTTTTAGCAGTTGTCATTATTAATGCTATTATAGGTTACACAGCACCTGGGAATGTCAAAAGATTTGCATCAGAAGTTACATTCTTTCCGGAATATGAAACATTTTCTGTTTTTCAGAAGTTATTTTACGGGTTATTCTACAGCCTATGGCACCTTGTTAATGAGGCTAGTACAATAATGTTTATAATCACATTACTCATAACAATTTTGATGTTTACGAAAAGTAAAAGAACAATGTATAGAATAGTATCCTTAATACCTGTGACATATTTCGGTATACGTATAATTTCCGCTATAAGCAGACCAGGGAATGTTACCACGGCATTTGATCAAACTCTTGAAATGTTTATTAAAAGCAATAAAGTTTCTATGTTTGATAATTTATATGATATCCCAAAAATTTTCAGTGATTATAATTTGAAATCTGTAAGTATGAATGTTTCCATATTATTAGGTTTACTAGTTTTTCTATGTATTGCCTTGTCTATAGTGAAATTGTTTGAAAATAGTAGGTTAAGCATTGTAAGTTTTCTCTTTTATATGGCTGCTTTAGCCTCAAGTATTGTTATTAGTTTTTCACCAACCATATATGCCTCAGGGCATAGGGTTTTCTACGCGACAGATATTCTCTTATTAATACTATTAGCGACATTACTCTCTGAATTATTAAATACTATTACAGAATCAAAAGTTTTATTTAGAATTTGGATTTATTATGAAGCCATTTTAGTTTTTTTGGCACTGAGGCATCTAACTTTTTATATTGTTCTTTATTGATATTAACAATTTAAAAAGTTTTGAATAATGTCAACAACATAAAGATCTGAGGATTATTATGCCCACCAAAACCGTTAGTGTACAATTAGTTACATATAATAGTACGAATGATATTGTAGACTGTTTAAAGGCAGTCCTTACACAGGATTATCCACTAGAATATATCGTAATTGTGGATAATGACTCTAAAGATGATACTATAGAGAAAATAAGAGAAGTCTCAAGCCGTGTTGATCCTGTTGTTAAACCCATTATGGCTATCTTTCCGGATGAGGGAATCGTAAAGATTGATAAAAAAACATCTGAAATCACTGACTTACAATTGATTGTATATCAAAACTCATGTAACACGGGCTTCGCACATGCTCATAATAAGGCTATCGTTGCTACAGATACAGACTACGTGCTTGTCCTTAACCCTGACCTAACGCTGGCCCCAGACTATATCTCCAGACTAATCGCACGAATGGAGAATAATCCACTGATTGGTAGCGCCACAGGTAAGCTTTTGCTGAAGGCCGATCATGGGCTGGTAGACAGCACAGGTCTCCGAATGAACAGAGCACGGCGTGCTTTTGATCGCGGAGCACGCGAGCCAGCAGACCAATGGACACAGTCGGGTACTGTATTCGGCGTATCTGGAGCGGCTGCGATGTATTCTCGGCGGATGATCAACGACATTAGTGTTGATGGCGAATTTTTTGATGATGATTTTTTCGCTTACAAGGAAGATGTGGATGTGGCTTGGAGGGCGGAGTTATTCGGCTGGCAGGGGTATTATGATGCTGAGGCGATCGGGTATCACGAACGTGGCTGGAAAACGTCTGGTCGTAGCACCAAAGCGATGTTCATCCGACGAATATCTTACATTAACCGCTACAAAATGATCTACAAGAATGAACCGGCTCGAACGATGCTGAAGACAATCTTAATTTCTCTTCCCTATGAGCTTGCCGCACACGGCTATATGCTTCTTAGAGAGCCGCAGCTAATTGTGGCATGGAAATCCTTTTTCAATCAGCTCCCTGCATTAATAAAGAAGCGGAAGTATATACAAGCCACCATAAAAGAGAGGGAAAAACACAAAAACTAAACTAAATCTGGAAAAACCTCCCTGAAACGTCACCTCCTCTCAGGGAGGTTTTATGTTATAATAATTGTCGGTAGATTACTATATTTGTCAGGAGCGTTACGCAGTGAATGTAGATGTAAGTATACTTATTGTTAATTACAACACGTGTCGCCTGACGATGGACTGTCTCAGGTCGGTATATGACTCAGAAACGAACTTTTCCTATGAGATTATTTTGATAGACAACAATTCCCATGATGATTCGGTAGAGAAGATTAGCAGTGAGTTTCCAAGTGTAATGTTGATTGCAAATAACGACAATGTCGGTTTTGCCCGTGCTAATAATCAGGGGATGGAAGCTTCATCCGGACGGTATGTGCTTCTGCTTAATTCAGATACGGTAGTTCGTAAGGATACGCTGGAAACAATGATCTCTTTTATGGACAGTCGGCACGATATAGGAGCGTCAGGATGTAAGATCATTTTACCAGATGGCTCGCTAGATAAAGCTTGCAAGCGGGGGTTTCCTACACCGTCAGCTTCCTTCTATTATGCTTTTGGTTTTAGTAAGTTGTTCCCAGATCGTCCGAGGTTTAACGGTTACCAGTTAGGTTATCTAGACCCTGATCTTGATTACCCGATAGATTGTCTGGTTGGTGCGTTTATGCTGCTGAGGCGGGAGACGATTGATCAGGTGGGCGGATTAGATGAAGAATTCTTTATGTACGGTGAGGATTTGGACTGGTGCTATCGTATTAAAGAGGCTGGATGGGGGATTTATTATTATCCGAAGACCTCTATCGTGCATCTTAAAGGCGGCAGCGCAAGACGTAGACCATTCAAGATCGTGTACGAGTTCCACCGAGCAATGATTTTATTTCATCGTAAGCATTATAGTAAGAAGTACAACAGTATGATAAATGGAACAGTATATGCTGGTGTTGGCGTGAAGTTTGCCCTGTCACTTTTGCGGAATGCCTTAATCTCTCCGAAAAAAGTTCCATCACCTGCTCAGAGCCTTAATACAGCCAGTGAAGCAGGTAGTCGTAACGATAAAAATACTGAGGTGAGATTATGATTCGGCGGAATCAGAAATTTTTGACACAGCTCTATATGGTTGCTGACTTTATTGTCATCCAGTTCTCCTTTCTAGTAGCCTGGTGGCTAAAGTTTAGAAGTGGATGGATGGTGTTTGAAAACCCGTTACCTGTAGAGTCATACGCTTACTGGAGTTTGATTTATGGCGGAGTGGCCGTCCTAATCGGTATACTGCTGTCGCTGTATTTGCCTAAGCGTAAGAAACGGTTTGTCGATGAATTCATTAAGATTTTCCAAGTGCATATTATGGGCATTTTCATCCTGCTCGGTCTGATGTTTTTCGTGAAAGAAATAAATATCTCCCGAACATATCTAGCTCTTTATATGGGATTTAACATTCTTTCCATTATGCTGTACCGTTATGTGCTGAAAAAGATGCTTAAATCTTTACGTGAAAAAGGTCTCAACCGCCAGTTCGTACTTATCATTGGCGCAGGCACACTAGGCAAAAGATTCTACAACAATTTGGAGCAATACCCAGAGCTAGGATATGAAGCGATTGGTTTCTTGGATGACTATCATACTTGGGATGGAATTGAAGAACAACGATATAAACCGATCTTAGGGACGGTTGACGAGTTGTCCGGTATGCTAGAGATGCTGCCTGTGGACGAGGTTATAATGGCGCTACCACTTGATGCGCATTCGAAGTACCCTTCAATTATTGCGGCTTGTGAAAAAGCAGGCGTACGCACATTGATTATCCCTGACTTTTTCGACTACTTACCAGCCCGCCCTTACTTTGATAATTTTGCAGGCATGCCAATGATTAATGTTCGTGATATTCCTCTAGATATGACGGGTAATAAGATGGCAAAGCGTTTGTTTGATATTGTGTTCTCTTTGTTCGCGATTATTATGATATCTCCTGTGATGCTTATTGTGGCTCTTGGTGTCCGACTGACCTCTCCAGGACCGATTATATTCCGTCAGGAACGTGTGGGATTGAACCGTCGTAATTTTATGATGTATAAGTTCCGCTCGATGAAGATGCAGCAGGACGGTGAAGAGGATACAGGCTGGAGCACACCAGAAGATCCTCGTAGAACAAGATTTGGAACCTTCATCCGCAAGACAAGTCTCGATGAGCTTCCGCAATTCTTTAATGTACTGATGGGACATATGAGTGTTGTTGGTCCTCGGCCAGAACGCCCATATTATGTGGAACAGTTCCGAGATGAGATCCCGAAGTATATGGTAAAGCATCATGTACGTCCTGGAATTACAGGTTGGGCACAGAGCAACGGACTTCGTGGGGACACTTCCATCGAGGAGCGGATCAAGCACGATATTTTCTATATCGAGAATTGGTCTTTACTGTTCGACATTCGAATTATTTTCAAAACAATTCGCAACGGCTTCGTCAACAAAAACGCTTATTGATTCCTGCACTTATTCAGATTTGCTAAAACTTTAATTGGATCCCCGTTCTGCCACTGGTAGAGCGGGGTATTGTTTTTCTATTGTTTTTCTAATCTAAACTTCGCAAAGGGAACTCTCGACAATGGATAAGAAAAAGATTGTTGCAACCGTAATTGTAATTGGGGCCCTTATAATGCTACTTGTAATCTTTGACCACTCATTACCACTAAAAAATACGAAAAAACGTTCGCATTTTTACCCTCTTTAAATTGACACACCTGCTGTGCTGGCATAGACTAGATCTATATCTTTTGCGGCGGCAGGAGTGTCTTTGTCTTGCCCAAATGACTATTAAGGATGATTCTCATGAAATCAGTGCAGCAAATGATCAAACCTTGGCGGCATGTGTTTAAGCTGGACCCGGACCGGATGATTTCTGATGAGGATTTGGAGGCCGTTTGCTTATCAGGCACGGATGCCATACTGATAGGGGGCTCTACAGGAGTGACCTATGAGAATACAGTGGATCTCTTATCAAGAGTAAGACGTTTTGAGTTACCCTGTGCACTCGAGGTATCCGAACTTGAAGCTGCTGTGCCCGGATTTGATCTTTATATGATTCCAATGGTGCTCAATACTCCGGATCCAGCTTGGATTGTAGGCCATCATCGCCGAGCTATTGAACGCTATGGATTTATGATTCCATGGGATTTGCTACTAACGGAAGGCTATATTGTGCTGAATAGTGACTCTTCTGTTGCTCGGATTACAGGGGCTGAGACTGCCATTGATGCTGAAGAGGCGGCTGCTTATGCTCAGGTTGCGGACAAGCTGATGTCACTGCCAATAGTATATCTTGAGTATAGCGGGATGTTCGGGGATATGGAGACGGTACGAACAGTGCGCGAAATGGTAGAACGGGCCCAGCTTTTTTATGGAGGGGGCATTACTTGTGAGGCGGAGGCTGAGCAAGCGGCAGCTCTGTGTGATACAGTAGTGGTCGGCAATATTATTTATAGTGATGTACAGCAGGCACTGCTAACAGTTGAGGCTGTGAAGAAGACTCAGCAAGAACAGTTCGATTAGTGGTTAGTTTTAGGACTACTTATGATAGCTCAATCTAAAAATTAGAGGTTGACTTGACGTGCGGACAGAGCGGAGGGTCGGAGGGATTCTGGAGAAACGCCAGTGGTCGCCTTTAAAGACTAATTTCAACTGATAATCTTTTGAAAATTCAGAAATTGGGCTTTAACAGCGATCGTAAGAACCCTCCGAACCCGTAGCGGCTTGTTCACAAACGGCCAACCGCTAATTTTGGTTTTGAGCTCTTATGATCTGTAATTATATATTTAGAAAGGAGCATGTTACACATGCAACTTATTAGCATACAAGACGCGGTAAGCCGACTGAACCCTCCACAAAGGCAGGCTGTCGAAACGACCGAAGGACCGCTTCTCATTATGGCTGGTGCGGGGAGTGGAAAGACGAGGGTGCTTACTCACCGGATCGCCTGGCTGATAGCCAATCGTATGGCGCCACCTTGGGCGATTTTGGCGATTACGTTTACGAATAAAGCCGCAAGGGAAATGCAGGAACGTGTATCTAAGCTCGTTGGACCTGAGGGAAGAGACATTTGGGTATCCACCTTTCACTCTATGTGCGTTCGGATTTTGCGGAAGGATATCGAGCGGATTGGTTTTACCTCCAACTTCTCCATTCTGGACTCTACAGATCAGTTATCCGTAATACGTAACTGTATGAAGGAACTGAACATCGATACGAAGAAATTCGAGCCAAAAGCTGTACAAGCTGTAATCAGCGCATCCAAAAATGAATTGATCACTCCGGCGCAGTATGAGCAGAAGGTCGGCGACTATTTTGAAGGCCTTATTGCTAAGGTATATAAGATGTATCAAAAGCGTTTGAGAAGCAATAACTCGCTCGACTTTGATGATTTGATTATGAAGACTATCGAATTATTTAAGGAAGTTCCTGAGGTTCTGGATTTCTACCAAAAGAAGTTCAAATACATCCACGTGGATGAGTATCAGGATACGAATAGAGCGCAGTACATGTTGTGCCGTATGCTCGCTGACAGCCACCACCGGATTTGTGTGGTAGGGGATAGTGACCAGTCGATTTATCGCTGGCGCGGAGCGGATATTACGAACATTCTTAATTTTGAAGAGGACTATCCAGAAGCGAAGACGATTCTTCTAGAGCAGAACTATCGTTCGACCGCTAATATCCTGAATGCAGCCAATGGCGTGATCGCTCTCAATAGTGGACGGAAGCCGAAGAAGCTGTGGACCGACTCCGAAGAAGGCGCCAAGATTAAGGTGTACCGGGCGGACTCCGAGCATGACGAAGGGTATTTTGTAACCGGGGAAATCAGTAAGAACGTGAAGCAAGGCCAAGCTTACCAGAATCACGCGATACTGTATCGCACGAATGCCCAGTCACGGGTAATCGAGGAAATTCTAATTAAATCTGATATTCCGTATCAAATTGTTGGCGGGATTAAGTTCTATGATCGTAAAGAAATCAAGGATCTGCTCGCGTATTTACGCCTGTTGTCTAACCCTGATGATGATATCAGCCTGACGCGTATTATTAATGTTCCTAAGCGGGGATTAGGCGATACAACGGTTGGCAAGCTGGCAGCTGCGGCTGGTGAGCGTGGTGTTTCTATTTTTCGCGTACTGCAAACTGTAGATGATTTGGGCTTTGCTGGGCGGACACGGAATATGCTAGTAGAGTTCTACGATATGATTGAAGCTCTACACCGTATGGTGGAGTTTCTGTCTGTAACTGAACTGACGGAAAAAATACTAGAGATGTCGCAGTACCGTTTGGAGCTGCAAAATGAAAACACACTCGAATCTCGCTCGCGACTAGAGAATATCGATGAGTTCTTGTCCGTGACTATGGAGTTTGAAAAGAATAACGAGGACAAGTCGCTGGTCTCCTTCCTCACAGATCTTGCACTTATCGCAGATATTGATAGTGTGAATGATGATGAAGAGGACCGTAGTGACGCTGTTGTCCTGATGACGATGCACAGCGCCAAAGGTTTGGAGTTTCCAACGGTATTTATTGTCGGGATGGAAGAAGGCGTGTTCCCGCATAGCCGTGCCTTCCAGGACAACGACGAGCTCGAAGAGGAACGCCGGCTTGCGTATGTAGGAATCACCCGCGCTGAGAAACAACTGTTTCTCTCCTGCGCGCGGATGCGTACGCTCTTTGGGCGGACGACGGCGAACCAACCGTCCCGCTTCTTGGAGGAGATTCCGGAAGAACTGAAGGAAGATACCGTTAAGACTCAGGACCGCTTCCAACGCGGAGGCGCGGATGTAGGCGGTGCTTACGGCGGACGCGGCTTTAGCGGCGGTGGCCGTGGGAACTTCGGTGGCCGAAGCGGAGTCGCCGGAGCTACGCCGGCGGGCGGCGGAAGCACAGCGTCAGCGGCGACAAGCAAGAGCAGCGTGACCGTAACCTCCGGAGGCGCACAGCGTGCTCCCGGAGCAGGGGCTGCAGCTACTGGCGATTACAAAGCGGGAGACAAGGTTTCCCACGGCAAATGGGGCACTGGCACCGTTGTGGCCGTTAAGGGCACCGGGAATGACACGGAGTTGCAGATTGCTTTTCCAGCACCAGTGGGTGTGAAACGACTGCTTGCAGGGTTTGCACCGATTACCAAGGTGGAATAAAAGTAGGGAACGATTAACGAACGGATATTTAGCCCACGCTAACCGTGGGACACTTATTGACGGAGGGATGTACCTGCATGGATGCTATGCATGTGATGGAAGAGCTTGTTGCAGAATTAAATAACTATAATTACCACTACTACACGCTGGATGCACCGCTAGTCAGCGATAAGGAATACGATGTTTTATACGACAAGCTTGTAGCGCTGGAGAGCGAAAGTGGCTTCGTGTTACCGGATTCTCCTACACAACGTGTAGGAGGAGAACTGCTTAAGGGCTTCACGCCGCATCGGCATCTGGCTCCGCTTTGGAGTCTGGATAAAGCACAGAATATTGAACAGCTTCGGAGCTGGAATACGCGGGTACTTCGCTTAGTGAATGAGTACAATCTTAAGAACCCTGATAAACCTCTTCCTGATCCGTGTTATGCAGTAGAACTGAAGTTTGATGGCTTAACGCTGAATCTAACCTATCGGAATGGTGTTCTCGAACAAGCATCGACGCGCGGCAACGGTGTAGTGGGTGAAGGAATACTTGCACAAGTGAAGACCATTAAGTCTGTTCCATTAACGATTCCTTTTAAAGAAGGGGTCATTGAGGTCCAGGGTGAAGGGATTATGAATCTGTCTGTGCTAGCAGATTATAATACACGGGCTGCAGAGCCGCTTAAGAATGCGCGTAATGCGGCGGCAGGTGCTCTGCGCAATCTAAATCCGAAGACTACTGCAGAACGTCGTTTGAATGCTTATTTCTACAATGTAGGTTTTGCAGAAGGGGTAGAGTTCGCTGATCATCAGGAGATGATGGATTTTCTGCGGAATAACAAATTCAAAGTGAATCCTTATCTGACTTACTGTAATGATTTCGATGATGTGACGGAGCAGCTTGCGGGAATCGAGGAGAGTCGTTCAGGACTTGATTACCTCATTGATGGGGCTGTGATCAAGGTGACGGATTTCCGTATCCGTGAAGTACTTGGTTACACTGATAAGTTCCCACGCTGGGCAGTGGCTTATAAATTTGAGGCCGAAGAAACAACGACCGTGCTTGAGTCTGTTAGCTGGAATGTAGGACGTACAGGTAAAGTGACTCCGCTGGCTCGTGTTGAGGCGGTAGAACTTGCCGGGGTTACTGTACAAAACTGTACATTAAATAATGTGGGCGATATTGAGCGTAAGAACTTGAAATTCGCACTAGGCTCACGAGTATTTATTCGGCGTTCTAATGATGTTATCCCTGAGATCCTGGGTAAAGTGACTGAAGAAAATGACGGCGGAGAGATTATTTTCCCTGAGGACTGCCCGTCTTGCGGATATCCACTGGAAATGCGCGGTGCGCATCTTTTTTGCAACAATAAGCTGAATTGTAGACCGCAAATTATCAGTCGGATTACCCATTTCGCTTCGCGTGATGCGATGGATATCGAGACGTTCAGTGAGAAGACGGCAGGTCAGCTCTACGATGAGCTTAATGTACATGACTCTGCGGATCTGTATGAATTGACCTTTGATCAGCTTGTGGAGCTGAACCGTTTTGGTGAGAAAAAAGCACAGAATTTGCTGCAAGCTTTAGAAGATAGCAAAGAGCGCGATCTCGCCTCGTTCCTGTTTGCACTAGGTATTCCCAACACTGGAAAGGCAACAACCAAAATGCTGGCTGATCATTTCCGCGATTTGGATGCTGTGATGCAGGCGAATGCCGAGGAGCTTGCTGGATTACCGGACATTGGTGGAATTGTTGCCGAGAGCATTGTTAACTTCTTTGCAGATCCTGTTGTAGTGGCGAACGTTGCTCGGTTGCGTGAGCTTGGGATTGAAGCGAAGGCTCCAGAGGCACAACGGCCTATTAGCACGGATTCCTTCTTTAGTGGCAAAACCGTAGTGTTGACCGGTTCATTACAAAAGCTTACGCGCGAAGAAGCGGCTGAACGCTTAGAAGCACTCGGAGCGAAGGTATCCGGAAGTGTATCCAAGAAGACGGATTTGGTTATTGCCGGCGAGAAGGCAGGTAGCAAACTGGCCAAAGCGCAGCAACTAGGCATTCAGGTCATTGAGGATGAAGATGAGCTGATTCGACTGCTGGAGATGTAAGCATAGTTATTTTGATTCCAAAAGGGGCCAGCTCCATTTCGTTTAAGTACGAGAGGAGCTAGGTCCTTTTTTGCGTAAACCACTTATGGCACCCGATTATAAGTAAGAATATCTTTTTAAGGAAAATCGTTCGATTGATCTGCTAATATATAAGCTATAGATATTATTACTATATTTGAAAGGAAACCCCTCCTGTGAAGAGAGAAACGATATTGTTAGTAGATGATGAGAAGGAAATTGTAGAGCTGTTATCGATTTATCTCTGTAATGAGGGCTATCGGTTGCTTAAGGCTTATGATGGGATGCAAGCGCTGGAGTGTCTACAGAAGGAAGAAGTAGATTTAATTATTCTTGATGTCATGATGCCTAAGATGGATGGACTAGTAGCATGTATGAAGATCCGTGAAGAGCGGAAGATGCCGATTATCATCCTTTCAGCTAAAAACACGGATATGGACAAGATCTCCGGACTTAGCATTGGAGCGGATGACTACGTGGGCAAACCTTTTAATCCTCTAGAGATTGTTGCACGTGTAAAGTCACATCTTCGTCGTTATCACGGATTTAATAAGGATAGTAATATCTTGAACGATAGCAAGCTGAGCTTTGAAGATTTAACTATAGATACGTCTAAGCATGAGGTGTATGTAGACCAGCAGAAGATTAAGCTGACCCCGCGGGAATTTTCTATTTTAGAGCTTTTGGCAAGGCACCAAGGTCAAGTGCTCAGCTTAGAGCAGATTTACGATAAAGTGTGGAATGAACCATTTTTAGATGGAGGTAATACTGTTATGGTACATATTCGTAACCTCCGCGACAAAATTGAAGTGGATTCAAAGCGCCCCCGTTACATACAGACTGTCTGGGGAGTCGGATATAAATTAGATGGACCTTCCTGAAAGGATTAGGTGAGGCTTCTTGAATTCCAAATATATAACAACGATTCGCTGGAAGTTTATATTCGCTTTTTTGCTTAGTGTGCTTTCAGGTGGATTACTGCTGTTTGCTGGCTACCAGCTCGTTAACTTCATGATCTATCTAAACCCAGCCTCAGAATCAGCTCCTTATTCTTTTATCCTGCGCTGGATTATTAATCATATTGGATCTATGCCACTACTGACTGCAGCTGGTATTGTTAGCTTTTTGCTGTTCTTTTTTATCTATACTCGTAAAGTGGTGTTGTATCTGGAGGAGATCACAAAAGGGATTCGAGAAATCACAAGCTCAGGGATGTCGCACCGAATTGAGGTCAGAACATCGGACGAGCTGGGTGTGTTGGCTGAGAATATTAATGAAATGGCTGAGCGTTTGCAGCACTCCGTGGAGGAGGAACGTAAAGCCGTGAATGCGAAAAATGATTTGATCACCGGCGTTTCACACGATTTAAGGACCCCACTTACCTCAGTCCTCGGCTTTCTAGAATATATCGAACAAGATCGATGTCAGGAAGAAGCAGAAATAAGATATTACGTGAGTATAGCCTATACCAAATCCCTTGTACTGCGTAAATTGATCGACGATCTTTTTGAATACACACGTGTTAATAGTGGAGAATATCCTCTGGTTCTGGAACGATTGGATTTAAAAGCATTTATACGGCAGTTAGCCGAGGAGTCGGTTCCCGAACTAACAAAGGCTGAAATGACCTATGAGATCGATGACCAAGCTGATGAGTTATGGATAAAGGCTTCCCCTAAAGAGCTAGTTCGTGCTTATGAGAACTTGATTACGAACGCGATCCGTTACGGTAGAAGCGGTGGGAAAGTAGAGATTGGTTTCAGTAAAAAGGGAAATGAAGCGGTTGTCCGCGTTAGCAATTTTGGAGAAATGATTGCGGAGAGCGATATTTCGTTTATTTTTGAACGATTCTATCGGGCAGAGAAGTCTCGTTCACAGCATACAGGCGGTTCAGGCTTAGGTCTTGCCATTTCAAAAAGTATTATCGAACGCCACAATGGCGTTATTTATGTAGAAAGCTCACCTCTTCGGACGGATTTCATTACCTGTTTCCCATTCTTCATAGAATCTTAAGAAAACTCATGGCAGGTTCTTAAGATTTGGAAGATATCCTTGTGAGCACAAGGAGGGAACTACAATGCATAGACTTCAGACGGTTCGCATCAGCTTTCTATATATTTTCATGGGGAGTGCTCTCTTGAGTGCTGCCTTTCTTTTTGCTGTCCTACGGGTAGTTACTTTGCTGTATTCTCATTATTCAGGGCAATCAGGAGTCTTTTTTGTCCGTCTTATCCACTGGATCATTAACCATATTGGCAAAACCCCCTGCGCCATTGTTTTATTTGTTCTAATCTTCAGTGGGTTGTTTATTCTCCGTTCACAGAAGATTGCCGACGATCTGCACACGGTATTGGTTGGGACCTCGGAGTTAGCAGTCAAGGGGACTACACAAGAAATCAAGGTCCTCTCTGGAGGAGAATTGGGCCAAATCGCTTCTAACCTGAATCGCATGCAAAGAATTGAAGTTCCAGATAGAGGCGAAGCACCGGGGACGTTGGAAGAAACGCCAGCTGTAGCTTTATTGATAAGGACTCGGGCAATTCTCCGTACACTCCGTGAGGTGGAAGAGGCTGATAATACGGATAATGGGATGGAAATCCAAGTACTTCTTGAAGCAGCGAATGTTGAAGCTCGTAGTATGGAGCGGTTCCTAGAGAACCTGATTATTGAATCATGAGTACCGTTACCGAAAAAAAACAAAGTGTAGCCCGTTCAGACAATGATCGCATATGGATTGTGCGCACCCGTATACTCCGTCTGGGGTATTTATTATTTGATATGAGTGTCATCGGAATAATAATAGCGCTCGTGGGTTTGCTTTATGTCTTTCAATACGGCGGACAAGTGGTTAAACAGCAAGAGGATAAACTTCAACTGCCGGAATCGAGCATCATTAAGGCCTCGGATGGGACGATATTACGGATGATCCCTTTACCGGGCTCTGGGTATAGACTTTCAGCGGAGCTGGAGGAGATGCCTGCATTACTAATAAATACCTTTCTAGCAGTGGAGGACCGCCGTTTTTACAACCATCAGGGACTGGATTACAAAGGGATTTCTCGCGCTTTTTTAAATAATATTGTGGATATGGATCTCTCTGAGGGCGGAAGTAGCATCACTCAGCAGCTTGCTCGCAATCTTTATCTGAACAGAAATAAGAATGTAATACGCAAGCTAAATGAGGCATCCATTGCTCTTGCATTGGAGAGGCAGCTCACTAAACGTGAGATTCTTGGACTTTACCTCAATCAGATTTATATGGGACGAGGACAATATGGAGTAAAGGCAGCTGCGGAGCGTTACTTCGGCATATCAGATTTAAATAAACTAGAGATATGGCAAATAGCTACCCTAGCGGGAATCCCTAAAGGACCGTCTATTTATAATCCGATAGATAATAGTACATTATCCAAAACAAGAAGGAATCTCGTTCTACAGATCATGCTAGATCAAGGACTTATCACTGATGAACAAATGATTGAGGCTAGAGATAAGCAGTATCAAGCTCCCGCTGCGAACAAAGAAGAAGTCATTGGCGTGCATTATGTGGATGCTACGCTTAAAGAAGCGGCCCAGATCACCGGAAAGTCAGTGGAAGAGCTTCGAACGGGTGGATACACTATCGTTACAGGGTTGAACATCAAAGCACAGCAGGCGATGGAGCAGGCTTTTCTTAATGGTGCTTCTTTCCCCCCTGACGGAAAAGATCAGCAGGTGGAAGCGGCTATGACCATAATGGATCATCGTACAGGTGAAGTAGTGGCACTGATCGGTGGGCGCGAACAAAACGAGGGGAGCTTGAACAGGGCTACTATTGATGCGCGGCAGCCAGGCTCCAGCTTTAAGCCTATCATTGATTTTGGACCTGCACTCGAGAGCGGAAAGTATAGCCCAAACAGCATATTGTCCGACCGTAAATACGCTTATGGCAACTATGTACCTGAGAACTTGAATGGTGTGTACCAAGGTCAGATCACAATGAACACCGCATTGCAAAAATCCATAAATGCGCCAGCAGTATGGCTTTTGAAGCAGGTAGGGATCACTTATGCGCGACAATTCGCAGCCAAATTAGGAATTGTACTGACGGAGGAGGATAACCACTTATCGATAGCGTTGGGAGGGCTTCATAACGGAGTATCTCCACTTAAAATGACACAAGCCTACGGCGTCTTTGCCAATGGCGGTAAATTCTATGACGCCCATATGGTTCGCACGATAACGGATGCAAAAGGAAAAGTCGTATACACACATCCCACTGAATCACGTCAGGTAATATCGCAAAGAACCGCGGACGCAATGACGATTATGCTACGTAATGTGGTCAATGAAGGAACAGGCAAAAAAGCGCAAATGAACAGACCTGTAGCGGGGAAAACCGGAACAACCCAATTGGACCTGTCAGGCGTAAGCAAGAAAGCCAATCGGGATCTGTGGTTTGTTGGTTATACTTCGGAATGGACAGCTGCGGTGTGGATGGGGTTTGATCGTACCAATAAGGATAATCATATGACTGAGGGCAGTGGGAAGGCTGCCGCTCTATTTTCAACAGTAATGAGTAAGGCTTTAAGTGGTTATTGATGTTATTGATGTTATTGAGCCGCCCATTCTTCTAGTTTCTCATCTCGAGGAAGCAGGAGGGTCAGGAAACCAAGAAGAGGTAGGAAACCACAAGCAATAAATACTTTTGAAATGCCTATGCTGTCTATTAGATTGCCGAGTACCAAGGAGCCAATTCCGCCGAGCCCAAAAGCAAGACCAGTGATTAACCCTGAGACCGTTCCGATATTGCCTGGATAAAGCATTTGAGCATAGATCACTGTTACAGAGAAGCTAGATAGAAGGATGAAACCACCAAAAAGCAGTAGTATGGCTACCCACATTTGGCTCACAAAGGGTAGAGCCAGCGCGAAGGGCACTGTTCCGACCATAGAGAGAAGAATGAGATTACGCCGTCCGAAGCGGTCCGCCAGTGGGCCTCCGAAAAATGTACCGACAGCTCCAGCTGCCAGATACATAAAAATATAGATTTGGGCGTTATCGAGCGACATTTGATATTTGTCCATTAAATAGAAGGCATAATAACTGCCGATAGAAGCGCCGTACCAAGACCTCACAAAAACTAGGAACACAAGGATGATCGTTGCTTTTCGAATACTTTTGCGGCGGGCAGGATCGATTGCGCGAGCCGTTGATTTCTTATGAAACGTATATCCAGCATCCAGCATCTCCCGATACCACCGAGCGACATAGGTCTGAACGGCGATTCCTGCAGCAGCGACAATAGTGAAACCCAGTGCTCCAATCTGCCCAAAGGGGATGAATATCCATTTCGTAAGCATTGGACCTAAAGATTGCCCAGCATTACCGCCGACTTGAAAAATAGATTGCGACAGTCCCTTCCGTTGACCAGCGGCCATATGAGCAACACGCATGCCTTCTGGATGAAAGGTGGCAGAGCCGAAGCCGATAAGCATGACGGAGAACAATACAAGGATATAGTTGTTGGCATAAGCCAATAAAAGTACGCCTAAAAATGTGCTGCACATACCCAGCGGTAACAATATAGGACGAGGCTTGCGATCAGCCGCATACCCGATGACTGGCTGAATAACTGAGGACGTCATGTTTAGGGCAAAGGAGATCCACCCAATCTGAGCAAAGGAGAGCATTAAGTTATCTTTGAGAATAGGGAAGATTGCAGGGATGACTGCCTGAATAGAATCGTTAAATAAATGAACAAAGCTGACTGCCAGCAAAATCTTATAGATTGTTGCTTGCTGCAGATTACGCTGCTCCTTGTCCTTGGTGTTTATTGGGGTCGCAGCAGATGTAGGATTGTTTTTCATTCAGACTCCTCTCTGTACTAATAAGTAGAAGGTAATACATGGGATTTCGATAAATCTATTTAGCCATAAATCAAGTATTATTGGAATCAATTTGTGTTGGTTTGAAAGTATTTATACGTTGATTATTTTTATTTGAAAAAAAGCTTGCAAACACAATGACAGCATGGTATATTATCTCTTGTGCTTATGACGCATCGAACAAACGAAACACAAACGATGAAAAAAATAAGTTGACAAGAAATACGACAACATGATATACTATAATTCCTGTGCAAGAGACATTGAATGTCGAAATGCCAGGGGCAAGTTCTTTGAAAACTGAACAAATGGAACGCGTTAATTTTTAAAAAGATTCATTTAATGAATCGTCAGTTTCAAAATGAGCATATCGCTCTTTTCAATACTAATTGGAGAGTTTGATCCTGGCTCAGGACGAACGCTGGCGGCGTGCCTAATACATGCAAGTCGAGCGGAGTTACTTTGAAAGCTTGCTTTCAAAGTAACTTAGCGGCGGACGGGTGAGTAACACGTAGGCAACCTGCCCCTTAGACTGGGATAACTACCGGAAACGGTAGCTAATACCGGATAATTTCTTTTTTCTCCTGAAGAAAGAATGAAAGACGGAGCAATCTGTCACTGAGGGATGGGCCTGCGGCGCATTAGCTAGTTGGTGGGGTAACGGCCCACCAAGGCGACGATGCGTAGCCGACCTGAGAGGGTGAACGGCCACACTGGGACTGAGACACGGCCCAGACTCCTACGGGAGGCAGCAGTAGGGAATCTTCCGCAATGGGCGAAAGCCTGACGGAGCAACGCCGCGTGAGTGATGAAGGTTTTCGTCGTAAAGCTCTGTTGCCAGGGAAGAACGTCCGGTAGAGTAACTGCTATCGGAGTGACGGTACCTGAGAAGAAAGCCCCGGCTAACTACGTGCCAGCAGCCGCGGTAATACGTAGGGGGCAAGCGTTGTCCGGAATTATTGGGCGTAAAGCGCGCGCAGGCGGCTATTTAAGTCTGGTGTTTAAACCTTGGGCTCAACCTAAGGTCGCACTGGAAACTGGGTGGCTTGAGTACAGAAGAGGAAAGTGGAATTCCACGTGTAGCGGTGAAATGCGTAGATATGTGGAGGAACACCAGTGGCGAAGGCGACTTTCTGGGCTGTAACTGACGCTGAGGCGCGAAAGCGTGGGGAGCAAACAGGATTAGATACCCTGGTAGTCCACGCCGTAAACGATGAGTGCTAGGTGTTAGGGGTTTCGATACCCTTGGTGCCGAAGTTAACACAGTAAGCACTCCGCCTGGGGAGTACGGTCGCAAGACTGAAACTCAAAGGAATTGACGGGGACCCGCACAAGCAGTGGAGTATGTGGTTTAATTCGAAGCAACGCGAAGAACCTTACCAGGTCTTGACATCCCTCTGAATCCACTAGAGATAGTGGCGGCCTTCGGGACAGAGGAGACAGGTGGTGCATGGTTGTCGTCAGCTCGTGTCGTGAGATGTTGGGTTAAGTCCCGCAACGAGCGCAACCCTTAACTTTAGTTGCCAGCAAGTAATGTTGGGCACTCTAGAGTGACTGCCGGTGACAAACCGGAGGAAGGTGGGGATGACGTCAAATCATCATGCCCCTTATGACCTGGGCTACACACGTACTACAATGGCCGGTACAACGGGAAGCGAAACCGCGAGGTGAAGCCAATCCCATCAAAGCCGGTCTCAGTTCGGATTGCAGGCTGCAACTCGCCTGCATGAAGTCGGAATTGCTAGTAATCGCGGATCAGCATGCCGCGGTGAATACGTTCCCGGGTCTTGTACACACCGCCCGTCACACCACGAGAGTTTACAACACCCGAAGTCGGTGGGGTAACCCGCAAGGGAGCCAGCCGCCGAAGGTGGGGTAGATGATTGGGGTGAAGTCGTAACAAGGTAGCCGTATCGGAAGGTGCGGCTGGATCACCTCCTTTCTATGGAGAATCGTCTTCTGCAATGAAGACATTCAAATCGGAAGTTTAACTTCCACAATCATTTAACGCGTATCCATTTGTTCGGTTTTGATGGAATTTGCGGGGCCATAGCTCAGCTGGGAGAGCGCCTGCCTTGCAAGCAGGAGGTCAGCGGTTCGATCCCGCTTGGCTCCACCAACAAACTTCATCTATTTGTTATGTCTAGAATAGTTTTATCTTGATCCTTGAAAACTGGATACCGAAACGAATTTGCGTTTTAGAACATCTTTTAGCAACTTGTGCAAACAAGTAAATGTTATTAGTGAGATGATTCCAAAAGAAATGTCATTGTATGATATTTTCCTGCGGAAAAATCAAGGTTAAGCTAATAAGAGCACACGGAGGATGCCTAGGCGCCAGGAGCCGACGAAGGACGTGGCGAACAACGAAACTGCCTCGGGGAGCTGTAAGCAAGCTTTGATCCGGGGGTGTCCGAATGGGGAAACCCAGCTGTGGTAATTCGCAGTTACTCATCTCTGAACACATAGGAGATGTAGAGGCAGACCAGGGGAACTGAAACATCTAAGTACCCTGAGGAAGAGAAAACAATAGTGATTCCGTTAGTAGCGGCGAGCGAACGCGGAACAGCCTAAACCTAAGAGCTTGCTCTTAGGGGTTGTGGGACGTCTCACATGGAGTTACAAAGGAATATGGTAGGTGAAGAGGTCTGGAAAGGCCCGCGATAGAGGTAAAAGCCCTGTAGCCTAAACTGTGTTCTCTCCGAGACGGATCCCGAGTAGTGCGGGGCACGTGAAACCCCGTATGAATCCAGCAGGACCATCTGCTAAGGCTAAATACTACCTGGCGACCGATAGTGAAACAGTACCGTGAGGAAAGGTGAAAAGCACCCCGGAAGGGGAGTGAAATAGAACCTGAAACCGTGTGCTTACAAAAAGTCAGAGCCCTATCTATGGGTGATGGCGTGCCTTTTGTAGAATGAACCGGCGAGTTACGTTTAACATGCAAGGTTAAGTCGAGAAGACGGAGCCGCAGCGAAAGCGAGTCTGAATAGGGCGATTTAGTATGTGGACGTAGACCCGAAACCGTGTGATCTACCCCTGTCCAGGGTGAAGGTGCGGTAACACGCACTGGAGGCCCGAACCCACGCATGTTGAAAAATGCGGGGATGAGGTGGGGGTAGCGGAGAAATTCCAATCGAACTCGGAGATAGCTGGTTCTCCCCGAAATAGCTTTAGGGCTAGCCTCGGTATAAGAGTAGTGGAGGTAGAGCACTGATTGGTTGCGGGGCCCGCAAGGGTTACCAAGATCAGTCAAACTCCGAATGCCATATACTTATTGCCGGGAGTCAGACAGTGAGTGCTAAGATCCATTGTCAAGGGAAACAGCCCAGACCATCAGCTAAGGTCCCCAAGTGTGTGTTAAGTGGGAAAGGATGTGGAGTTGCACAGACAACCAGGATGTTGGCTTAGAAGCAGCCACCATTGAAAGAGTGCGTAATAGCTCACTGGTCGAGTGACTCTGCGCCGAAAATGTAACGGGGCTAAACACACCACCGAAGCTATGGCTAGATACGTATGTATCTGGGGTAGGGGAGCGTTGTATGTGGGTTGAAGGTGTACCGTAAGGAGCGCTGGACAGCATACAAGTGAGAATGCCGGTATGAGTAACGAAAAGATCAGTGAGAATCTGATCCGCCGAAAGCCCAAGGTTTCCTGAGGAAGGCTCGTCCGCTCAGGGTAAGTCGGGACCTAAGGCGAGGCCGAAAGGCGTAGTCGAAGGACAACAGTTTGAAATTACTGTACCACCGTAATCCGCTATGAGCGATGGGGTGACGCAGGAGGGTAGTGACGCGGACTGATGGATATGTCCGTCTAAGCAGTGAGGCTGATGTGTAGGCAAATCCGCACATCGTTAAGGCTGGGCTGTGATGGGGAGCGAAAATTATAGTAGCGAAGGTCATGATCTCACACTGCCAAGAAAAGCCTCTAGCCAGGAGAAGGTGCCCGTACCGCAAACCGACACAGGTAGGCGAGAAGAGAATTCTAAGGCGCGCGGAAGAACTCTCGTTAAGGAACTCGGCAAAATGACCCCGTAACTTCGGGAGAAGGGGTGCCCCGGTAGTGTGAATAGCACGAGGGGGCCGCAGTGAAAAGGCCCAAGCGACTGTTTAGCAAAAACACAGGTCTGTGCGAAGCCGCAAGGCGAAGTATACGGGCTGACGCCTGCCCGGTGCTGGAAGGTTAAGGGGAGTGGTTAGGGGTAACCCGAAGCTATGAACCGAAGCCCCAGTAAACGGCGGCCGTAACTATAACGGTCCTAAGGTAGCGAAATTCCTTGTCAGGTAAATTCTGACCCGCACGAATGGCGTAACGACTTGGGCGCTGTCTCAACGAGAGATCCGGTGAAATTTTAATACCTGTGAAGATGCAGGTTACCCGCGACAAGACGGAAAGACCCCATGGAGCTTTACTGCAGCTTGATATTGAATTTGGGTACGATCTGTACAGGATAGGTGGGAGCCGTAGAAATCGGAGCGCAAGCTTCGGTGGAGGCGCCGTTGGGATACCACCCTGATCGTATCTAGGTTCTAACCTAGTACCCTTACCGGGTACGGGGACCGTGTCAGGCGGGCAGTTTGACTGGGGCGGTCGCCTCCTAAAGAGTAACGGAGGCGTTCCAAGGTTCCCTCAGAATGGTTGGAAATCATTCGAAGAGTGCAAAGGCATAAGGGAGCTTGACTGCGAGACCTACAAGTCGAGCAGGGACGAAAGTCGGACTTAGTGATCCGGTGGTACCGCATGGAAGGGCCATCGCTCAACGGATAAAAGCTACCCTGGGGATAACAGGCTTATCTCCCCCAAGAGTCCACATCGACGGGGAGGTTTGGCACCTCGATGTCGGCTCATCGCATCCTGGGGCTGAAGTAGGTCCCAAGGGTTGGGCTGTTCGCCCATTAAAGCGGTACGCGAGCTGGGTTCAGAACGTCGTGAGACAGTTCGGTCCCTATCTGTCGTGGGCGCAGGAAATTTGAGAGGAGCTGTCCTTAGTACGAGAGGACCGGGATGGACGTACCGCTGGTGCACCAGTTGTTTCGCCAGAAGCATGGCTGGGTAGCTACGTACGGACGGGATAAGCGCTGAAAGCATCTAAGCGTGAAGCCCCCTCAAGATGAGATTTCCCAATTAGTAAGACCCCTTGAAGACGACGAGGTAGATAGGTTGGAGGTGGAAGTGCAGTAATGCATGGAGCTGACCAATACTAATCGGTCGAGGGCTTATCCTATATTTAAAACGCAAATTCAATTCGGATTCAGTTTTCAGGCATCAAGCCTGTAACACGCTAAGAAATTCATTCACACTTCTGGTGATGAACGAAATTTCACGCGGGCAGCGTCTGTTTCACAGACGCATGTTTGGTGGCGATAGCGGAGGGGTTCCACGCGTACCCATCCCGAACACGACCGTTAAGCCCTCCAGCGCCGATGGTACTTGGACCGAAGGGTCCTGGGAGAGTAGGACGCCGCCAAGCAAATTTAGACCACTGTTGAGTAATCGACAGTGGCTTTTTTGCGTTTATTATAATCTGTGGAAAACTTGTGGATAATGTTATTATTTTTCAGAAAAGTTACGCACATGTGGATAGACGAACGAAAGAGAAATAATCCCTAAATAGTGTGGATTAAATACATATTTATGTGGATCTGTCAACAGAAAACCTAAGTAATACACGGGTTGCTGTGGATATAGCCGGGATTATGTGGATAGCGCTATTGATAAGTGGATAACTATTTTAACTTGGATGGGACAAGATTTCAAGACTATTTTTAAAACCGCATAGAGCTGTGGATAACTAAAAATAAAGTTATAAATAATGCAATAGATTAGCGCACAATAGGCGCTCTTGTTATACTTATCCTAAATGTAATTTAATAAAGGATGAGGTGAGTTTGTGGTAATAAGACAACTACGTCCAGAAGAGTTCGATGCCAGCATGAACTTGTCAGAATATGCTTTTCAATACAAGTTACCTAGTGAAAAACGGGAAAGTGCTAAGAAAAGTTTCAAGCCAGAACGGGTATGGGGTGCTTTTGAGGACGGGACATTGGAAGCTAAATTGACGATTATTCCTTTCCAAGTGTACATACAGGGCAGAGTGGTACCTATGGGTGGTATTGCCGGAGTAGCGACATGGCCAGAGAACCGTAGACAAGGACATGTGGCAAATCTACTTTCTCATGCGCTGCATACGATGAATGAGGCGGGTCAAACGCTCTCTTTTCTACACCCGTTCTTGATTCCGTTTTATCGTAAATTTGGCTGGGAGATCTACTGTGAATATAAGAAATACTCTATTCCTGTAGCGAAATTTCCCAAGAAAGTTGAAGTTGAGGGTAAAGTTAAACGGGACATAAAAGATATTGAAGTATTGGATAGTTTATATAATCGATTCGCTGTCAGATATAACGGGACACTAAAGCGAGATTTGGACTGGTGGGAGAACTCTGTTTTGAATGATGAAGGAAAAAGTGCAGTGTTTTACTCCATGAGTGGTGAACCAGAGGGATACGTGCTGTATAAGGTAGAGAACAGAGAACTGGTCATTGATGAATTTGTTTTTTTGAACGAACAAGCTCGGCAGGGGCTGTGGACATTTCTTGCGAACCACGATTCAATGGTGACTGGTGCATCGTTAAAGCTGGTGCCTTCGGACGACATGTTACCCTTCTTTTTGCCAGATCCGCGTATAGGGCAGGAGAATTATCCTTATTTTATGGGGCGCATTGTTAACGCCAAGGCATTCATTGAAAGTTACACCTTTAGAGGACACGGTAGCCAGAAGAAACAGGTTATATATATCGAAGACAAATATGCACCTTGGAATGATGGATTGTGGGAATGGAATATCTCTAATGAGGGATCCGCTACTTTGATACGATTTGAAGGGGAACGGACAGAAGCAGACTTAAGCTGTGACATAGGCACATTGACGGCCTTGATGCTTGGATACAAACGTCCAATTGAAATGGTTCGTTATGGAAGTGTCACAGGCCAGCCAGCGGCACTGGAGTGGTTCGAAGAAATTCTACCTCGAGCAGAGACCGCATTATTTGATTATTTTTAAAAATATAAGAAAGTATAAGTTTCACGCTATACTTTATCTTTATATTTCTCGCTTAAACGCTTATCGTCCTAATAAGGACGCCGAAGGCGTTTATACTTGACAAAAATTAGGCTCTCCCTTCGAAAGATGTTGGGAGAGTTCTTTATTTCCGAATACATTAGCCGAAAAAAGTGAAAAATAAGAGAATCCACTTGGAATTAGTACAGAATATGTTATAATATTAAAAAGTCAAAGAAAGTCAAAGTCAACGCAACATAATGACATTGATCCGATCCTCTGAACGTGTGGATTATCCGCAATGTTTAAGTTCAATTAAAGATTATTGTTTTTATGAATGCAAGCCGCAAGCGATATAATAAAGCTATAAGCACTGGAGGATGAGTGATGCGCAATATCTCTGATATTATTGAACAATATCTGAAGAATATTTTGCATGAAAGTCCCGAAGGTACGGTGGAAATCCAGCGAAATGACCTGGCGGACCAGTTCTCATGCGTACCGTCACAGATCAATTATGTCATCAGTACACGCTTTACTCTGGAAAAAGGTTATGTGGTGGAAAGTAAGCGTGGTGGCGGGGGATATATTCGTATTCAACGTTTTGAATTGCCACCAAACGTGGCACTGCATGCCCATTTAAACCATACAATAGGTGGCGGGATTGATCAGAACGCTGCTGAAGGTTTGATTTATCAGCTGGAGGAAGCTGGTTTTCTTAGTAAGCGTGAAGCGTGTCTTATGCGCGCTGCTGTTTCTCGGGAATGCCTAACGGTTAAGATTCCATACCGGGATGAGATTCGTGCCAAGATTATGAAGGCGATGTTAATCTCTTTGTTAGGCAAATAATTGTCAACCATAAGGGAGGGGCTTTCGCTTATGCAATGCCAGGAATGTGGCGTCAAGCCGGCAACACTCCACTTCACTAAGATCGTGAATGGAGAGAAGACGGAGTTTCATATCTGCGAGAGCTGTGCACGGGAGAAGGGTGAACTGATTCCCGGAACTGCTGGGGGATTCTCCATCCACAGTCTTCTGTCAGGACTGCTTGATCTTGAAGGCGCTGGCAAGGAGAAGTCCGCTGCAACGAAGACTACGCAGAGTCTGCAATGTGAGAATTGTGGGATGACGTACTCCCAGTTTAGTAAATTAGGCCGTTTTGGTTGTAGCTCCTGTTATAAATATTTTAACAGCGCACTGGACCCGCTTTTTAAGCGAGTGCATGGCAATACCTCACATGTAGGTAAGATTCCTAAACGTGCAGGAGCCCAGATTGTGTTTAGACGCCAAATTGATGAACTCAAGCAGGAATTACAGCAAAGTATTGTACAGGAAGAATTCGAGACAGCAGCGGAGCTGCGGGATCAGATTCGCCGACTTGAAAAAGAAATAGTACAAGAGTAAAGTCTTTGATATATAGGGGGGATATGACATGTCAAGTCTCCGATTTACTGAACAAGCGCTTAGTGATTGGATGCGCTCTGGAGGTAGTCACTCCGAGATTGTAATTAGCAGCCGTATGCGTATTGCCCGTAATCTAGAGCATCTTCCGTTCCCTATGATAGCTTCCTTAGAGCAATCGGAAGAGGTATTAGAGCTGCTGGCCCCTGTGTTTCATGAGGAAGTAGCTGCGGATTTCGGATCTTTTCAGCTTCTAAAGCTTGATGAAGTGAATGAACTGGACAAAAAGGTACTGGTCGAGAAGCATCTAATCAGTCCTAATTTAGCTAATGATTCACGTGGCGCGGCTGTATTATTAAATGAAGATGAGTCGGTCAGCATCATGATTAACGAAGAGGACCATCTGCGAATCCAATGTCTGTTTCCTGGTCTTCAAGTTAGAGAAGCATGGGAACGTGCGACAGCGATCGATGATATATTCGAGGCAGCTGTCAATTACGCTTTTGATGATAAAAGAGGATACTTGACCAGTTGTCCCACCAATGTTGGCACTGGGCTTCGTGCATCGGTGATGCTGCATCTACCAGCGCTTGTAATGACTCATCAGATCAATCGCATTCTGTCCGCAGTGAATCAAGTGGGATTGACTGTAAGAGGAATTTACGGTGAGGGTAGCGAAGCAGTAGGGAACATCTTTCAAATTTCAAATCAGATCACCCTCGGTCAAACGGAAAGTGAAATTATAGAGAACCTTCACAGTGTAGTCACCCAGATTATTGAGCATGAGCGAAATGCCCGTGAACGGTTGCTTGTTGATTCCGCACTGAGAATTACGGACCGAGTGAAGCGTTCTTATGGGATCTTGTGTTATGCAGCTCTTATGGAGCTTAAGGAATCTGCACAACGGCTGTCTGATGTGAGACTTGGGGTTGACCTTGGCATTCTGGAAGGCCCTTCGATTTCAGTGCTTAATGAACTTAACGTTAAGACACAGCCAGGATTCCTGCAAAAGATGTTCGGTGATGAGTTGAACGCCACTGAACGAGATATGTATCGGGCGAAACTGCTCCGAGAGACACTGGGAACACAACATTAATATAGATATTTATTATTCATGGAGGTGCAGGAGATATGATGTTTGGAAGATTTACGGAACGCGCACAAAAAGTGCTAGCGCTGGCGCAGGAAGAAGCTGTTCGTTTAGGACACAACAATATTGGCACAGAACATATTTTGCTCGGACTTATTCGTGAAGGAGACGGCATTGCTGCTAAGGCGTTAATTGCTTTGGGTCTGGGTCTTGAGAAAATCCAGGACGAAGTGGAGACACTGATTGGCAGAGGCCAAGAACAGCCTACGAACATTGCTTATACTCCTCGCGCCAAAAAAGTTATTGAGCTGTCGATGGACGAAGCCCGCAAGTTGGGTCATACGTATGTCGGCACTGAGCATATTCTGCTTGGACTTATCCGTGAAGGGGAAGGTGTCGCGGCTCGTGTGCTTAATAACCTCGGCATCAGCTTGAACAAAGCTCGTCAACAGGTGCTACAGCTTCTGGGAAGCAGCGAGGCTGCCTCTAGTCATAGTGGGACTCCGGCTAACGTCAGCACACCGACCCTAGATGGTCTTGCGCGCGATTTGACCGCCTATGCTAAGGAGGGTAATCTAGATCCAGTTATCGGCCGTAGCAAGGAAATTGAACGTGTTATTCAGGTGCTGAGTCGCCGGACTAAGAATAACCCGGTACTGATCGGTGAACCTGGGGTTGGTAAAACAGCTATTGCTGAAGGACTTGCACAAAAGATTATCAATAATGAAATCCCAGAAACGCTGCGCGACAAACGCGTAATGACGCTCGATATGGGCTCTGTAGTGGCTGGTACGAAATATCGCGGTGAGTTTGAAGACCGCCTCAAGAAAATAATGGATGAGATTCGCCAAGCAGGTAATATCGTGCTCTTTATTGATGAGCTGCATACTCTGATTGGGGCAGGTGGCGCAGAAGGTGCAATTGACGCTTCTAACATTCTGAAGCCGGCTTTAGCTCGTGGAGAACTTCAGTGCATAGGCGCGACTACGCTTGACGAATATCGTAAATATATTGAAAAAGATGCTGCATTGGAGCGTCGTTTCCAACCGATTACGGTGGATCAGCCGTCTCCGGAGGAAGCGGTCCAAATTTTGTTCGGACTTCGCGATCGTTATGAAGCGCATCACCGCGTGAAGATTACCGATGAAGCTATTGTGGAAGCAGTGAAGCTGTCCGATCGTTACATTCCAGATCGTTTCTTGCCAGATAAAGCGATTGACCTTATCGATGAAGCGGGATCTAAAGTAAGGCTTCACTCTTACACCATACCACCAAATCTGAAGGAACTGGAAATGCGCTTGGATGATATCCGTAAGGAGAAAGATTCCGCAGTTCAGAGTCAAGAGTTTGAAAAAGCGGCTGCCTTGCGTGATACAGAGCAAAAGATCCGTGAAGAACTTGATACGACGAAGAACCAATGGAAAGAAAAACAAGGTCGCACCGATTCTGAGGTTACACCTGAAGATATCGCACAGGTCGTAGCTAGCTGGACAGGGATACCTGTAAGCAAGCTGAAGGAAGAGGAGACAGACCGTCTGCTTAACATGGAGGCTTTACTACATGAACGAGTGATCGGTCAGGACGAAGCCGTTAAGGCGGTTAGCCGTGCGCTGCGCCGTGCGCGTGCGGGTCTTAAAGATCCGAAACGCCCAATGGGTTCCTTCATTTTCTTGGGCCCAACGGGTGTAGGTAAAACTGAGCTGGCTCGTGCTCTGGCTGAAGCCATGTTCGGCGATGAGAATGCGGTCATCCGCATTGATATGTCGGAATACATGGAGAAGCACTCCACGTCCCGTTTAGTCGGAGCCCCTCCTGGGTATGTTGGCTATGAAGAAGGTGGCCAATTAACGGAGAAGGTACGCCGTAAACCATATTCTGTAGTGCTGCTTGATGAAATTGAAAAAGCGCACCCAGAAGTATTCAACATTTTGCTGCAAGTTCTTGAAGATGGTCGTTTGACTGACTCTAAAGGACGGGTAGTCGATTTCCGTAATACATTAATTATTCTGACTTCTAACGTAGGTGCACAGGCGATCAAGAAGAATTCGACACTTGGATTCACAGCTGTACAAGATGCCGGAGCAGAATACGGTAATATGAAGGGCAAGGTTATGGAAGAGCTTAAGAAGAGCTTCCGTCCTGAGTTCTTGAACCGGATTGACGAAATCATCGTCTTCCACTCCCTTGATGAGAAGCATATTGCTGAAATTGTTACGTTGATGTCTGATGAACTGCGCAAGCGGCTACGTGAATATGATGTTGATTTCGTACTCACAGATGCAGCGAAGGCTTTCTTAGCTAAGGAAGGTTACGACCCAGCCTTTGGTGCACGTCCATTGCGTCGTGCGATTCAGAAGCATATTGAGGACCGTCTCTCTGAGGAATTGTTGAGAGGAAATATCCAAAAGGGTGATTCACTCAACATTGATGAAGTTGGCGGAGAACTTGTAGTGAATAAAGTGGATGCTCCAGTAGCGCCATTGCTTGAAAAAGAAGTAGAAACCGAATAAAAAACGGAATAAATAAAGCTTTCGCTCCTCAGTTTATAGAGGGGCGAGAGCTTTTTTTAAATATAAGAAAGTATAAGTTTCACACAATACTTTATTTCTTATATTTCTCGCTTAAACGCTTACCGTCCTTATAAGGACACCGAAGGCGTTTATACTTGTTGTAAATTAATCTCTTTAAAATATACATTTAGTACAAATTCCGAATGACCTTTCGTTAAAGGGGCAGAAATGGTAAACTTTCATTAGAAGAAAATATCCGCAATTTAAAAGTTCGGACCGTAAGGAGAACAAATGGCTAAACCAAAAACTAAATTTTTTTGCACCGATTGTGGATACGAATCGCCAAAATGGTTCGGTAAATGTCCTGGGTGCCAAGCTTGGAACTCCATGGTGGAGGAAACAGAAAGCGTAGTCAAAACACAGGGAATGAATGCCCCTATTTTTCATAGTAAAGAAAAGGCACAATCAATCATAAGTATAGAAAGTGACAAGGAACCGCGCATACTGACAGGTATAGGTGAGCTTAACCGTGTTCTCGGTGGGGGGATCGTGCCAGGATCGCTGGTGCTAGTAGGGGGAGACCCAGGAATCGGTAAATCTACGCTCTTATTACAGACGTCGCATGCACTGACAACTCAGGGATTGCGAGTACTGTACATTTCGGGCGAAGAATCGGTAAGGCAAACTAAGCTACGCGCGGATCGCCTCGGTGCGTTGTCAGCTGAGCTATATGTACTATGTGAGACGAATATGGAAAGCATAGAAGAAGCGATTGAACAAATTCAGCCGCAATTTCTCGTGATCGATTCGATTCAGACTGTATTTATGCCAGAAGTAACCAGTGCGCCAGGCAGTGTGACCCAGGTTCGGGAATGTACGACAAGATTTATGCGTATCGCTAAGATTCGGGGAATTGCTACAGTTCTCGTTGGGCATGTCACCAAGGAAGGAGCTATTGCAGGCCCACGGATGCTTGAACATATGGTGGATTGTGTGCTGTATTTTGAGGGAGAGCGGCATCATACGTATAGACTTCTGCGGGCTGTAAAAAACCGCTTCGGTTCTACGAATGAAATCGGCATTTTCGAAATGGGTGAAGTGGGGCTAACAGAGGTAGAGAATCCTTCTGAACTCTTCTTGTCGGAACGTCCACTCGGCGTAGCCGGATCTACCGTCGTGGCCAGTATGGAAGGAACTAGACCAGTGCTCGTAGAGCTTCAGGCTCTTGTCGCTGCCACCCATTTCCCCTCCCCGCGGCGGATGTGTACAGGTATGGATCACCAGCGGATGGCGCTCATTATCGCTGTACTGGAGAAGCGGATGGGCATGTTCCTGCAGAACCAGGATGCTTACCTTAATGTTGCTGGAGGAGTAAAGCTGGATGAACCGGCGATTGATTTAGCAGTAGCTATTAGTATCGCTTCCAGCTTTCGTGATATTTCAACAAAACCTTACGATGTTTTCTTCGGTGAAGTAGGGCTTACAGGTGAGGTAAGAGGTGTTTCGCGCGCGGAAATGCGTGTAAAGGAGGCCGCAAAGCTAGGCTTCCGGCGGGTGATCATGCCAGAAAAGAGTTTGAAGGGCTGGAAGCACCCGCAAGATATCCAGATTATTGGCGTCAGTACCGTAGCAGATGCACTATCGGTCGCGTTAGATTAGGGGGCACAGGGATTATGAAAGAATATAGCCAATTAGAGAATATGAATGATCTGCTCAGACTGGCGGCACCGGGAACACCTTTTCGGGAAGGTCTGGAGAATGTGTTGCGCGCTAAGACGGGAGCACTTATCGTCGTTGGGTATAGTCCTGAGGTGATGGAAGTAGTGGATGGAGGATTCTCCATTAACTGCGATTTTTCGCCCAATTATTTATATGAGCTCGCCAAAATGGACGGTGCCATTATTCTTAGTGAGGATTTGAAACGCATTTTGTATGCTAATACACAGCTTATTCCGGATTCCTCCATCTCTTCAATCGAGACAGGCATTCGTCACCGGACCGCGGAGCGCGTAGCGAAGCAAACGGGGAAGCTGGTGGTTTCCATTTCACAACGCCGCAATATCATTACTTTGTATCAAGGCTCAATCCGCTATGCTTTAAAAGAGATCGGCGCTATTTTGGCTAAGGCTAATCAAGCGATTCAGACCCTCGAAAAGTATAAAGCGGTTCTTACACAAGGGCTGACTAATTTATCTGCTTCGGAGTATGAGGGGATCGTAACTGTCGCCGAAGTGGTTGGGGTTATTCAGCGGGTAGAGATGGTTCTGCGTATCAAAATGGAAATTAAACGGTATATCAATGAACTGGGTAACGAAGGACGCTTAATCAGCATGCAGATGGAAGAACTGGTTGGAAATACAGAGGAAGAAGCATGGCTCCTTTACAGAGACTATGCTAAGGAAGAGCAAGAAGACAAAATTCGTGAAATTATTGCCGGTCTCAAACGTATTAGTGATGATGATCTAATGGATGACAACCATATCGCTCGATTGCTGGGCTACTCTTCTACGGCAATTTCTTCCGAAGAAGTGGTTACACCACGTGGATATCGTCTGCTTAACAAAATTCCGCGGCTTCCAAATGTGATCATTCATAATCTGGTGGAGCGGTTTGAAATGCTGCCTAATTTGATGTCTGCAAGCATAGCTGAACTGGATGAAGTGGACGGAATTGGGGAGGTGCGGGCTCGTAATATTCAGGATGGGCTCAAGCGTTTACAGAAGCAAGTTCTTATTGACAGGCAAATGTAAATAACATACAATCACGTAATATTGGAGCTGTTGAAGGCCAATGTGAGAAAATTGAGGTGAAGAAATGATACAAAAATCAATTCCGAGTCTTTTTACCATAGGTAACCTGATGCTCGGAATGTTTGGTATCATGATGGCGTTTGACGGTAAAGTTAGCATGGCCGCTATCATGGTTATTATTGCTATGCTGTTAGACGGATTGGATGGCCGGGTTGCTCGTGCACTTAAATGTGAGAGTGAATTTGGTAAGGAACTGGACTCTTTGTCTGATGTCGTTTCTTTTGGAGTAGCACCGGCTGTTATTATGTACGTCTCAAGCCTGCATGATTTAAATTCTGCATTAGCCTGGACAGTAACTGCAATTTTCCCGGTGTTTGGTGCATTGCGCCTTGCTCGGTTTAATGTTCACCCAGGGGTTCCTGGTTATTTCATCGGTTTGCCAATCCCTGCTGCTGGTGGTGTACTTGCCACATTAGCTCTTTTTAATAAAGATGTTTCTGCTCCGTTTATGATCGTGGCTACATTGCTCTTATCGTATTTGATGGTCAGCACTGTTAAATATCCTAATTTTAAGAAGGTCGGATTGCCTAAAAAAGTGGTTGTCGGAGCACCAGTAGTTATTATTGTTGCCGTGGCAGTTGCCGTTGTGTTCCCAGAGGAAATCGCTAAGCTAATCTTCGTCTTACTCGGAATTTACGCATTATATGGTTTTAAACAAAACATCGATCGATTGACAGCCAGACGCCGTCACCGTCGTAGAAGACGTTCAGAAGATAAAGTGTATCACTCGAAGAACGGTTAAAGCAGTCTCTTGTAGTAAGGTTAAACCAATACAAATATAGCTAAAGGCTTTGTCGTCCCTCGAGGATGGCAAAGCCTTTTTGCAATTACAGCGCGAACTCAAGTTTATCGTCTTGGAAATTGGAACATACTGGTGAGGAATAGATCATTCAAGGATGAATAAAAAGGAGGTGCGTTAGGTTATGTGGAAAAAAGTGATTTTGTCTTTTGCTTTAATATGTGGAGCTTGGTCTGGTTTTTCGCTGTACCATGCGCTCGAAAGAGGATTCCCCAAGGGAATGGAAAAGCTGGGTGAAAGTTTACCTGTAGAGGGAAGCATTTTATTTACGGTGCTGGGTGCCATTATTTTTTTGTTTGCGGGGTCTTTATGCGCGGAATGGGGAGGTTCAAAACTGCGGGAGGCGGTTCTGTACTGTTCGCGTATACCAATGAATGAATTGGCTGCCGGTGCAGCTGGGCTTACAGGGGGGCTGCTGCTGTCTCTTCTGTTATATCCTGCGATGATTTGGCTTGGAAAAGCTGGGCAGTTGCTGCAGGTACCGGTTACGTTAGCTTTCGGATATATGGGGCTGCGGATCGGTCTTGAGAAAAAAGAGGAACTAGCAGCACTTTGGACAACTGGACGCTGGGGGCAAGCGGCTGAGCCGGAAGGCCGTGGGCTGGAGGAGCATAAAATCCTCGATACAAGCGTTATTATTGATGGCCGGATCGCTGACATTTGTAAAACTGGATTTATTGAGGGAACGATTGTTATACCGGAATTCGTACTTGAGGAGCTCCAGCATATCGCAGATTCTTCAGATCTACTGAAACGAAATCGCGGACGGCGTGGACTTGATATTCTCAATAAAATTCAAAAAGAGCTCGATGTGAAGGTGTTAATCTATGAGGGGGATTTTGAAGAAATCTCTGAGGTGGATAGTAAGTTGGTGAAGTTAGCGAAGGTACTGCGAGGTAAAGTAGTTACCAATGACTTCAACTTGAATAAGGTATGCGAATTGCAGGGAGTCTCTGTCTTGAACATTAATGATCTTGCAAATGCCGTGAAGCCCGTAGTGCTGCCTGGAGAAGAAATTGTAGTACAGGTCATTAAGGATGGTAAAGAGCATGGACAAGGCGTAGCCTATTTAGACGATGGAACAATGATCGTTGTGGAAGGCGGACGGGAATATATCGGGACTACGATGGAGGTTCTCGTCACGAGTGTGCTTCAAACTTCAGCTGGACGGATGATATTTGCTAAGCCAAAGCTCTTGGAAAAAGCACAATAAGCAAAGATAAAGTATTCTGCAACTGTCCTATGGGTTGGAAATGCCCGCCAAACACGTTATGATGGGAATATACGTGAAAGACAGGAGCCAGAGTAATGTCAAACAGTGTGGGCGTCGTCATTGTGGCGGCAGGCAGAGGAACGCGAATGGGGACTGCGGAGAGCAAGCAATATCTGTTACTGCAGGGTAAACCGATTATCGTTCATACGCTGGAGGTATTTCAGCAGCACGAATTGATTTCTGAAATCGTGCTCGTAACCGGTCAAGAGGATATTGAGCGCTGCCGGGAATGGATACAGCTCTATAAGCTGGACAAGGTTAAGGCTATAATACCTGGTGGATCTGAGCGTCAGCATTCCGTGCATAAAGGATTGTTGAAACTTACGACACACTGGGTAATGGTGCATGATGGTGTTCGTCCGTTTGTGCAGCCGAATGAAATTGAGGCATGTTACGAGCGAGCGAGGCAGATCGGTGCTTCAGTTCTTGCTGTACCAGTCAAAGATACGATCAAACAGGTGGATAACGAAGGCAAAGTAATGTCTACGCCGGATCGGCGAAGTCTGTGGGCGATTCAAACCCCGCAGACTTTTCGTCTTTCTGAATTGCTGGAAGCCTATGTGGCGGCGGAGCGGGATGGGTTTCTAGGTACCGATGATTCCAGCTTGGCGGAGCGTGCCGGTATTCAGGTTTCTGTGGTGGAGGGAAGCTACAGAAATATTAAGATTACGACACCTGATGATTTGGATTTTGCAGAATTCACAGAAAGAAACAGGGGAGAGGGACAATCATGATCGCTGTAGGACAAGGATTTGATGTACATCAACTGGTAGAGGGAAGGCCTTGTATTATTGGAGGAGTTACGATTCCTTATGAAAAAGGATTAGTGGGACATTCCGATGCAGATGTGCTACTGCACGCAGTAAGTGATGCGATTCTAGGCGCGCTTGGACTCGGTGATATTGGCAGACATTTTCCGGACACAGATCCAGCGTTTAAGGACGCTGATAGCTTGAAGCTATTAGAACAGGTGTGGACGCTTGCTCGCGAGCGTGGTTATAAGCTTGGAAATATCGATTCAACGATTATCGCCCAGAAGCCAAAGATGGCGCCATACATTCCGCAAATGACTGAGATTATCGCTCGTGCGCTTAATGCAGACCCGTCCAAGGTGAACGTTAAAGCTACGACTACTGAGCAACTCGGATTTGCTGGACGCGGTGAAGGAATTGCCGCACAATCTATTGTCTGTCTACTCCAAGATGTGATATCATCTTGAGATGGTCTAAGTAGTAAATCTAAGTTTTAACCATATGAAGCGGAGGGAATACAATGACGGATCAAGTCCGGGTGCGCTACGCACCGAGCCCTACGGGACATTTACATATAGGTAACGCCAGAACGGCGCTGTTTAACTATCTGTTCGCCCGTAATAAAGGCGGTAAATTCATTATCAGAATTGAAGATACAGACGTGAAGCGCAATGTCGCAGGCGGCGAAGAGAGCCAGCTTAAGTATTTAAAATGGCTCGGTATGGATTGGGATGAGAGTGTTGATGTTGGCGGAGAGTACGGACCTTACCGCCAGACTGAACGTCTGGATCTTTATCGTGTATACTGGCAGGATTTGCTGGATAGAGGTTTGGCTTACCGCTGCTACTGCACAGAGGAAGAACTAGAAGCGGAACGTGAAGAACAGACCGCTCGCGGAGAAACCCCTCGTTATTCCGGCAAACACCGTAATTTGACGGAAGAGCAGCGCCTTGCTTTTGAAGCTGAAGGACGAGTTGCGAGCATTCGCTTCCGTGTGCCCGAAGATCGTACGTATGCGTTTGATGATCTCGTAAAAGGCAGCATTTCTTTTGATACGAAAGAAATGGGTGACTTTGTTATTGTGAAGAAGGACGGAATTCCGACCTACAACTTTGCGGTAGCTGTTGATGATCATCTGATGGCTATTACCCATGTATTGCGTGGAGAAGATCATATTTCCAACACACCGCGCCAACTTATGATCTATGAAGCACTTGGCTGGGAACCACCTTTATTTGGTCACATGACACTTATTGTTGGCGACAACCATAAGAAGCTCAGTAAACGGGATGAATCGGTTATTCAGTTTATCGAGCAGTATGACGAATTGGGCTATTTGCCTGAGGCTTTGGTCAATTTCATTTCTCTCCTAGGCTGGTCGCCAGAGGGTGAAGAAGAAATTTTCAGTAAAGAAGAACTTATTTCTATTTTTGATGCGGACCGTTTGTCCAAAAGTCCGGCTGTATTCGATAAGCACAAGCTGGCGCATCTAAATAATCACTATATTAAGCATGCTGATCCTAAGCGGATCTCTGCGCTGGCTATTCCACATCTACAAAAGGCAGGAAGAATACCGGCCGAACTCACTGAAGAACAGCAAGTCTGGGCTGAAAGCCTTGTGGCGCTGTATCAAGAGCAGATGACATCTGCATCTGACATCGTGGAGCTATCGGAATTATTCTTCCGCAGTCATCTGGAGTTAGAAACGGAAGCGGCACAGGTTCTGGCTGAAAGCCAAGTGCCTGAAGTCTTGTCTGCTTTCCTAGCTAAGGTTGAAGCTTGTCAGGATTTCAGTGCTAGCAATATGGCTGTTCTGATCAAGGAAGTGCAGAAGGAAACAGGGCACAAAGGTAAAGCACTCTTTATGCCGATACGTGTGGCTTTGACCGGACAAACGCACGGACGTGATCTTAATATAACGATTGCTTTGCTCGGCCAAAACCGTGTCATCGAACGTTTGAAATCACAAATTAAAGGAGCTTAAGGTAGTATTACTTATCATTAAGCCTCTTGTCAGTCCCTTAGCTTTTACGCTAAGATAGAACCATATGATAATAGCTGTGATCAGGAGAAGTACGTCCATGAAGGCAATTGCCAGAGAGAATAACCGAGAAAGGGATACCCTTTCGGGCTGGGAGTTATTCATTTGTCCGGGGCAGAACATGCGCCTGTGAGCTGCACGGTTGAACGATCCTAAAGGCTCGTTAGATCGCGCCGGGTACATCGCCGTTAATGATGCCAAGTGGAACGAAGGAACTCTGCCGATGGTAACAACAGCAGTCTGTTTGATTCGTTCAAGCAGAGTGGAACCGCGGTTAAACGTCTCTGCAGCTTTATGCTGCAGGGGCGTTTTTTGTCTATATTACAAACCAAGCAAACACCCACAGCATATGTATGATAAGAATGATGGAGTGGAGACAATACCTTCCTTGTGCACCTGTAAACAGGAGATGGGGGAGTCAAGAAGAGAGGAACCGTGATGTTTAAGCATATTAAGTCGGACATTCGGGCTGTATTTGATAACGATCCTGCTGCCCGCAGCTGGTTCGAGGTTGTCTTCACATATGCAGGGTTGCACGCCATTTGGGGTCATCGGATTGCCCATTCTTTTTTCAAACGCCGCTGGTATACAATGGCCCGTATGGTCTCACAGTTTAGTAGATTTATGACCGGTGTTGAGATCCATCCCGGAGCCGTCATCGGAAACAGGCTGTTTATCGACCATGGTATGGGGATTGTTATTGGAGAAACCTGTGAAATCGGTGATGATGTTATTATCTATCAAGGCGTTACGCTCGGGGGAACAGGGAAAGAAAAAGGTAAGCGCCATCCCACAGTTGGCAACAATGTAGTTATTGGTTCTGGTGCGAAGGTATTAGGATCGTTTCGTATCGGCGACAATTCAAATATAGGTTCTAATGCGGTTGTGTTGCGTGAAGTACCGAATAACAGTACGGTAGTAGGGAATCCGGGTCGTGTAGTAAAACGTAACGGTGAACGTGTATCCGATCGTTTGGATCATACCAAGATGCCAGACCCGCTTGTGGATTCACTTCGCTTTCTGCAGAAAGAAATCGAAGAGATCAGAGAGAAGCTTGGCGAAGAAGATAAGCAAAAGACCGCACAGCGGCTGGTTGAAACTCAGCAGTATATTGGTGATTACGAAATCTAAGCATATCCGGTACTTAAGAAATCGGAAAGCGACAGAAAGGGTTGGGAATAGGATGGCTTTACAAATTTACAACACAATGACACGCAGCAAGGAGCAGTTTGTGCCCCAGGAGTCGGGCAAAGTGAAAATGTACGTATGTGGTCCAACTGTTTATGGATATATGCATATCGGAAATGCTAGACCTATTATTGTCTTTGATATGGTCCGGAATTATTTGGAGCAACTTGGCAATGAAGTACGTTATGTTACGAATTTCACGGATGTAGATGATAAACTGATACGCAAAGCAGAAGAAATGAACACTTCAGTAGCTGAGGTTGCGGAGATTTTCATTGATGCCTATCGTGAGGATCTCGAAGGGCTTGGAGTAAAACCAGCGACTTTGAATCCGCGGGTAACTGAAAGCATGGAGCTGATCATTGAATTCATAAAAGAGCTTGAGGAAAAAGGGTATGCATACGAGAGTGGTGGCGATGTATACTACCGTACTTCTAAATTTGAAGACTATGGTAAACTGTCTCGTCAGAATCTAGATGAATTGCAGTTTGGTATTCGCGTGGAGGTTGATTCACGTAAAGAGAAACCTGAGGATTTTGTGCTGTGGAAAGCAGCAAAGCCAGGTGAAGTGTACTGGCAGAGCCCGTGGGGAAATGGACGCCCAGGCTGGCATATTGAATGCTCGGCCATGGCAAGAGAGTTCTTGGGAGATACGATCGACATCCACGGTGGTGGACAAGATTTGCAGTTCCCGCATCATGAATGCGAATGCGCTCAGACAGAAGCGCTGACAGGTAAGCCACTCTCTAATTACTGGATGCATAATGGATTTATCAACATCGGTGATGAGAAAATGTCAAAATCACTTGGTAACGGTTGGCTTGTTAAAGATATTCGTAAGCAATTTAAAGCAGGAACCATTCGCTATTTCATGCTATCGACACATTATCGCAATCCGTTGAACTTCTCGGTGGATTCAATGACTTCAGCCGAAAAGAGCGTAGAACGTATCTCATTTGCAGAAAGTAACGTTAAGCATCGTCTTGAACTTGCTGCTGAAGGTGCTAAAGGTGAGGTGAGCTTAGAGATTAATGATAAGTTGTCTGCTATTGTGGCTAATTTTCATGCTAGAATGCAGGATGACTTTAATACCCCTGATGCGATCACCGCTATGTTTGATTGGGTGAGTCTTGCCAATCATACCCTTGCGAATAATGAGGCAGCCCCTGCTGATTTTGCTGCGCTGCTGCAAGCTTTTGGGGAAATGAATGCTGTGCTGCGTTTGACACCTGAGCTTGAAGAAGAGATAGCGAGTGAAGAAGTTGAACGGTTGATCGCGGAGCGGGTTGAAGCGCGTAAGAATAAGAATTGGAGCCGGTCTGATGAGATCCGTGATGAATTAGGTCGCTTGGGCATATTGCTTGAGGATACTCCCCAAGGAATGCGGTGGCGGCGTAAATGAGCGAGGAACGCAATTTTCAGAACGGATGGTTTCCTTACGAACCTTCCAAACCTGCGCGACTCCTCTCGCCAATCGTGCTTGCCTATGTAGGAGATGCTATTTACGAAGTTTCGGTTCGCCAGTATTTAGTATCTCTTCCGAATTTGCGCCCAAACCATTTGCATCGCTCTGCTACAGGACTTGTATCCGCTAAGGCACAGTGTGCAATTCTGGTTTTTTTGGAGCCAATTCTCACAGAAGAGGAAAAAGATGTCGCCCGTCAGGGGAGAAATGCTAAATCGGGAAGTATTCCTAAGAATGCGGATGTGCTTGAATACCGTCATGCTACTGCTTTTGAGTGCCTGATTGGTTACTTGTACTACACAGGTCAACAGGAGAGAATACAAGAAATTGTACACAGTGGAATACAGTTTATGTTGAATCAGCCTTGATAAGGCTTTTGCGAAATAGAGAATAGGAGAAGTGAACATGGAAGAAGATTTGAAGACAGAAGAGGAAATATTGGCTGGGAAGCATTCAGTGCTTGAGGCGCTTCGTGCTGGTCGTACATTAAATAAAATATGGATTGCAGAAACGGCTCAGAAGCATCTGACAGCACCAATCGTCGCCGAAGCACGTAAGGCGGGGATTGTCATTCAACATGTGGACAAGCGTAAGCTGGATCAACTCGCTCCAGGAGTGCAACATCAAGGGGTAGTTGCTCAAGCGGCACCTTTTGCCTATGTTGAGGTGGATGATCTGCTGGCTGCAGCAGAAGCCAAAGGAGAGCCCGCATTCTTAATTTTACTGGATGAGATTGAAGATCCACATAATCTGGGCTCCATTTTGCGGACAGCAGATTGTACTGGAGTACATGGGGTAATCGTACCTAAACGCCGTTCGGCTCAAATTACTGCTACCGTGTCCAAAACATCTGCAGGTGCCGTGGAATACGTTCCAGTTGCACGGGTCACAAATCTGGGTCAGACCATTGACCGTCTTAAAGAACAGGGAGTCTGGGTAGTAGGTACGGATGTGGATACAGATCAGAATCTGTTTGGATCTAATATTTTCACAGGACCGGTAGCTGTTGTAATCGGTAATGAGAATAAAGGGATGGGACGCCTGATTCGTGAGAAATGTGATGTGCTGCTCAAGCTGCCGATGGCCGGAAAGATCAATTCATTAAATGCCTCTGTCGCCGCAGGAGTCATTATGTATGAAGTGGTACGCCTTCGGCAACAGCAGGGATAACTATGGCCGACTGGCGCGATGTGCTGCTTGTGGACGGGTACAATATGATCGGTGGCTGGCCGGAACTTGCGGCACTGTCCCAGATTGGTATGCAGGAAGCACGCGACCGCTTGATGGATTTGCTGGCTGATTACCAGGCTTACTCTGGACGACGAGTTATTGCTGTCTTTGATGCATATCGCGTTCCGGGATTGGGAAGGTCATTTGTCCAGGGCAAAGTCCAGGTGTTTTTCACCAAGGAAAAAGAAACCGCAGATGAATGCATCGAGCGGCTGGTTGGGGAATTTAGCAACCGGCGCCGGCAGATCTATGTTGCAACGAGTGACTTTGTGGAGCAGCATATTATTTTTGCCCAAGGTGCACTGCGGATTTCTGCAAGAGAACTACTCCTAGAAATTCAGGAGAACCAGAAACAAGTAAAAAAGGCTATCGAACCGGGGAGTATCAGTTCTACACGTCATTCTTTGGGAGACAAGCTGCCTCCTGATGTGCGGAGTAAGCTGGAAAATTGGCGTAGGCAGTGACAAGTGGGAAGATTTAGGTAAAATTTTTATTCCATTTTATGCTATTCTAGATTGTTTTTGGACAAATCCGGTTGACGGTGTAAGGTAACATAATATATACTGATCCTATATTTCGCGAAGTAACGATGTGTCTTGCGTTGCAGCCGGGGGGATTCTTGGTGAGTGTCGACCTCAAGGAAATAATGCTGTCTGAGTATGATTTCATAAGTGATGAAGATATTGTCGAGGCTTTCCGTGGTGGCGACAGTGGCGCATTGGAACACTTAATTAATAAATACCGTAATTTTGTACGTGCTAAGGCCCGCTCTTATTTCTTGATCGGGGCAGACCGTGAAGATATTGTACAAGAAGGAATGATTGGTCTATATAAGGCTATTCGTGACTTTAAAGGTGACAAGCTCTCTTCATTCAAGGCATTTGCTGAGCTCTGCATTACACGACAGATTATAACCGCTATAAAGACGGCCACTCGTCAGAAGCATATTCCGCTCAATTCTTATGTTTCTTTGGACAAGCCCATTTATGATGAAGATTCCGACCGAACGCTTATGGATGTCATTTGTGGAACTCAGGTTCTAGATCCAGAAGAGCTAATTATTAATCAAGAAGAATTCATCGGACTTGAAGATAAGATGGCGGAGATTTTAAGTGACCTAGAGCGCAAGGTTCTGATGTTGTATTTAGACGGACGATCTTATCAGGAAATTGCTGAAGATCTTAAGCGGCATGTGAAGTCTATTGATAACGCTTTACAGCGAGTAAAGCGGAAATTAGAAAGATATCTAGAAGTACGTGACAATTAATGATATAATGTACACAAGAGGGCTCGGACATCGAGTTCTTTTTTTTAGTCTCATGAAATTGCTCGGATAGAATTAGGAACTAACACCATAAATTCCTATTTGAGTCGATTTTAGTCGTTGCCGTTGAGGGTAGGTTTATACACAGTCGGAATGCCCCATAATGATTAGGAAGACAGCGAAGTGTGAGGAAGAGATAGACCCAAAGACAGGGTACGGCCATATGACTATAACACCCGAAATTACCCAGTGCAGAACGGAATTCTTTCGTTGACACAGACCTTGACATTATGCTAAAGTGTTTTAGGTAGGCCTAAATTCGCGGCTTTTTTTAGGATCAATATTTACGTCTTCTAATTGTTTAGTTAGAAGGACGTCTCGGGAGGTGCACATCATGCGGGTAATTATCACTTTGGCTTGTACAAGTTGCAAACAAAGAAACTATGCGACTACCAAAAACAAGCGAAATCACCCCGACCGCATGGAGATGAAGAAATTTTGCAAGTATTGTAACTCGCAAACTCCTCATCGCGAAACCAGATAGTCTGTGGAGGTGTAGTCGGCATGAAACGTAGTTTCAAGTCTATGTTTTCCTTTTTCACTGAGAGCTGGAGTGAACTCAAAAAAGTTCGCTGGCCAAGTCGTAAAGAATTGACCAACTATACATTGATCGTTCTCGGTACAATTGTAGTTGTCGCTATTTACTTCTGGGTTCTGGACATCGGTATTTCCGCTGTGATTGAAGCGATTATTTAGAGAGGTCCCAGGTGGCTTGATATGGAAAAAAGATGGTATGTCGTTCATACCTATTCTGGGTATGAGAATAAGGTCAAGGCCAATTTGGAAAAGCGCGTTGAGTCCATGGGCATGGAAGACAAAATATTCCGCGTTCTTGTTCCTATGGAAGAAGAAATCGTAAACAAAGACGGTAAGAAAAAAACCGTTATGCGTAAAGTTTACCCGGGTTATGTTTTGGTGGAAATGGTTCAGACTGATGATTCCTGGTATGTTGTCCGCAATACTCCGGGCGTTACTGGATTTGTTGGTTCGACAGGCTCAGGGTCTAAACCAACAGCTTTGCTTCCGGAAGAGGTAGAACAAATTCTGAAGCATATGGGCATGGTTGAACCTAAAGCGAAGATTGATTTCGAAATCAAGGAATCCGTACGTATTATGGTTGGTCCGTTTGCGAATTTTGTGGGTTCCGTGGAAGAAATTTTGGCTGACAAGAGCAAGATTAAAGTGCATGTTAACATGTTTGGACGGGAAACCCCGCTAGAGTTGGATTTCACTCAAGTGGAGAAAATATAACATAAGCTAAGGGTTTCTTGTGGGAGAGCGCTAATGGCGTTCGAAGACCACTATTTTTGCAAGGAGGTGTCACTCATGGCTAAAAAAGTTATTAAAATGGTGAAACTGCAGATTCCTGCAGGGAAAGCGAATCCAGCGCCTCCAGTAGGTCCGGCGTTAGGTCAAGCAGGTGTCAACATCATGGCATTCTGTAAGGAATTTAATGCTCGTACTGCCGACCAGGCTGGCTTGATCATTCCGGTTGAAATTACAGTATTTGAAGACCGTTCCTTTACTTTCATCACTAAAACTCCTCCGGCTGCTGTTCTGCTTCGCATCGCTGCTAAAGTAGAAAAAGGATCCGGTGAACCAAACAAGAAAAAAGTAGCAAAAATCAACCGCGCAGCGGTTCGTGAAATTGCTGAAACAAAAATGCCCGACCTTAACGCTGCAACTGTAGAAGCTGCAATGCGTATGGTTGAAGGTACTGCTCGCAGTATGGGTATCACAATCGAAGACTAGTAGTTTTCGAAGAATCGGTCATTCGTGACCCGCAAGTATGTGGGAGGAATTTCCGCTAACACCACAAAGGAGGAACATTTTCATGGCTAAACATGGTAAGAAATACCAAGAAGCTGCTAAGCTGATCAACAGCGAAGCAACTTACGAGCCTTCAGAAGCTGTAGAGCTTGTGAAAAAGGCAGCGACTGCGAAATTCGACGAAACCGTTGAAGCAGCAGTTCGTCTGGGTGTAGACCCGCGTAAACAAGACCAAGCAGTTCGTGGTGTTGTTGTCCTGCCTCACGGCACAGGTAAAACACAACGCGTGCTTGTATTTGCAAAAGGTGAAAAAGCGAAAGAGGCAGAAGCTGCTGGCGCGGATTTTGTTGGTGATCAAGACATGATCAACAAAATTCAACAAGGCTGGTTTGAATTTGATGTCTGCGTAGCTACACCTGACATGATGAGTGAAGTCGGTAAATTGGGTCGTCTGCTTGGTGGTAAAGGTCTTATGCCTAACCCTAAAGCTGGCACAGTTACATTCGATGTTTCCAAGGCTGTGCAAGAAATCAAAGCCGGTAAAATCGAATACCGTCTCGACAAAGCAGGTCAAATTCACGCGCCAATCGGCAAAGTGTCCTTTGATGCTGCGCAATTGAACGATAACCTTAAAGCTCTTATCGATGCTTTGAACCGTGCGAAACCAGCTGCTGCTAAAGGTGTATACCTTAAAAGCATCTCGATTTCTTCCACAATGGGACCTAGCGCTCGTGTGAACACAACCGTCTTCAGATAAATAAAGGTTGACTCTTTGAGTCGATTTTGATAATCTATAGTAGTTGTGAAACTTAAGGTATCAATCTTAACCTTGAATATGCTTACCGTAGACAGTAGGTGCCTTAGTGCTTAATTCCCTACCGAGGTGTTGTGATAGAAACAAGAAGTAACGAGTTCGCTCGTATAACTTTCGTTTTATCAAGCCTTCGTGATTCTGCGGAGGCTTTTCTAATGCCTGCGTAGGAGCGGTGATGCTTTCCTTGGAAAGAACGCCGACACATAAATTTTCAGGAGGTGTATACATTGGCAAATACAAAAGTAATTCAAGCAAAACAGGATGCGGTTGACGTCGTTACTGCTAAACTGCAAAACAGTCTTTCGACTGTTGTAGCGGACTACCGTGGATTGAATGTTTCCCAAGTGACTGAACTGCGTAAGCAACTTCGTGAAGCTGGCGTTGAGTTTCAAGTCCTGAAGAACACATTGCTACGTCGCGCAACTGCTGCGGCTGAGTTGAGTGAGTTGGATGAAGTTTTGACTGGTCCAACAGCTATCGCATTCAGTACAACTGATGCGGTAGCTCCAGCTAAAATTTTGAACGATTTCGCCAAGAAAAACGACGCTTTGAAATTGAAAGGCGGCGTTGTAGAAGGTCGTGTCATTGACGCGGACCAACTGAAAGCACTGGCTGAGCTTCCATCCCGCGATGGTTTGCTGTCCATGCTGCTTAGCGTACTTCAAGCTCCAGTGCGCAACTTCGCGCTTGCAGTTAAAGCTGTTGCTGAAAAAGAAGAACAAAGCGCGTAAGCCTTTGACTCTTGCAGCATAATCAATACCAAAAACAAATTTAAATATAAAATGGAGGTTCAATCATGAGTAAAGAAGCAATCTTGGAAGCAATTAAAGGCATGAGCGTATTGGAACTGAACGACCTGGTTAAAGCAATTGAAGAAGAATTCGGCGTAACAGCAGCAGCTCCAGTAGCAGCTGGCGGTGCGGTAGCAGCAGTTGCTGAAGAGCAATCCGAATTTGACGTAATTTTGACAGGCGCTGGCGCTTCCAAAATCAACGTTATCAAAATCGTTCGCGAAATCACAGGCCTTGGCTTGAAAGAAGCTAAAGACCTTGTAGACAACGCACCAAAAGCAATCAAAGAAAAAGTAAGCAAAGAAGAAGCCGAAGCTACTAAAGCAAAATTGGAAGAAGCAGGCGCAGCTGTAGAAGTGAAGTAATTCCTTCTATACTGAAAACCCCTTGAACTTGTTCAAGGGGTTTATTTTATAAAAATATAAGGATAAAGTATAAGTTTCACACTATACTTTATCCTTATATTTCTCGCATGAACACTTACCGTCCTTATAAGGACACCAAAGGCGTTTATGCTTGATAGAGTTAGTAGGGTTGTAAATACAAACTATTAACATAAGGGAAAGGGAGGATAGAGATGTCGCAACATTATTATTCGCAGCAACCGGAAGTGCGTCATGACAGACGTACCATCGACACCGTTCTAAGAGGCAAAAGCTTTCGTTTTACGAGCGATGCGGGTGTGTTCTCTAAAGGAGACATCGACTACGGTAGCCGAGTTCTCATTGAAGCTATAATTATTCCAGACGGTTCAGCAGTACTTGATGTGGGTTGCGGATATGGACCGATAGGCATTAGTGCAGCATACCTAGCCCCCAAAGGGCAAGTAACGATGATTGATATTAACAGTCGTGCGGTAGAACTGGCGCGTGAGAATGCTCAGCACAATGGAATCCGGAATGTTACGGTAATGGAAAGCGATGTGCTCGGCGCATTGAATGAGCAGCAAAAGTTCGATGTGATTCTTACCAATCCTCCGATACGTGCGGGAAAAGCTGTCGTGCATCAGATTTTTGAAGAAGCTTATGATCATTTAAATGAAGGTGGCTATCTGTGGATTGTAATCCAGAAAAAGCAGGGCGCTCCGTCAGCGGTAGCTAAACTTGAAAGCTTGTTCCGGGTGGTGGAAGAAGTGGGGAAAGACAAAGGTTATCGGATTATTAAAGCTCAAAAATAAAAATCAATAGGTTATTGACATGTGATAGTGATAATGGTATTATTATAAAATGTCAGTATTAAGATAGGCTCCATGTCTTTAGTTTGCTGAAAATGTCAAGCGATATATTGTCGCCGGCTAGCGCATGCCGTACGGCAAGTTTTTTGCGAATTGGTTCTCTATGCTCTGGCGTAGCGGGTGCTACGCGGTAATAGATAATAGCGCATAAACTGTTGCTTGGTGACGTATAATATGTACGTTTTGGGCAAATCTACTGGATAAGGAGTATTTTGGTCATGGATAAGTGCGCTCTTTTTTCGAAGATTTCGATAAGGGCTTTTCTTTTATTTATGACTGAATCCTTGTAGTATGGTTCCATTATACGGTTCCAAACAAGGGTTCGCAATCAATTTTTAAGTGAGTAGACATGAGGGGTGAGTAAAGTTGGCAGGACATCTTGTTCAGTATGGTCGACGCACTCGGCGGAGCTATGCGAGAATTAACGAGGTACTCGAGGTCCCGAACCTGATCGAGATCCAACAAAAATCTTATGATTGGTTTTTGGAGGAAGGATTGCGGGAAATGTTTCAGGACATCTCGCCGATCCAGGATTTCACAGGTAATTTGGTACTAGAGTTCATTGATTACAGCCTGGGTGAACCGAAATATACGGTTGACGACGCTAAAGAGCGGGACGTAACGTATGCGGCTCCTCTGCGTGTAAAGGTGCGGCTCATTAATAAGGAGACCGGTGAGGTCAAAGAGCAGGAAGTGTTCATGGGAGATTTCCCGCTGATGACGGAGACCGGCACTTTTATTATTAACGGTGCGGAACGGGTTATTGTCAGCCAGTTGGTTCGCTCTCCAAGCGTCTATTTCAGCACAAAAGTGGATAAGAACGGCAAAAAAACCTACACCGCCACAGTAATCCCGAACCGCGGAGCCTGGTTGGAACTTGAGACCGACGCTAAGGATATTATGTATGTTCGTATTGATCGGACTCGTAAAATTCCTGTTACCGTACTTTTGCGTGCTCTCGGTTTCGGTAGTGATGCCGAAATTCTGGAATTGCTTGGCAATGATGAATATATTCGCAATACGCTGGATAAAGACAACACGGACTCCACGGAGAAGGCGCTTATTGAAATTTACGAGCGTTTGCGTCCGGGCGAACCGCCGACACTTGACAATGCCAAAAGTTTGCTGGTCGCGCGTTTCTTTGATCCAAAACGCTACGACCTAGCTAATGTAGGCCGTTACAAAATCAATAAAAAGTTGCACATCAAGAACCGTCTTTTCAATCAACGTCTTGCTCAGCCTTTGGTTGACGAATCTACAGGAGAAATCCTGGCAGAATCCGGCCAAATGGTCGATCGCAGACTGCTTGATGAATTGATTCCTTATTTTGAAAAGAATGTTGCCTTTAAGAACTACCGTGTTACTGGCGGGGTTATGGACAGTGAAGATATTCCGCTTCAAACGATTGACGTATTCTCACCAATCGAAGAAGGTCGAGTTATTAAGCTGATCGCTAATGGCAATATCGACAAATCTGTTAAGCATATTACTCAAGCTGATATTATATCCTCGATCAGCTACTTTATTAATTTGCTTCACGGAATTGGTAATACCGATGATATTGACCACTTGGGTAACCGTCGTCTGCGTTCTGTAGGTGAACTTCTGCAGAATCAGTTCCGTATCGGTTTGTCCCGTATGGAACGCGTTGTACGCGAGAGAATGTCGATTCAGGATGCTAATGCAATTACGCCTCAGGCTCTGATCAATATTCGTCCAGTTATCGCGTCCATTAAAGAGTTCTTCGGTAGCTCCCAGTTGTCTCAGTTTATGGACCAGACGAACCCACTTGCGGAACTTACGCATAAACGTCGTCTGTCTGCACTCGGACCTGGTGGTCTGACGCGTGAACGCGCGGGCTTTGAAGTTCGTGACGTCCATCACAGTCACTACGGCCGGATGTGTCCAATTGAAACGCCGGAAGGTCCGAACATCGGGTTGATCAACTCCTTGTCTACCTTTGCTCGCATCAATGAATACGGCTTTATTGAAGCGCCGTATCGTTGGGTAGATCCAAAGACAGGTAAGGTAACTGAACAAATCGATTATCTGACTGCTGATGAGGAAGATAATTATGTAGTTGCTCAGGCTAATGTATTGATCGATGAAGAGGGTTCCTTTAAGGAAGACATGGTAATCGTTCGTTACAACAAAGACTCAGACAACATTACAACGATGCCAAGTAATCGCGTAGATTACATGGACGTTTCGCCTAAACAGGTCGTATCCGTCGCTACGGCGCTCATTCCGTTCCTTGAGAACGATGACTCCAACCGCGCACTGATGGGATCAAACATGCAACGTCAAGCCGTTCCGCTTCTAATTCCTAAAGCTCCGCTGGTCGGAACAGGGATGGAACATAAATCCGCTAAGGATTCTGGCGTATGTGTTGTTTCCAAGTATGACGGTATTATCGAACGTTCTTCAGCTAATGAAATTTGGCTACGCCGGGTTGAAACTGTCGAAGGCAAGGAAGTTAAAGGCGATATCGTAAAATATAAATTACACAAATTTATGCGTTCTAACCAAGGTACCTGTATTAACCAACGTCCTCTAGCTAAAAGAGGGGACATTGTTAAGAAAGGTGATATCCTGGCAGATGGTCCTTCCACAGAAATGGGCGAACTCGCTCTTGGTCGCAACGTAGTCGTTGCGTTCATGACTTGGGAAGGTTACAACTACGAGGATGCGATCCTGTTAAGTGAGAAGCTTGTTAAGGAAGATGTATACACTTCGATTCATATCGAGGAATACGAATCTGAAGCTCGTGACACTAAACTGGGACCTGAAGAAATCACACGTGATATTCCGAACGTGGGCGAAGAGGCTCTGCGCAATCTTGATGAGCGCGGAATCATCCGTATCGGTGCGGAAATCAGCGCTGGTGACATTCTGGTTGGTAAGGTTACTCCGAAGGGTGTAACAGAACTAACAGCAGAAGAACGTCTCCTTCACGCTATCTTTGGTGAGAAAGCACGTGAAGTACGGGATACCTCTTTACGCGTTCCTCACGGTAGTGATGGTATTATCGTAGACGTTAAAGTATTTACGCGTGAGAATGGTGATGAACTGCCTCCAGGTGTAAATCAATTGGTTCGTGTCTACATCGCTCAGAAACGTAAGATCTCTGAAGGTGACAAAATGGCCGGACGTCACGGTAACAAGGGTGTCGTTGCCCGTATCTTGCCAGAAGAAGATATGCCGTTCCTTCCGGACGGTACGCCAGTACAGGTTGTTCTTAACCCTCTAGGCGTTCCTTCTCGTATGAACATCGGACAGGTGCTTGAGGTCCATATTGGTATGGCCGCATTGCGTCTGGGTATTCACATTGCAACGCCGGTATTCGACGGAGCACGTGAGTATGACGTGTTTGATACGATGGAAGAAGCTGGCATGCAGCGTAATGGTAAGACTATATTGTACGATGGCCGGACAGGCGAACGCTTCGAACGTGAAGTTACTGTCGGCGTCATGCATATGATCAAACTTGCGCACATGGTTGATGATAAGATTCACGCCCGTTCAACAGGTCCTTACTCACTAGTTACGCAACAGCCACTGGGTGGTAAAGCTCAGTTTGGTGGACAGCGTTTCGGGGAGATGGAAGTGTGGGCGCTTGAAGCTTACGGTGCTGCATATACATTGCAAGAAATTTTGACCGTAAAATCCGATGACGTGGTTGGTCGCGTGAAGACGTACGAATCCATTGTCAAAGGTGAAAATGTACCGGAACCAGGTGTTCCTGAGTCGTTCAAGGTATTGATCAAAGAACTGCAGTCCCTAGGTATGGATGTTAAGATCCTTAGCGGTGACGAGCAGGAAATTGAAATGAGAGAATTGGACGATGAGGACGAGACGTCAGGCGACAAACTAAGCCTCAATTTGGAAGGCTCAGAAGTCGGAGTAGAATAATCACGCCAGGAGCTTTAGAGTTCCATTTTATAAAGGACCGCGCCCTCTCTTGATGTAAGAGTCAGGGGAGGGCATTGCGGTACTAAATCAGGATTAGGTTAAGGAGGGTTGCTCCTTGTTGGACGTTAACAATTTTGAATTTATGAAAATCGGACTCGCTTCTCCGGAGAAGATTCGTTCATGGTCCCGCGGAGAAGTTAAGAAACCGGAAACCATTAACTATCGTACATTGAAACCGGAAAAAGAGGGTCTTTTCTGCGAGCGTATCTTTGGGCCTCAAAAAGACTGGGAATGTCATTGCGGTAAATACAAACGTGTCCGTTATAAGGGCGTAGTCTGCGACCGTTGTGGCGTTGAAGTTACTCGTGCTAAGGTTCGTCGTGAACGTATGGGTCACATTGAATTGGCTGCTCCGGTATCTCATATCTGGTACTTCAAAGGTATCCCAAGCCGTATGGGTTTGGCGCTAGATATGTCTCCAAGATCTCTTGAAGAGATTATCTACTTCGCTTCTTACGTTGTAACTGACCCAGGTGAAACACCACTGGAAAAGAAACAACTTCTGTCCGAGAAAGAATATCGTAGCTACCGTGAAAAATACGGTTACGGATTCCAAGCCGGCATGGGTGCTGAAGCTGTTAAGAAGCTTCTTCAAGACATCGACATCGATAAAGAGCTGGAATTCCTCAAAGAAGAACTGCGTACAGCCCAAGGCCAACGTCGTAATCGGGCGATCAAACGTCTGGAAGTCATTGAAGCGTTCCGTAACTCCGGCAACAAACCTGATTGGATGATCATGGATGTTCTTCCGGTAATTCCACCGGAGCTTCGTCCGATGGTTCAATTGGATGGTGGCCGTTTTGCTACGTCTGATTTGAACGATCTTTATCGTCGTGTTATTAACCGGAACAATCGTCTGAAAAGATTGCTTGATCTCGGTGCTCCTGACATTATCGTGCAGAACGAGAAACGGATGCTTCAGGAAGCTGTCGATGCTCTCATCGATAACGGCCGTAGAGGACGTCCGGTAACTGGTCCTGGTAACCGTCCACTTAAATCGCTCAGCCACATGCTGAAAGGTAAACAAGGACGTTTCCGTCAGAACTTGCTCGGTAAACGGGTTGACTACTCTGGACGTTCCGTTATCGTTGTAGGACCGTACCTCAAGATGTATCAGTGCGGACTTCCTAAGAAAATGGCTCTAGAATTGTTCAAGCCTTTTGTCATGAAAGAATTGGTTAACAAGGGCCTCGCCCACAACATAAAGAGCGCGAAACGTAAAGTTGAGCGTGTAAGTCCTGAAGTATGGGATGTACTTGAAGAAGTAATCAGAGAGCACCCAGTACTTCTAAACCGCGCACCAACACTTCACCGTCTCGGTATTCAAGCTTTTGAACCGATTTTGGTGGAAGGTCATGCTATTCGTCTTCACCCACTCGTATGTACGGCTTATAACGCCGACTTTGACGGTGACCAAATGGCGGTGCACGTTCCTCTGTCTGCAGAAGCTCAAGCGGAAGCACGTATTCTTATGCTTGCATCTGGTAATATCTTGAACCCTAAAGACGGAAAACCGGTTGTAACACCTTCCCAGGATATGGTCCTTGGTACTTTCTACTTGACTATGGACAACAAGGAAGAAAAGGGTTCAGGTATGATTCTGCGTACCGTAAATGAAGCTGTATCAGCTTACCAACGCGGAACTGCAGGTCTTCATGCTCGTGTAGCTATTCCAGTTAAAGCACTTGGTAAAACTTGCTTTACGGAAAAACAACAAGGCGCAATGTTGATTACTACGATCGGTAAGATTATCTTTAACGAAATTTACCCAAGTAGTTTCCCTTATATCAATGAGGCGACTAAGACTAACTTGCTGCATGGCACGCCAGAGAAATACTTTATCTATGAAAAAGGCGCAGATATTCGCGAGTTGATTGAATCCGCTCCAGAAGCCAGCGCAGTAGGTAAAGAATATCTGGGTCTGATTATCGCTCGTTGCTTTGAAACTTATCATACAACCAAAACCTCTATGATTTTGGATAAAATTAAACAACTCGGCTTTACTTACTCCACACGTTCCGGTGTTACGGTTGCTGTGTCGGATGTTATCGTGCCTGAGGAAAAAGTTACGATCTTGAAAGAGTCCGAAGCTAAGGTTGATGTGGTAGCAAACCAATATCGCCGTGGTCTGATCACCAATGACGAACGGTACGACCGTGTTATTGAGATCTGGTCGAAGACTAAGGATGATCTTACGAACATCCTGCTTAAATCGATGGACCGTTTCAACTCTATCATGCTCATGGTTGACTCCAAAGCACGGGGTAACAAATCGCAGATCACTCAGCTGGGTGGTATGCGTGGTCTGATGGCAACACCTTCGGGTCGGATTTTCGAATTGCCAATTAAAGCGAACTTCCGTGAAGGCCTTACAGTCTTAGAGTACTTTATCTCCACTCACGGAGCGCGTAAAGGTCTTGCCGATACCGCACTTCGTACTGCTGACTCTGGTTACTTGACTCGTCGTCTCGTTGACGTGGCTCAGGACGTTATCGTTCGTGAAGAAGATTGTGGAACTGATAAAGGGTTCACAGTTAGTCGTATTCAGGATGGTAAAGAGGTTATTGAGGATCTGTATGACCGTATTGAAGGTCGTTACTGCTTCGAAACTGTTCGTCATCCAGAAACAGGCGAAATCATTGTTCACCGGAACGATTTGATTGACTCCGATAAAGCGGAGGCGATCGTAAACGCTGGTGTAACTAAGCTGCAGATCCGCTCTGTACTAAGCTGCCGTGCCCGTCACGGTGTTTGTAAGAAATGTTATGGTCGTAACCTGGCAACTGGTAAACACGTTGAGATCGGTGAAGCTGTTGGTATTATTGCTGCACAATCCATCGGTGAACCAGGAACCCAGCTTACCATGCGTACGTTCCATACCGGCGGTGTTGCCGGTGATGACATCACGCAAGGTTTGCCGCGTATTCAGGAGTTGTTTGAAGCCCGTAACCCTAAAGGTCAGGCTACAATCAGTGAGATCGATGGTGTAATCAAGGAAATCCGTGAAACTAAGGACCGTCGCGAAATCGAGGTTCAAGGTGAAGCAGAATCCAAGACTTATTCCATTACTTATGGTTCACGTCTACGTGTCAGCGAAGGCCAAGAGATCGAAGCTGGCGATGAGCTGACAGACGGTTCAATTGACCCTAAAGAAATGCTGCGTATCAAAGGGATCCGTGGGGTACAAAACTACATTCTACAAGAAGTTCAGCGTGTATATCGTAACCAGGGCGTTGAGATCAATGATAAGCACATTGAAGTTATGATCAAGCAAATGCTTCGGAAGATCCGTATCATTGACGCGGGTGACACAAGTCTGTTGCCAGGCGCATTTGCGGACATTCATGAATACGAAGCTGCTAACAAGGAAGCTATCTTGTCTGGTAAGGAGCCTGCAGTTGCTAAGCCGGTCTTACTCGGTATTACCAAGGCGTCTCTTGAGACAGATTCATTCTTGTCAGCTGCATCTTTCCAAGAAACTACTCGTGTCTTAACAGACGCTGCTATCAAAGGCAAAGTAGATAAGTTGCTTGGATTGAAAGAAAATGTTATTATCGGTAAGTTGATTCCTGCAGGTACTGGCATGAATCGTTACCGTAATGTTAAGCTAAGTGATCCAAATGCAGAAAGCGCGCTTGAGTCTTTAGAGACGGTTCCTGCTGAATAAATTAGCAACCATGGTAGTGTACTCGTGTCATACCTATTTCATAGGTGTGGCACGAATATCTGCTGTGTATAATATTCATAAGAATTATTGCTGAATTTCTTGACACCATCTATTGATAATGCTAAAATGTCTAAGGTGCGTGAGTAGCCATGTTATCCTTGTTCATTGGAGGTAATGATAATGACTGATGATAGAGGACTACAGGATGCTCAGGTCAAGATCGGTACCAAACAAACCGTCAAGGCGGTAGAGTTGGGCCAAGCCACAGAAGTCTATGTGGCAGAGGACGGAGATCAAAGGCTTACTTCCAGGATAGTTATGCTTTGTAACAAACAAGGTGTTAAGATCACATATGTGGATACGATGCTGAATTTGGGCAAGGCCTGCGGAATAGAAGTTGGCGCTGCGATGGCAGCCGTCTTAAAACAATAGCTACGGAAATGTTTTTGTACTGGGGTGAACTCCAGCGGCAAGAACTTTTCATTTGTCTTTTTATGAACCGCCTGGGTCTGTGGGCTTAGAGTTCTTAAATCGGCTATCATTTCAGGAAGGGGGTGGCAACAACATGCCAACAATTAACCAATTGGTTCGTAAAGGCCGTCAAGCCAAAATCGAAAAATCTAAATCTCCCGCTCTTCAAAAAGGGTATAACGCCCTCAAGCGTGAGGCTACAAATTTGAGCGCTCCGCAAAAACGCGGTGTATGCACTCGTGTTGGTACAATGACTCCACGTAAACCAAACTCAGCGCTTCGTAAATATGCCCGTGTTCGTTTGACGAACCGTCTCGAGGTAACAGCTTATATCCCGGGTATCGGACATAACTTACAAGAGCACAGTGTTGTATTACTTCGCGGAGGTAAAGTAAAGGACCTTGCAGGGGTTCGTTACCATATCGTTCGTGGTGCATTGGATACAGCAGGTGTAGCTAACCGGATGCAAGCTCGTTCTAAATACGGTGCTAAACGTCCTAAAGCTAAGAAATAAGAAAAAATATTAGAATAATAAACATTTAAGAAAGGGGGATATCCATGCCACGCAAAGGTCCAGTTACTAAGAGAGACGTATTGCCAGATCCGTTGTATAATAGCAAGTTGGTTACTCGTTTGATTAACCGCATTATGCTGGGTGGTAAAAGAGGTGTCGCTCAAAGCATTCTGTACAATTCATTCAAATTGATTGAAGAACGTACGGGTAAAGATCCGATGGAAGTTTTCGAAGCTGCCATCAAGAATATCATGCCGGTTTTGGAAGTCAAAGCTCGTCGTGTCGGTGGTGCTAACTATCAAGTACCTATCGAGGTTAAACCAGAGAGACGTACTGCTCTGGGATTACGTTGGCTCGTAAACTACTCTCGCAACCGCGGTGAGAAGACGATGGAAGAGCGTTTGGCGGCTGAGATCATCGACGCTTCCAACAACACAGGCGCTTCTGTTAAGAAACGTGAAGATACGCACAAAATGGCTGAAGCAAACAAAGCGTTCGCTCACTACCGTTGGTAGGATAAAGGTCATTCAAATAACTTATATTTTGAAGGGAGATCCATTTCATGGCTAGAGAGTTCTCCTTAAAAAATACACGTAACATCGGGATCATGGCGCATATTGATGCTGGTAAAACAACTACCACAGAGCGGATTCTTTTTTATACAGGCCGTACGCACAAAATCGGTGAAGTTCACGAGGGTGCTGCTACAATGGACTGGATGGAGCAAGAACAAGAGCGCGGAATCACGATTACGTCCGCTGCTACGACTGCTGCGTGGAAAGGCCACCGAATCAATATCATTGATACCCCAGGACACGTTGACTTCACTGTTGAAGTTGAACGTTCCCTGCGTGTATTGGATGGGGCAGTTGGTGTATTTAGTGCAAAAGAGGGCGTTGAGCCTCAGTCTGAAACCGTATGGAGACAGGCTGACCGCTATAACGTTCCACGGATTGCATATGTAAACAAAATGGACATTATCGGTGCGGATTTCCTTAACGTAATCGAAACTATGCGTGATCGTCTTCAAGCCAATGCAGTTGCTATTCAATTGCCAATCGGTGCAGAGAGTGATTTCACTGGTATTATCGACCTAGTTGAGCAAAAAGCACACATGTTCAGAGATGATCTGGGCCAAAACATCGAAGTAACGGATATTCCGGAAGAATATTTGGCCAAAGTTGAGGAGCTGCGTCTCGAGTTGATCGAGAAAGTTGCTGAACTTGATGAAGATCTGACTATGAAATACCTGGAAGGCGAAGAAATTACAGTTCCGGAAATTAAAGCTGCACTACGCAAAGGCGTAGTTGAAGTTAAATTGTTCCCTGTAATTGTTGGATCCTCCTACCGTAACAAAGGAATTCAGCTTATGCTGGATGCTGTTGTTGATTACTTGCCATCTCCTCTTGACGTTCCAGCTATCACTGGACATCTTGATGATGGAACTGAAGCGATTCGTCATTCTTCGGATGAAGAACCGTTTGCAGCTTTGGCATTTAAAATCATGACTGACCCTTATGTAGGTAAACTTACGTTCTTCCGTGTATACTCTGGTGTTCTAGAGTCCGGATCTTACGTAGTTAATGCTACTAAGAACAAGCGTGAACGTATTGGTCGTATCCTTCAAATGCACGCAAACAGCCGTCAAGAGATCTCCATCGTGTATTCTGGTGACATCGCTGCAGCTGTTGGTTTGAAAGACACCAGTACAGGTGATACATTGTGTGATGAGAAGCATCCAGTAATTCTGGAATCAATGAACTTCCCTGATCCAGTTATCGAAATCGCTGTTGAACCAAAAACAAAAGCTGACCAAGATAAATTGGGCGTTGCTCTCGGAAAGTTGACTGAAGAGGATCCAACTCTTCGTGCTCATACTGATGAAGAAACAGGCCAAACTATCCTGGCTGGTATGGGTGAACTTCACTTGGACATCATCATCGACCGTATGCGTCGTGAATTCAAAGTAGAAACCAATGTGGGTAAACCACAGGTTGCTTACCGCGAAACGTTCAAGGCACCTGCTCGCGTCGAAGGTAAATTTGTACGCCAATCTGGTGGTCGTGGTCAATATGGTCACGTATGGGTTGAATTTGAACCCCTCGAGCCAGGTACTGGTAGCAAATTCGAAAGTAAAGTAGTGGGTGGCTCGGTTCCTAGAGAGTACATCGCTCCTGCACTTGCGGGTATCGAAGAACAAATGAAAAACGGCGTACTTGCAGGCTTCCCGCTTGTAGACGTTAAAGCTACCATCGTTGATGGTTCTTACCATGATGTCGATTCCAACGAAATGGCATTTAAAATTGCCGGTTCGATGGCACTTAAAGCAGCTAAAGACAAGTGTAAACCTGTCCTGCTTGAGCCAATCATGAAAGTAGAAGTAACTGTTCCTGAGGAATACATGGGTGATGTTATGGGTATGCTGAACTCCCGCCGTGGCCGTATCGAAGGTATGGATTCCCGTGGTGGAGCGCAAATTATCCGTGCTAAGGTGCCTCTTTCCGAAATGTTCGGATACTCTACAACTCTTCGTTCTGGTACTCAAGGACGTGGCGTATTCTCAATGGAGCTTTCTCACTATGAAGAAGTTCCTAAATCCATTGCGGAAGAGATCGCTGCTAAGAACAAAGGCGGAGAATAATTACTAGTTTTAACTTGCCGTCCGGGTATAACCACTCAGTCATCTAAGATAAACATATATGCGGGCGGCTCAAATATAAGGAACCCCACATTAAGGAGGAACTGTTCAAATGGCAAAGGCAAAGTTTGAACGTAACAAACCGCACGTTAACATCGGTACTATTGGTCACGTCGACCATGGTAAAACGACTCTGACTGCTGCAATCACTACTGTATTGTCCAAAACTTACGGTGGCGCAGCTATCGCATTCGATCAAATCGACAAAGCTCCTGAAGAGCGCGAACGTGGTATCACAATCTCTACTTCCCACGTTGAATATGAAACTCCTAACCGTCACTACGCTCACGTAGACTGCCCTGGTCACGCCGACTATGTTAAAAACATGATCACTGGCGCAGCGCAAATGGACGGAGCTATCCTGGTTGTATCCGCAGCTGATGGCCCTATGCCACAAACTCGCGAGCACATCCTGTTGTCCCGTCAAGTAGGCGTTCCTTACATCGTTGTCTTCTTGAACAAATGCGACATGGTTGAAGACGAAGAGTTGTTGGAATTGGTTGAAATGGAAGTTCGTGACTTGCTGAGCGAGTATGACTTCCCAGGCGACGATACTCCAATCATCCGTGGTTCTGCTCGTGAAGCTCTGCAAAACCCTGATGGCGATTATGCTAAAAAAATCATCGAGATGTTTGAAACAATCGATGAGTATATTCCACTTCCTGAGCGTCAAACTGACAAACCTTTCTTGATGCCTGTCGAAGATGTATTCTCCATCACTGGCCGCGGTACTGTGGCAACTGGTCGCGTAGAACGCGGAACAGTTAAAGTCGGAGAAGAAATCGAAATCGTTGGTATTCACGAAGATACTAAGAAATCCGTAGTTACGGGCGTAGAAATGTTCCGTAAATTGCTGGATTCCGCTCAAGCGGGCGACAACATCGGAGCTTTGCTTCGTGGTGTAGACCGTAACATGATCGAGCGTGGTCAAGTATTGGCTAAGCCGAACTCTGTTAAACCACACACTGAGTTCACTGCTCAAATCTACGTTTTGACTAAAGAAGAAGGCGGACGTCACAAACCATTCTTCACTGGTTACCGTCCACAGTTCTACTTCCGTACAACTGACGTAACTGGCATCATCAACTTGCCAGAAGGTACTGAAATGGTTATGCCTGGTGACAACATCACTGTAACTGTTTCCTTGATCTCCCCTATCGCTATTGAAGAAGGTACTAAATTCTCCATTCGCGAAGGTGGCCGTACAGTTGGAGCAGGTAGCGTAGCTTCTATCCAAAAATAATTCGTCTCTATCCGAACGGGTAGATTCTGAATCAAAAAGACCCGGATTCTTCGTGAGAAGAATCCGGGTCTTTTTTTGTTTTAATTCATTTCTTACTTTGTTCGAACGACAGTTTTTTTAGTTTTTCTATTTGAGCATAAATAGTTTATATTTCGACAATAACCGATAAATAATAGATTGTAATTTGAATCTATTCTACAAAATTCAACAAAAACCAACGATAAATTGTTTACAATTTTAATAATCATAGAGTAAAATGAAAGAAGGTTATATTGTAAAATTATAGGAATTTAGGGAGAGTGGTAATATGGGAAAATGTCCTTTTTCCTACATGCACGCTTTAAAATCACGTAATAATAATGTGGATTCTCCCGCCCCCCATTCCATGGACTTTAAATCAGCTGAGGAATCATTTCATACTCTTGAGGGTCATGGTGAACTTAATGAGCAAATGAGAATGATTGATCTGACTGAATCAGATTTGAACTTATTACGTAGGGTGAAGTCTATCGTTGAACAGCATATAGACTATATCACAGATCAATTTTACAATTCGGTATTAGGTGTGAATAAACTTGAAGCCATTATCTTGGAGCATAGTAGTATAGAAAGGTTAAAAAAAACACTCCGTGAGCATATCATTGAAATATTTGATGGCAAGGTTGATGATGAATACATAGCTAAGCGTCTTAAGATTGCTAATATTCATAAAAGTGTAGGACTTGAGCCCAAGTGGTACTTATCCGCTTTTCAGAATCTTCAGAACGTATTTATAAACGTTATTTATAATGAAACACACGATGACAATGCGCGCCTTCAAGTCGTTCAGACGGTGACTAAGTTGCTTAACCTTGAGCAACAACTCGTCCTAGAGGAATACGAGAAGGAGAACGTTAGAGAGAAGGAACAACAGTACTTACTGGTTAAAAATGAATTAAAGCAGAAAATTGCAGAATTCAGCAGTGAGCTAATAGATTTTAGCATCGATACTAATGCTGCTGTGAAGCAGCTAGTGGCTAGTAGCAATGAAGTGAATAGAACATTCCAACGTACAGCTGCATCCGCTGTAGACTCACAGGGATTGGCTACAGATGGACATGAGCACTTGGACAACTTGACAGGGCAAATTAATCTTATTTATCGAAGTACTAGCGAGATGGAACACTCAGTTATCGAATTAAGTAACTCCTCTAAACAAATTCAGAAAATAGTAAACTCAGTTAAAGATATTGCAGATCAAACTAAGATTCTCTCTCTTAATGCGACGATAGAAGCCGCTAGAGCCGGAGAACACGGTAGAGGCTTTAGTGTTGTTGCCCAAGAAGTCATTCGGTTGGCAGAGGATACAAAGAATACTGTAATTCAGATCGTAGAACTAACTAATAAATCGGGGAATCTTACACAGTTGGTCGTTGAAGAGATTCGTAAGGTACAAGAGTTAACCAAGAGTGGGAAGCATCAATCCGTTGAGACTAGTCTTTTGTTCTCTGATATTGTAGAGGCGATGAGAAGTAGCACACAGGAGATTGTTGTAGTAGAAGAAGAAATAAGAACATTGATCCAAACTATAGAGGGAATTGGTACAGCAACAGCTCAGACAGCGGAGTCAGCGGAGTTTTTTAAGTCTGCTACTGAGAATCTTTAACCTATATAATAGTAATAAACCAGCGTATGAAAAAAATATGCGTTGTTTTATTATTTTAGCTTGCAATACTGCTGCCTATTATATATAATAATAAATGTTGTTCTGAGACGTTGCGATGATGTGAGAGGTTACTGACACACCCGGCCCCTTTGCCATGGGGACGAGGTCAGAAAATTTTCACGGAGTATGTCCGATAATAAATTGGGCGATAGAAGGAGGGACTAAAATGGCAAAGCAAAAAATTCGTATTCGCTTGAAAGCATACGACCACAGAATTCTTGATCAATCCGCAGAGAAAATCGTTGAAACTGCAAAACGTTCGGGTGCTGGTGTATCTGGACCGATTCCGTTGCCAACTGAGAAACAAATCATTACTATTCTCCGTGCGGTACACAAGTACAAGGATTCCCGTGAACAGTTTGAACAACGGACTCACAAACGTTTGATCGATATTGTGAACCCAACACCACAAACTGTGGATGCCTTGATGCGCTTGGATCTACCGTCCGGTGTAGATATCGAAATCAAATTGTAATTCTATTATTAGTAACTTAGGAAAAGAAAAGAGGTGTCAACATTGAAAGGTATCTTAGGAAAAAAACTCGGTATGACTCAAGTGTTTACTCCAGAAGGTAACGTAATTCCAGTTACTGTTATCGAAGCAGGACCTTGTGTAGTACTGCAAAAGAAAGACCTGAATATCGACGGATATGAAGCAGTGCAATTGGGCTTTTCTGATAAAAAAGAAAGTCGCTCCAATAAGCCTGAACAGGGTCACGCCAAAAAGGCAAATGCAACACCTAAGCGCTACGTTCGCGAAATTCGCGGTGTTGATCTCGGGTCTCTCGAGGTTGGACAAGAGCTGAAGGCTGATATCTTTGCTGAGGGCGAATTTGTTGACGTAACTGGTACATCTAAAGGTAAAGGTTTCCAAGGTAACATCAAACGTTGGGGACAAAGCCGCGGACCAATGGCACACGGATCGCGTTACCACAGAAGACCGGGTTCCATGGGTTCTATCCAAGCTAACCGTGTTCCTAAGGGCAAACGTCTTCCAGGACATATGGGTCACACGACTATCACGGTTCAAAAGCTTGAAATTATCAAGGTTGATGTTGAACGTAACGTATTGCTGGTTAAAGGCGCTATCCCAGGTCCTAAAAACAGCTTCGTGAAAGTTAAACAAACCGTTAAGAAATAATTACCTAAGAAAGGAGGAACATGAAATGCCAAAAGTAACACTTTTTAATATTAGTGGCAACGAAGTTGGTGAAGTAGAACTTAGCGACACAGTATTCGGTATTGAACCGAATGAGCACGTTCTACACGAAGCTGCGCTTATGCAAAGAGCTTCCCTACGTCGTGGTACACACAAAGTAAAAGGACGTTCTGAAGTTCGTGGCGGTGGACGTAAACCTTGGAAACAAAAAGGTACAGGTCGCGCTCGTCAAGGCTCCATTCGTTCACCACAATGGAAAGGCGGCGGCGTTGTCTTCGGACCAACACCACGTAGCTATTCCTGGAAACTGCCTAAGAAGGTTCGTCGTTTGGCGATCAAATCCGCTTTGTCCTCGAAAGTACTCGAGAATGACATTATCGTATTGGATAGCTTGACAATGAATGCTCCGAAGACGAAAGAATTCGCAGCAATCTTGAACAATCTGAAAGTAGATCGTAAAGCGTTGATCGTAGCTACTAGCTATGATGATAACGTAGCACTTTCCGCTCGTAACATCCCTGGGGTGAAATTCGTAGCGGCTGACGGCATTAATGTTCTTGACGTACTAACGTACGACAAACTGATCATCACTAAAGAAGCAGTTCTGAAGGTAGAGGAGGTGTTCGCGTAATGAAAGATCCTCGTGATATTATCAAACGTCCGGTGATTACGGAACGTACTTCCGACTACATGAGCGAAATGAAATACGCTTTTGAAGTGGATATCCGTGCTAACAAAACCGAAATCAAAAAAGCTGTCGAGGCTATTTTCAAAGTAAAAGTAACTAATGTGAACACAATGCGCGTACCTGGTAAACTGAAACGTTATGGTAAATATTCTGGTTACACTCCAGAGTGGAAAAAAGCCATCGTTAAGCTTAGCCCGGACAGCAAACCGCTCGAATTCTTTGAAGCGGTAGAATAATACTCTTAAAGTAAGGAGGAAACTATAGTGCCAATCAAAAAGTACAAACCGACCTCTCCGGCAAGACGCCATATGTCTGTGTCTACGTTTGAAGAAATCACAACAAACCAGCCAGAGAAATCGTTGCTCTCTCCGCTATTCAAACATGCGGGACGCAACAACCAAGGTAAAATTACGGTTCGTCACCACGGCGGCGGTCACAAACGTAAATACCGTATTATCGACTTCAAGCGGACTAAAGACGGCATACCAGGTAGCGTTGCTACAATCGAGTATGACCCGAACCGCACATCTAATATTGCTTTGATCCACTATGCTGATGGAGAGAAACGTTATATCATCGCTCCTAAAGGCCTTAAAGTTGGGGATAAAGTAGAGTCAGGCCCAACAGCCGACATCAAAATTGGTAACAGTCTTGCGCTGGAGAACATCCCAGTGGGTACAGTTATCCACAACATTGAGTTGAAACCAGGTAAAGGCGGACAATTGGTTCGTGCAGCTGGTACAGAAGCTCAATTGCTTGGTAAAGAAGAAAAGTACTGTTCCGTTCGTTTGTCATCCGGTGAGGTTCGCAAGATCCTTAGCGTATGTCGTGCAACTATCGGTTCCGTAGGTAACGAAGATCATGAATTGATCAAAATCGGTAAAGCTGGACGTAGTCGCTGGCTGGGCCGTCGCCCTGAAGTACGCGGTGTAGTAATGAACCCGAACGATCACCCACACGGTGGTGGTGAAGGCCGCGCTCCAATCGGACGTAAATCGCCTATGTCTCCATGGGGTAAACCAACCCTTGGTTACAAAACGCGTAAGAAAAACAAGGCATCTGATAAATATATCGTTCGCCGCCGCACGAAATAAGACGCTTCTGGCAAGTTAATAAAGCGCGAAGCGTCGATTCGCGGTTTGAAGAACCGGATGAAGGGAGGATTCACACATGGGTCGCAGTTTAAAGAAGGGGCCGTTTATCGATGGCTACCTGCTTAAAAAAGTTGAGGAACTGAACGAGGCTGAAAAAAAGGTTGTAGTTAAAACTTGGTCCCGTCGCTCAACTATTTTCCCTCAGTTTATCGGACATACGTTTGGTGTATATGACGGCCGTAAACACGTGCCTGTATACGTAACAGAAGATATGGTAGGTCACAAGTTGGGCGAGTTCGCGCCAACACGTACTTACAAAGGCCACGCGGGTGACGATAAGAAAACAAGAAGATAATAATAAGGTCTCTGTTTGAAAGGAGGTTAAACAATGGAAGCAAAAGCACATGCAAGATCGGTGCGGATTTCCGCTCGTAAAGCGAAACTGGTTGTTGACTTGATTCGTGGTAAGCAAGTGGGGGAAGCAATTGCTATTCTTCGCCACACTCCGAAATCCGCTTCTCCGGTCGTTGAGAAGTTGCTTAATTCGGCAATTGCGAATGCTGAGCATAACTATTCTTTGGACGTGAACAGTTTGTTCGTTAGCGAGGTTTTCGTTAACCAAGGACCTACTATGAAACGTTTCCGTCCGCGCGCCATGGGTCGCGCAAGTCGGATCAATAAACGCACGAGCCACATTACACTGGTGGTATCTGAGAAATAAGGAGGGATAACACGTGGGTCAAAAGGTAAATCCAATCGGACTCCGGATCGGGATCATTCGCGATTGGGAATCTAAATGGTATGCAGGAAAAGATTTCGGTACTCTTCTGATGGAAGACGTCAAAATCCGGGAATACCTTAAAGGTAAGTTGAAGGATTCCGCTGTTTCCCATATCGAGATCGAAAGAGCGGCTAACCGCGTGAATGTTACAATTCATACTGCTAAACCAGGTATGGTTATTGGTAAGGGCGGAGCAGAAGTAGAAGTACTTCGCAGCGCAGTTACAGCAATCGCTGGTGGCAAAAAAGTACACATCAACATCAATGAAATCAAGCACCCTGAATTGGATGCGATTCTTGTAGCTGAGAGCATTGCTCAACAATTGGAACGTCGTGTATCGTTCCGTCGTGCACTCAAACAAGCGATTCAAAGAACTATGCGTTCTGGCGCAAAAGGGATTAAAACTCAAGTAGGCGGACGTCTTGGCGGAGCTGAGATTGCTCGTTCAGAAGGTTATAGCGAAGGAACAGTTCCACTTCATACGCTTCGTGCCGATATCGATTACGGAACGGCTGAAGCACATACAACTTACGGTCTTATCGGCGTAAAAGTATGGATCTACCGTGGAGAAGTTCTTCCCCCAGCTAAGAAACAAGCTGCTCAGGAAGGAGGCAACTAATCATGTTGGTACCAAAACGCGTAAAACACCGCAAGCAACAACGCGGACACATGAAGGGTATGGCAAAAGGCGGTACTGAATTGAACTTCGGCGAATTCGGCCTGGTTGCATTAGAACCTTCTTGGATCACTAACCGTCAGATCGAAGCTGCTCGTATCGCAATGACACGTTATATCAAACGTGGCGGTCAAGTTTGGATCAAGATTTTCCCAGATAAGCCTATTACTCAAAAGCCTCTCGAGGTTCGTATGGGTAGTGGTAAAGGTAACGTTGAGAAATGGGTAGCCGTAGTTAAACCGGGCAAGATTATGTTCGAACTCGGAGGCGTGTCGGAAGAAATCGCTCGTGAAGCGATGCGTCTTGCCGCTCACAAGCTGCCTGTAAAGACTAAGTTTGTGAAACGTGAAGAATTGGGTGGTGAAGCAAATGAAAGCTAATGAACTTCGCAACTTAACCACTGCTGAGATTGAACAAAAGATCGCTGGATTCAAAGAGGAACTTTTTAATCTCCGTTTTCAATTGGCAACTGGCCAACTGGACAACCCAACTCGGATTCGTGACGTGCGCAAGGAAATAGCTCGTGCTAAAACCGTGATCCATCAAAGAGTGCTTGGGATTAGTTAAGTGAGACGGATCTCAGATCCGTATTCAGGAAGGAGGCTAACTAATGAGCGAAGAACGTAATGCGCGTAAAGTGCTAATCGGTAAAGTGGTCAGTGATAAAATGGATAAAACCATCGTAGTCGCTGTTGAAACCTATAAGAAACACAACTTGTACCACAAACGCATCAAGTCTACGAAGAAATTCAAAGCACATGATGAGGAAAACGTTGCGAAAATTGGCGATACCGTAAAAGTCATGGAAACTCGTCCGTTGTCCAAGGACAAACGTTGGAGACTAGTTGAAGTGGTTGAAAAAGCGGTTATCATCTAAGATAATCAAGAGAGTTTTTCCGGAAGGAGGAAATTATAATGATTCAACCATTTACACGTTTGCATGTGGCTGACAACTCTGGTGCGAAGGAACTGATGTGTATCCGCGTACTGGGTGGTACTGGACGCCGTACAGCAGCAATCGGTGATTTGATCGTTTGTTCCGTTAAACAAGCAACACCAGGCGGCGTTGTCAAAAAAGGTGATGTTGTTAGAGCGGTAGTTGTTCGTACGAAACGTTCCGTTCGTCGTAAAGATGGATCTTACATCGCATTCGACGAAAATGCAGCTGTTGTTGTTAAAGACGACAGAAGCCCTCGTGGAACACGTATCTTTGGACCAGTTGCTCGCGAACTTCGCGATAAAGACTACATGAAGATCGTTTCCTTGGCACCGGAAGTTATCTAATAAACACGAGCACCAATAAGTTGAAGGTTAGTTATAGGAGGTGTAATAAATGCCTAGAGTGAAAAAAGTTCTGGAATCCCATAACAATAAACTGCACGTGAAGAAAGATGACGTGGTGCTTGTGATTAGTGGTAAAGACAAAGGTAAAAAAGGCCGTGTCATCGCTGCTTATCCTCGTGAAAACCGCGTTCTGGTAGAAGGCGTCAATATGGTGAAGAAACACCAAAAGCCGAACCAGCTGAATCCACAAGGTGGAATTATTGAGCAGGAAGCTTCGATTCATGTGTCCAACGTAATGCACATCGATCCGAAGTCCGGTAAAGTAACCCGTATCGGTTACAAAGTATTGGAAAACGGTAAAAAAGTTCGGATTGCAAAACGATCCGGAGAGATTATCGACTAATCTAGCCCTTAAGAAAGGAGGTTAAATCTTCATGGCAGCAAGAATGAAAGAACGTTATCTCAACGAAATAACACCTGCTTTGATGCAGAAGTTTAACTATACAACTGTTATGCAAGTGCCTAAGATCGAGAAGATTGTCATCAACATGGGTGTGGGTGACGCTGTTCAAAACTCCAAAGTACTTGATGCTGCAGTTAACGACATGCAGTTGATCGCTGGTCAAAAACCAGTAATCACTAAAGCAAAAAAATCCATCGCTGGTTTCAAGCTACGCGAAAATATGCCGATTGGGGTTAAAGTAACACTGCGCGGCGAGCGTATGTATTACTTCTTGGACAAATTGTTCAACGTAACGCTTCCACGCGTACGTGACTTCCGTGGTGTTTCCTCTAAAGCCTTTGATGGCCGTGGTAACTACACACTGGGTCTTAAAGAACAATTGATCTTCCCCGAGATCGAATATGACAAAGTGGATAAAGTCCGCGGTATGGACATCGTTATTGTAACGACTGCTAAGACGGACGAGGAATCCCGCGAGCTGCTGGGTCAGCTGGGAATGCCTTTCGCAAAATAAAGTCGGTTAATCCATTTTCTCCGAAAATGTTTAGGAGGTGTCAGGCTAAGTGGCAAAAACTTCAATGAAAGTTAAACAACAACGTACGCCTAAGTTTAAAGTACGTGCATATACACGTTGCGAACGTTGTGGTCGTCCACATTCGGTACTGCAAAAGTTCAAAATTTGCAGAATTTGTTTCCGTGAATTAGCTTATAAAGGCCAGATCCCTGGCGTGAAAAAAGCAAGTTGGTAAGAAGTTTATAAACGGGAAGGAGGTTTACACACATGACTATGTCTGATCCTATTGCAGATATGCTTACTCGTATTCGTAACGCTAACATTGTGCGTCACGAGACGGTAGAAATGCCTGCTTCTACTATGAAGAAACAAATCGCTGACATTTTGAAGCGTGAAGGTTTCATCCGCGATGCGGAATTCGTTGAAGATAGCAAACAAGGGATTATCCGTATTTTCTTGAAATACGGCCCTAACCAAGAGCGTGTTATCTCTGGTTTGAAAAGAATCAGTAAACCAGGCCTTCGCGTTTACACGAAGAGCAATGAAGTGCCTCGTGTACTCGGTGGCCTAGGAATCGCGATTATCTCCACATCTAAGGGAGTTATGACCGACAAAGAAGCTCGTCAATCAAAATCTGGCGGAGAAGTTGTCTGCTACATTTGGTAATAAACGTCACAAGATAAGGAGGTGCAACACATGTCTCGTATTGGTCGTAAACCAATCGCAGTACCTAGCGGTGTAGATGTCACTTTGGACAACGCCGTTATTACAGTAAAAGGTCCAAAAGGTTCTTTGACTCGTGAGCTTCATAAAGACATGAAGGTTACAGTTGAAAATAACGAAATTACCGTTGTTCGCCCGTCGGATAACAAATTGCATCGTTCACTTCACGGCACAACCCGCTCCGTTGTCAACAACATGGTAGCAGGTGTGACTGAAGGTTTCTCGAAATCTCTGGAACTGGTTGGGGTCGGATATCGTGCAAGCAAATCCGGAGATAAAATCGTTCTGAACGTTGGTTACTCCCACCCGGTTGAAATTACACCGGAAGCAGGTATCGAGTTCGAAGTTCCTGCGAACACAAAGATCATCGTTAAAGGTATCGATAAAGAACGCGTTGGCGCATACGCTGCTAAAATTCGTTCCGTTCGTGAGCCAGAACCGTATAAAGGTAAAGGTATCAAATATGAAGGCGAGCGTATCATCCGCAAAGAAGGTAAAGCTGGTAAGAAGAAATAACCGGTTTGAACTTAATTGTAAGATACCCCGTGCATCTTAAAGTGAAGCTGTTTACGGCAAACTGAAGGGAGTGAAAGGGAAGTCATGATTACAAAAGAAGATAAAAACAAGGCTCGTCTCAAAAGACACCTGCGTGTTCGTAAGAAAATCCAGGGAACTACTGAGCGCCCACGTTTGAACGTGTTCCGTTCTTCGAAACACATCTACGCTCAATTGATCGATGATGTTAAAGGGGTTACTATCGTATCCGCTTCTACACTTGATAAAGAACTGAGCGCTAACATCGGTAATGGCGGTAGCGTTGAAGCTGCAGCAAAAGTTGGCCAATTGGTCGCTGAGCGCGCCAAAGAAAAAGGTTATGCAGTGGTCGTATTCGACCGCGGAGGTTACTTGTACCATGGACGGATTCAAGCATTGGCTGACGCAGCTCGTGAAGCTGGTCTTGAATTCTAGAATAATTCTTAAAAGGAGGTTAACGACTTGCGTGTAGATCCGAACAGTTTAGAACTGACAGAAAGAGTTGTACACATTAACCGTGTAGCAAAAGTTGTAAAAGGCGGACGCCGTTTCAGCTTTAGTGCACTCGTTGTTGTGGGCGATGGTAATGGCTACGTCGGTGCTGGTATCGGTAAAGCCGGCGAAGTTCCGGATGCCATCCGTAAAGGCATTGAAGACGCCAAGAAAAACCTGATTCACATTCCAATCGTAGGAACTTCGATTCCCCATCTCGTTACTGGCCACTTCGGCGCAGGACGCGTGTTGCTGAAACCAGCATCAGAGGGTACTGGCGTTATCGCTGGCGGTCCAGTTCGTGCGGTATTGGAATTGGCAGGCGTTGGCGACATTTTGACAAAATCACTGGGTTCTTCGAATTCCATGAATATGGTCAATGCAACTTTGGAGGGACTTTCCCGTCTGAAACGCATTGAAGAGGTCGCGAAACTTCGCGGCAAATCTGTCGAAGAATTGCGCGGTTAAGGAGGGGAACGTCAATGGCAAAATTGCAAATTACCCTCGTACGTAGCGTAATCGGACGTCCAGAAACACAACGTGTTACTGTTAAGACGCTCGGCCTGCGTAAACTCAACACGACAGTGGTTCACAATGACAGTCCTGCAATTCGCGGAATGATCAATAAAGTGAGTCACTTGCTATCTGTAACTGAAATTGAAGGCTAAACGCCTCGCATAAATTAACAAACATAAGGAGGTGCAAACGATGAAGTTACATGAACTTGCTCCGGCTCCTGGTTCCCGTAAAGAACGCAATCGCGTTGGTCGTGGTCCTAGTAGCGGAAATGGTAAAACATCCGGTCGCGGTCACAAAGGTCAAAACTCACGTTCTGGCGGTGGTGTTCGTCCGGGCTTCGAGGGTGGACAAAATCCGCTCTATCGTCGTCTGCCTAAACGTGGTTTCACTAATCCTACCCGTAAAGAGTATGCGATTGTGAACCTGGAAGATCTGAATAGCTTTGCAGAAGGAACAGAAGTGACTCCGCAGTTGTTGCTTGAAACTGGTGTTGTCAAGAATTCCAAAAGCGGCATTAAGATTCTCGGCAATGGTGAGTTAACCGTTAAATTGACTGTACAAGCAAATAAGTTCTCTCAATCTGCGGTAGAGAAAATCGAGGCTGCCGGCGGTAAAACCGAGGTGATCTAATGTTCAAGACGCTTAAGAATATCTGGCATGTTGAAGATTTGCGCAAAAAGATCCTGTTTACCTTGTTCATTCTGATTATCTACCGTATCGGTTCGTTTGTTCCGGTTCCTGGTGTGAACAAAGATGTACTGCAAACAGCAAATCAGAGCGGTGACGCTTTGATGGGACTCTTGAACACCTTTTCGGGCGGAGCGCTCAAAAACTTTTCGATATTTGCGATCAGTATTTACCCGTACATTACAGCATCCATCATCGTGCAATTGCTGTCGATGGATGTTGTTCCTAAGTTTGCTGAATGGGCTAAACAAGGGGAGCACGGTAAGAAACAACTGGCGCAAGTCACTCGTTACGGTACAGTGATATTAGCCCTGATCCAAGGTTTTGCTACGTCGATAGGGTTTAACCGGATTTATGGAACTCAAATGATGCCGAATGCGACATTTGCTGACTACTTACTGGTTGCCATTATCTTGACGGCTGGTACTTCTTTCCTGATGTGGCTTGGTGAACAGATTACCGAAAAGGGAATCGGGAACGGGATTTCGATCCTGATTTTTGCGGGAATCGTAGCCGCCATCCCGGGATATATCACGAGTACGGCTAACTCAAGTTTTATTCAGCCGGATCAAGTGTTCCTGAATATTCTTAAAGTCGTTATTGTGCTGATTGTGATTGTAGCGATTATTACAGCAGTTATCTTCGTACAGCAAGGTATTCGGAAGATTCCTGTTCAATACGCTAAACGCGTTGTCGGCAACAAAATGTACGGTGGACAGAATACGCACATTCCGCTGAAAATTAATGCGGCTGGTGTAATTCCGGTTATCTTCGCCGTATCACTGCTTCAGTTCCCAGTTGTTCTCTCCAGTTTCTGGTCAACACATGCCTGGGCTCAATGGATTGCCAAGTATTTGGCAACTGATGCACCACTTGGTATGCTTCTGTATGTTGTGATGATCATCGGGTTCACGTTCTTCTATACGTTCGTGCAGATGAATCCTCAACAGATGGCCGATAACATGAAGAAGAATGGTGGTTACATTCCGGGTATCCGTCCTGGTAAGGCTACTGAGAAGTATTTGACTAGAGTAATGTCTCGTCTGACTATGTCCGGCGCATTGTTCCTAGCTTTGATCTCTGTATTGCCGATGTTCTTCGGTGCTTTATCTGGATTGCCTAAAGAAGTTCGAATTGGTGGTACTTCACTGCTAATCGTAATCGGTGTGGCATTGGATACAATGAAGCAGATCGAGAGCTCATTGATCAAACGCCATTACAAAGGCTTCATCAATAAATAGGCGATAGGTTCCGGTGAAGCTTAAGATTTTATTCTTCCCGGCACCTATTGTGCTGTTTCTTGCTTGGTGGCGAACTTTTGGGGGGAGAGAGAAATCGTGAACATTTTATTCATGGGCCCTCCTGGGGCAGGCAAGGGAACACAAGCGGCAGAAATCATAAAAGAGTTTGGTATTCCTCATATTTCGACAGGAGATGCTTTCCGTTTGGCAATCAAACAGGAGACTCCAGTAGGATTGAAGGCCAAATCATTTATTGATCAAGGTTTGCTTGTACCAGATGATGTGACCATAGGTATAGTTGAAGAACGGCTGCAGCAGTCCGATTGCGAAAAAGGATTTCTATTGGATGGTTTTCCAAGAACTCTTTCGCAAGCGGAAGCGCTGGATGATATTCTTAGCCGTTTGAATACTTCTTTGGATCATGTCATCAACTTGAATGTTGACCGTGGACTGCTGATGGCGCGTCTTACTGGACGTCGTATCTGCACAGTTTGCGGAGCATCCTACCATTTAATCTTCAACCCGCCGAAGCAAGAAGGCATTTGCGACATTGATGGCGGTGAATTGTATCAACGTCCGGATGACAACGAAGAAAGTGTAGGCAAGCGTCTGGATGAGTATGATAATAAGACAGCGCCGCTGCTTGCGTTTTATGATAATAAAGGTCTTTTGCGTCAGGTAAATGGGGAAAACGAAATCAATGTCGTTTCTTCTGAAATCGTATCTTTATTGCGGGGTTAATGTAATGATCATTTGTAAATCCGAACAGGAACTTACCTTTATGAGGGAAGCTGGTCGAATTGTTGCCGAGAGTCATCGTCTTATTGCTGAGGCCACCCAGCCTGGCATTACAACGGGGGAGCTCGACAGAATCGCCGATCAATACATTCGCAGTCAAGGTGCTGTGCCGTCTTTCAAAGGCTACAACGGTTTTCCTGCCAGCATTTGCGCTTCAGTCAACGAACAATTAGTGCATGGATTTCCAGGTAAACGCAAACTGATCGAAGGCGATATAGTTACGCTGGATATCGGTGCAGAGTACCGCGGTTATCACGGTGATTCCGCCTGGACCTACGGTGTGGGCAGCATTTCCGAAGAGGCTCAGCGTTTGCTGGACGTTACGGAAGGCTCCTTGTACGCGGGACTGGCGTTAGTTAAGCCGGATGTGCGCTTGTTTACAATCTCCCATGCTATCCAGCAATACATCGAAGAGGCTGGTTTCTCAGTCGTACGTGAGTATGTTGGTCATGGCATTGGGGCAAAACTGCATGAAGAACCGCAAATTCCGAATTATGGCATAGCGGACCGCGGACCACGTCTGAAACCGGGTATGGTACTCGCGATTGAGCCGATGGTAAACGTAGGGAAGAGACATGTCAGAACGCTGGAAGATAACTGGACTGTCGTTACGGTTGATGGCTCACTATGTGCTCATTTTGAGCATACAGTAGCAGTTACTCCGGACGGCATGGAAATTTTCACAAAACTGAATGCGTAGGTGATCTCCTCTTGAATACTGTGAGCAGCCCGCAGGTTGGTCAATTAGTGAGAATTCTCAAAGGCAAAGATGCCGGAGAGGCAGCCGTTGTTATCGCAGTTGTTGATAGCAGATTTGTATACATTGCAGATGGAGACAAACGTAAGTTTGATGGGCCAAAGAAGAAGAATATTCTTCATCTAGAGCTCATACCCTTCATCAGCAGTGAGGTTGTGAACAGTTTGGAAGAAACTGGGCGGGTAACAAACGGAAAGCTGCGTTTCGCAGTCATGAAGTATGCTGGACCCACCGGAATAAGTGCTGATGAGAAAGGAGACTAACTGTGGCTAAGGAAGATGTCATTGAAGTAGAAGGTACTGTCCTTGAACCGTTGCCAAATGCAACGTTTAAGGTTGAGCTTGAGAACGGTCATCAAATACTTGCCCATGTATCCGGTAAATTGCGGATGCACTTTATCCGTATTTTGACCGGAGACAAAGTGGTCGTGCAGTTATCGCCTTATGATTTATCAAAAGGTCGTATAACTTACCGTAAATAGATGGGAACTACGAAAAAAGTTTTGCTTCGCAAAACTTTGAGGAGGTAATTAACATGAAGGTAAGACCTTCTGTAAAGCCCATTTGCGAGAAATGTAAAGTAATCCGCCGCAAAGGGACTGTTATGGTGATTTGCGAAAATCCGAAACACAAACAAAAACAAGGTTAAGAAGGGGGTGTAGCGTAAAATGGCTCGTATAGCTGGAGTGGATTTGCCACGTGACAAACGCGTTGAGATCGCCTTGACTTATATTTTCGGAATCGGTAAAACGACTTCTCAGAAAATTCTTAATGAAACAGGCATTAGCGCTAATACACGTGTCCGTGATTTGACGGAAGATGAAGTCAGCAAACTGCGTGAAACGATCGACAAAACGGTTAAGGTTGAAGGTGACCTGCGTCGTGAAATTTCCTTGAATATTAAACGTCTTACTGAGATCGGCTGTTACCGCGGTGTTCGTCACCGTCGTGGATTGCCTGTTCGCGGTCAACGTACTAAAACGAATGCCCGTACCCGGAAAGGCCCGCGTCGTACGGTAGCAAACAAGAAGAAATAATAAGGGGGGATAAGAGACAATGGCTAAACCGAAAAAAGTCGTACGTACCAAACGTCGCGACCGTAAAAATATCGAATCCGGCGTGGCACATATTCGTTCCACGTTCAACAATACCATCGTTACCATCACGGATCCTCACGGAAATGCAATTTCCTGGGCAAGCTCCGGCGGCCAAGGATTTAAAGGTTCCCGTAAGTCGACTCCATTCGCAGCGCAAATGGCAGCTGAATCAGCAGCTAAAGCAGCTATGGAGCACGGCATGAAGTCGGTTGAGGTTATGGTTAAAGGACCGGGCGCGGGCCGCGAAGCAGCCATCCGTTCCCTTCAAGCTGCAGGGCTTGAAGTTAACCTTATTAAAGACGTAACTCCGGTTCCTCACAATGGATGCCGTCCGCCGAAACGTCGTCGCGTATAGTGAAATCAGTATTGTAAATGTGGTATAATTCTGACGCATCTGCTAATAATAGGTGTTTAGGCATACTACATGATGCACCTGATGGGGTGACAGTTTCATATAGGAGCGACGTTGAAGGAGGGGTAAACTCGTGATAGAAATCGAAAAGCCGAAGATTGAGACCGTAGAAGCTAATGATGAAGGTACCTATGGGAAATTCGTAGTTGAACCGTTGGAACGTGGGTATGGCACGACTCTGGGGAATTCGCTTCGCCGGATATTGCTTTCTTCGCTTCCAGGAGCCGCAGTGACTTCGGTCCAAATTGACGGCGTTCTGCATGAGTTCTCGACCGTTCCAGGCGTAATGGAAGATGTGACGGAGATCATTCTGAACCTTAAAGCCTTGTCCCTGAAGATTCATTCAGACGAGGAAAAAGTGTTCGAGATTGATGCCGAAGGGGAAGGCATCGTTACCGCAGGTGATATCCGTGCGGACAGCGATGTCGAGATCCTGAACCCGGATCTTCACATTGCAACGCTGGGACCTGGTGCGAGACTTCACATGCGTATTTTTGCAGGCCGTGGTCGCGGCTACGTCCAAGCGGACCGGAACAAACGCGACGATCAGCCAATTGGCGTTATCCCGGTTGACTCCATCTACACTCCTATTTCACGCGTTAACTACGGCATAGACAATACACGTGTTGGTCAAGTGACTAACTACGACAAATTGACGCTTGAAATTTGGACAGATGGCAGTATTAGACCGGAAGAGGCTGTAAGCCTCGGAGCCAAAATTTTGAACGAGCACCTCGTTCTGTTCGTAGGTCTTACGGACGAAGCGAAAGACGCCGAAATTATGGTTGAAAAAGAAGAAGACAAAAAAGAAAAAGTGCTAGAGATGACAATCGAAGAGCTTGATCTTTCTGTCCGTTCCTACAACTGCCTCAAACGTGCTGGTATCAATACCGTACAAGAGCTAACCACGAAGACTGAAGAAGATATGATGAAGGTGCGTAACCTTGGTCGCAAATCTTTGGAAGAAGTTCAGGAAAAGCTTGAGGAGCTTGGTTTGGGACTCCGTACAGAAGAATAGCTACAGATTGCTATAGTAAAGGAGGGAAAACACATGGCATACCAAAAATTGGGCCGTGATTCCAGTGCGCGTAAAGCGTTATTTCGCGACATGGTAACGGATCTGTTTTTATACGAGCGCATCCAAACAACGGAAGCTAAAGCGAAGGAAGTTCGTTCCATCGCTGAAAAGTTGATCACTAAGGCTAAAAAAGGCGATCTTCATGCTCGTCGTCAAGTAGCAGCATTTGTTCGTCGCGAGACTGTTGATGGTGAACAAGATGCAATTCAAAAATTGTTCTCTGACATTGCTCCTCGTTACACAGAGCGTCCAGGTGGATACACTCGTATCCTGAAACTCGGACCTCGCCGTGGCGACGCTGCGCCTATGGTCTATCTTGAATTGGTAGATCGCGCGTAGTATCACAAGTATTGATTTCCGATGATTCCCTTTCATCCGGCCCTCTTTGGAGTAAAGATGGGGGAAATATCAGCGTTATTGTGCTGCAGAGGCGCAAGGCTCTGCTGTACCAATAACCGTGGGAATCACCTTGGTTCAATTGAAGGAGCTCCCACAGGGGCTCTTTTTTTTGAAGTAATGGAGTGGTTAGTAAATGGATGCCGTCCTTCTAAGGACGACAAAGCCATTTCTTCAAATAAGATCAGCCAGTGCTTCGATCGACGTTTCTGCTGAACGGTTTAAAAAGGAGAACGGAATGCGTAATCTATTGATGAAAGTCAATTATGACGGAACAAATTATGATGGCTTTCAGACCCAGCCTAAGGGCAATACGATTCAGGATCGGCTGGAGCAAGCTATACTCCATCTGACGGGTGAGGAGCTTAAGATTACTGCTTCTGGCCGCACAGATGCCGGAGTACACGCCTATGGTCAGCCTTTTAACTTTACGACCTCCTCTCGAATCCCACTTGAACGTTGGTGTCTGGCGCTTAATGCCCGGCTGCCGCAAGACATCGTGGTTACAGAGGCTAGGGAAGTACCGCTAACGTTTCACTCTCGTAGAGGAGCTAAGCGTAAAACTTACCGATACACGATTAACGGCAACAGGTTTCCGGATCCGTTTCAGCGGCGCTGGCAGCTTCACCATCCGGTGAAGTTGGACATTCCTGCTATGCAGCAAGGATTAACGCATATTTTAGGGACACATGACTTTACTTCGTTTGCTTCACGACGGTCTACCAAGACTTCTCATGTACGAACGATCTTTGAAGCTCATATGGAAGTAGATCGCAGTATGTGCCGACCCTCTTCATTAGATCAGGGAGTTATCCAAACTTATATAACGGGTAGTGGATTTCTTCAGCATATGGTTCGCATTATTATGGGGACTTTGATCCATGTGGGGGAAGGCAAAATACATGCTGATAATGTTGTTGAGATATTGTCAGCTTGTGATCGATCAGCTGCTGGTCCAACAGCTATGGCCATGGGGTTGGCTTTGTGGAGTGTTGAATATGACGAGACCGAAAGTGAATCGTTTTTTCTATAAAATTCATCCTAAATAATAGGCTGAATGTTTAAAAATCACTTGCACTTGTTATGTTTATACTGTAATATAAAAGTTGTGTTTTCTTGATGGCTATCCCACAGCCCCGATCAAGGAAATGCCAAAAAAATGCTTTGCTTAACTCACATAATTGTAATTCAATGAGAAACAAGATATACGAAACAGAAGATTTTCGTACGAGAACAAGGAGGAAACATTCATGCGTACCACCTATATGGCGAAGCCGAACGAAGTTGAACGCAATTGGCACATTATTGATGCCGAAGGCAAAACACTCGGTCGTTTGGCCAGCGAAGCCGCTGCTTTGATCCGTGGCAAACACAAACCGCAATTCACTCCACACGTTGACACAGGAGATTTCGTTATTGTAATCAACGCTGAGAAGATTCATTTGACTGGTAAGAAATTGCAAAACAAGAAATACTACCGTCACTCGATGCACCCAGGTGGCTTGAAAGTTACTAATGCTGAAACTCTGCTGAATACTAAGCCTGAACGCGTAATTGAATTCGCTGTTCATGGTATGATTCCTAAGACTCGTCAAGGGGACCACATGAAGCTGAGATTGAAAGTATATGCAGGCGTCGAGCATCCACATGCAGCACAAAAACCTGAAGTTTACGAACTTCGCGGATAAGAATAGAGGAGGACAGTTTCATGGCACAAGTACAATACTATGGGACAGGTCGTCGTAAACATTCGGTAGCACGTGTTCGCCTTGTACCGGGTGAAGGACGCATTGTCATTAACAAACGTGAGATGGACGAATATTTCGGTGTGGAAACACTGAAAATGATCGTAAAACAACCTTTGAACCTGACTGAAACACTGGGCAACTACGATGTAATCGTTCTTGCGCATGGTGGCGGCATTTCCGGTCAAGCTGGAGCAATTCGTCACGGTATCGCCCGTGCATTGCTTAAAGTTGATCCTGAATATCGTGGTTCCTTGAAAAAAGCTGGTTTCTTGACTCGTGACCCTCGTATGAAGGAACGTAAGAAATACGGCTTGAAGGCTGCACGTCGTGCGCCTCAGTTCTCGAAACGTTAATATTTATCAAATTCAACCCTTGGCCTTTATGGTCGAGGGTTTTATTTTATATATAGCCCCTTTCGAACAAGAAATGGGCTCTTTTTGCATCCATTTACTAATTCTGAGGGATGAAATGCATTGACTTCCTCAGCAAAAGTTATATACTATTTCATATAGAAATAGTTGGTTTTATTACTTATTTTACCTCATTTATTCATACGATTAATATTTTGGATGGAGGAATACCTTAATGAACCTACTCGAGAAAGAAGATTTGATCAGAATAAAGGCCGAAGAATTAGAGAGTGCTTCACCCGAGGAAATTATCCGCTGGGCTATAGAAACATTTCCCAACATTACTTTTGCCTGCAGCTTTGGTGCCGAAGATGTAGTGCTTGTTGATATGCTTCACAAAGTTAGTCCGTCTACTGACGTCTTTTATCTCGATACAGATTATCATTTTAAGGAAACCTATGAAACCAGAGATTTGATGGCAGACAAATACGGATTAGAGTTTGTACGTGTGTCTCCGCAACTAACAACGCAGGAGCAAGCACTTCAATACGGTGATGCGCTATGGACGGTTGACCCTAACCAATGCTGTGGAATTCGTAAAGTTGAACCATTGACTCGTATATTATCTCAATATGAGGCTTGGATTACTGGAATTCGTCGTGACCAAGCGCCTACCCGTGCTAATGCTAAAAAAGTTGAGTATGATTATAAATTTGGTTTAGTGAAGTTTAATCCTATTGCGGATTGGACGACAGAAGATGTATGGAACTATATTCGTGAAAATGACGTAATCTATAATCCTCTACATGACCGTAACTATCCAAGTATCGGTTGTGAGCAATGTACACGTCAGGTTATGCCAGGTGAAGATCCGCGTGCTGGACGTTGGTCTGGATCAGAGAAGACAGAGTGCGGATTGCACAAGTAAGACATATCCCTGTGGGAACATAGAAGGAGAGACTAAGATGACTTCGATACGTCCGCATGGCGGAACTTTGGTTAACCGGGTAGTAGAGGGTACTGAAAGAGAAGAATTGCTAAATCTCGCACGTGACAGCAAGGCAATTGCCTTGAATACCTGGACTTTATCCGATTTGGATCTTATAGCTGTAGGTGCATTTTCGCCACTGACTGGCTTTTTAAATGAGCAAGACTATCATTTAGTAGTAAAAAGTATGCGTTTAGCAGATGGCACAGTGTGGAGCATTCCAATAACACTGGCTGTAGAAGATGATGTGGCTGCCGGATTATCAATTGGGGATAAAGTTTCTCTAATCGGTGAAGACGATGGCGAGATTTACGGTTTATTGGATATTGAGAGTATTTATACTGTTGATCAAGCGCTTGAAGCACAGAATGTGTTCAAAACAACAGACCCTGAACATCCAGGGGTGAGTAAGCTGTTAGCTCGTCCTGCTACCTATGTAGGTGGACCGATTACAGTATTGAACCGCCCACAGAAAGAAAAGTTCGGAGAATTTTATTTTGACCCATCGGATACAAGAAAGATATTTGCTGAAAAGGGCTGGAGAACGGTTGTAGGCTTCCAAACCCGTAATCCTGTTCATCGTGCTCATGAGTACATTCAGAAGTGTGCTATGGAGGTTGTAGACGCTCTGTTCTTAAATCCACTTGTAGGTGAGACCAAATCAGATGATGTACCGGCAAATGTGCGGATGAAGAGCTACCTTGCTCTTTTGGAGAACTATTATCCTGCAGATCGTACATTCCTTGGCGTTTTCCCGGCAGCGATGCGTTATGCTGGCCCGAGAGAAGGCATCTTCCATGCTATGGTTCGTAAAAATTACGGCTGCACCCATTTTATTGTAGGACGTGACCATGCTGGTGTAGGAGATTATTACGGAACTTACGAAGCACAAGAAATTTTCTCTAATTTCACGGCTGAAGAACTTGATATTACTCCATTATTTTTTGAACATAGCTTCTTCTGTAAAAAATGCGGAAATATGGCTTCCAGTAAAACTTGCCCTCATCCTAGCGATGATCATATGACATTGTCGGGTACAAAGGTACGGGCTTTGCTACGTGATGGTCAATGTCTTCCGCCTGAATTCACGCGACCTGAGGTTGCGCAGATTCTGATTGAAGGTATGACTCAAGAAGTAACAGCTTAATCATTGTCAGCTAGTACTATTTGACCTTCTTGTCCCATATAGATGAGTATTATCTATCGGGACGAGGGGGTCTTTGTTATGTCTGGCCGAAAGCAGAGTAAAGTCTCGGTCTGGATCTCATGGAGCAGTATCAAAAAAAGTATGCTTGGCGCGACACTGCTAGCTATAATGATCGGAATTATAGCGTATGACATGCCTACCGCTAAAACATTAAATTATTGGAGTCTGCCCTTGTCAGGGAAAGTTATTGCTATCGATGCCGGGCATGGCGGAGCTGACGGAGGAGCGGTTAGCCGGGAGGGGTTAATTGAGAAAGATATTAATCTCGCGGTATCGCTTTATTTACGTGATTATCTGCAGCAGGCAGGGGCTATTGTAGTAATGACTCGTGAAGGTGATTATGATTTGGCTCAGGAAGGCACTAAGGGCTATTCTAAGCGCAAGACAGAAGATCTTAAACAAAGAGTAAGAAGCATCGAAGAGAAAGGCGCAGACCTTTTTATTAGCGTTCACATGAACAGTGTACCCTCAAATCGTTGGAGCGGAGCACAGACCTTTTATTACCCCAATAATAAGGATAATAAAGCGATTGCGGAGTTTGTGCAGAGTGAGCTGAAGACTACGCTGGAGAATACCGATCGTGTGGCTAAGACAGTGAATACTGTGTATCTGTTAAAAGCATTGAAAATACCAGCAGTACTTGTAGAAGTCGGTTTCTTATCACACCCCCAGGAATCAGCTCTACTCGGAAATGATGTCTATCAGCGTAAGGTAGCGACTAGCATTTATCGTGGTATTCTTCGGTATGCCTCCGAGTAGCCAGGACTACTCATGGGGAGACAGGTAATGCTATAATAGACAAAAACTCCGGAGGATTTCTTATCCGGAAAGGAAACAGAGGTGCTTCCCATGCTGACTAAGGAACAAATTCAGGAAATACTGCAGCCATTAACAGACCCGGAAACCGGAAAAAGCCTTGTGGAACTACAGCTGATCCGTGACATTATGATTAAAGAAGATCGAATTTCATTATCTATCGTATGTCTGAATCCTGAAGAGCAAAGTCGCATGGATCTAGAACAACGGGTTCGTGAATTGCTTGAAGCAGGTGGAGCCTCTAATGTACATATCCGGCTTCGTGATGCAACCGATTATGAACGTGCTCTTCTTCGCGGAGAGAGCGCCGAGGAAGTTGATGAGCCTGGGAAACTTAAGGGGCATGCAGCAGGCCTTGATGGCCATGAATTAATTAGCGAGAGCTCTGGTGTGAACTTTATCGCCGTGGCTAGCGGCAAAGGTGGGGTTGGTAAATCTACTGTAACAGTGAATTTGGCCGTAGCCCTTGCAAGAAAAGGTAAAAAGGTTGGTCTTGTCGATGCCGATATTTATGGTTTCAGCATCCCCGATATGATGGGGATCGAAGAGGGGCCAGTTGTTGAAGAAGGCACCATTATTCCTGTGGAACGTTTCGGAGTGAAGGTCATGTCTATGGGCTTCTTTATCCGTGAGAATAGTCCGGTTATTTGGCGGGGACCTATGCTTGGTAAAATGCTGCGCCAGTTCTTCAATGATGTCGGTTGGGGAGAACTTGATTATATGCTGCTTGATCTTCCTCCAGGTACAGGTGATGTGGCGCTTGACGTGCATCAGATGCTGCCCCACAGCAAAGAGATCATAGTTACGACACCTCACGCTACCGCAGCGTTTGTGGCGGCTAGAGCGGGCTCTATGGCTTTACAGACAGATCATGAGATTATTGGAGTCATTGAGAATATGGCTTATTATGAGTGTAAAGACTGTGGTAAGAAGGATTATATCTTTGGCAGAGGTGGAGGAGCGAGGCTTGCAGAGACGCTTCATACGGAGCTGCTTGCACAAGTGCCACTGGGTGCTCCGGACAACCATATTTCTGAACTGGATTTCTCACCTTCTGTATACAAAGAAGAGACACCAACAGCACTATTGTTTGCAGAAATCGCTGATAAACTCATTGCAAAATATGAGCACTAATTATTGTGCATGAAAAAGAGGCCGTCCCACATTTTATTAGTGGGATAAGGCCTCTTTTTTAAGAACTTGAATTATCACCGCTGCCGCCGCCACTGCCTTCCTGTTTGGCGCCACCTTCGCTGCCCTTATCCTTTTTCTCCTTTGGTTCAAGTTCTTCTTGTACGACCTTTTTAAGTAAATTTAATACTTCCATACGGAATAATGGAGTTTGCATAGATTCCTGCATGGTTTTCATGGATTGCTTTCGGTAATCAGGTGTTTTGGTGAGATTTAAAAACATGGTCATCATTTCTGGAGACTTCATAATTTCTTCGACTGATTTCTGGTAAGTGGGATCTTTAATTAGCTGAAGGTGCAGCTCCTTACTTTGCGATTGAATGGCTTTAGCAAAATCGCCCGCGAACTTGGGATCAGTCATTATTTTCTCAATTTCCTTTTGATATTCCGGAGCAGTGAGGGTATTCTTAACAGCGGTCTTAATCTCCTCTGTTGTTTGAGGCGTCATCATCTTCATATTCATTCCACTGCTGCCACCAGAACTGGAACTTGATAATGATTCCTCAACCGCTTTTTTTCCTTCGTCGCTTTTCAATATATCAATAACCATGGTCTTCATTTCTTTATAACTGCCCTGTCCGGAAGAAGAACTGCTCTGCTCACCTCCGCAAGCCGTTAAGGCCATAACAAAACCCAATGCCAAACCTACAGAACCGATAAATCTCCATTTCATTGGCGCTGCCCTCCTTTATAGGATTCTCTAGATGTATTATGCCGCATTAGAACACATTTATGTTGTGGGTGTAATGGTGTTTTGTCGGTATCCTTGGTAAAATAAATCTGACACGGGGAGGTGAATTGGCTGAGTATAAAAAAATGGTTTCATTTATTTTGGACTACCCTCCTTATAGGAGCGGGCGGAGCTGTAATCGCTGGTCTGGCACTGCAATTCGTGAATGGTAGGATTGATTTCAAAAGTGTCGGAGATTTCTTTTTATACCCGCTGATTCTGCTTGGCTACGGTATGCTTGTAAGCGTTTATTCGCAACTTGGTTTTTTTGCCTATTTGATTTTGAATTATATGGGCAATGGCGTTTTCCCACAAAAGGTTTGGAAATACATACAACTGGTGCTTTCTGTGCTTGCATTGCTTGAACTGATTTTTTTGCGTACCGTCGTTGGCGGGGAAAGAAATGTTATGTCTGATCTAATATTAGGAATCGTTATTTTGTTAGCTGCTATTATTGTGTCTTATTTCAAAGTGAAAAGTACAAACATCTCAGCTTTGATTCCAACCCTCTTTTTTATGACAGCTATTTCAATTGTGGAAGTTATCGGCGTGCTTCGTATAGGTGTCGATAGTGCGACGGTATTTATTGTTGTTCCGCTTATCGCTTGTAATGCATTCCAAATTTTGATGCTTCACCGTATTCTGAAGCCGGCAGCCGGATAATGAATGAGGAAGGCACTAAACAATGAACCCCGTGCTCTGATCTCAGAAGACGGGTTTTTTTGCTCTTGCTGTATCTTAACGATTAAAATCTGGTTGTGAAGGTTAATCTTAAAGAACGATACGCTCTCAAAACTAAGCGAATGCTTCCGATGCGAGTTTTGTACGAAGTAATACAAGTGTAGTAACGCTTACAAAACTTTTAGGAGGGGAATATATGGACATCAAGCGCTATATGATAAAAGACACAAATGAAATCCGGCTTAACAAGCTGGATCCGGACGATACAGGTGTTTTTAAATCCAAAAAAGAAGTAGAAGCCAAAACAGAAGAGCTTAAAGCACGTTTGGCAGAGCTGCAAGATATTTTGTTTGCTCAGAAAAAGCATTCGCTGCTTGTTATTCTGCAAGGAATGGATTCCAGCGGTAAGGATGGAACGGTTAAGCATATTTTTTCAGGCATCAATCCACAAGGATTCATAGTTACCAGCTTCAAGAAACCATCTCTTGAGGAAGAGGCTCACGATTTTTTATGGAGGGTACATCAGAAGACACCCCCTAAGGGCTATATCTCTGCATTTAATCGCTCGCACTATGAAGATGTATTGGTACCACGGGTACACGGAGGGTTAAAAAAGGATGACTTAAAGCGGCGCTTTCGTTACATACGGCAGTTCGAGGAAATGCTGGTGGAAGAGGGGACGACAATTATCAAGCTTTTTCTGCACATTTCTAAAGAGAAGCAGTTAAAGAAAATCAAGGAACGGCTTGAAGATCCCAAAAAACACTGGAAATTCGATGCAAGTGATCTCCAGGAGCGGGAGTATTGGGATCATTACCAAGAAGCATATGAAGATGTTTTTAAGGAAACTAGCATAGATAAAGCACCCTGGTACTGGATACCCGCCAATCATCAATGGTACCGCAACTATTTGACCTTATCCATCGTTGTAAAGACACTGGAGAGTCTGGATCTGAGATATCCGAAGTTGAATACCTCCACACCCGACATATCGGAACTCATTTCTCCACGTCATTAATTCTTTGGGCAGATCAACATCATTACGGCACCGGAGATTGAAAAGTGCCTTACAGTCCAGCAGCGTCCTCTATGGCATTACTAAGTGAAGCTGAGTCGCGGACTTCTTTACCTTCGGTGTTGCTTTGACTAATCAGCTCAGAGACGGTTACGAATTCATAACCCTGTCTGCGGAGCTCGTCGATAATGAGTGGAAGTGCTTCATGCGTTTGTTTGCAGGAATCACTAGCATGTAGAAGGACGATATCACCTGGATGCGCTTTTGTCGTCACACGCTTCACGATATTGTCTACGCCGATGTTCTTCCAGTCCAGAGAGTCTGTATCCCATTGAATGACCTTGTAACCGAGATCGCTGGCAACCTGAAGGACTCTTTTGTCAAAATCTCCATTAGGCATACGAATCAAATTGGGCTCAGTGCCGGTTAATTCGGTAAGTACGGTGTGAGCCGTTGAGATCTGTGTACGAATTTCTTCGTTGCTTAGTGTGCTGTAATTGACGTGTTTATGACCATGACTTCCAATTTCAAAACCTGCATTCTTGATGTTGGTTACAATGTCTGGGTGAGTCTTACTCCATGGTGACGACAGGAAGAAGGTGGCTTTGTCCACTTTCTTGTCTTCAAGTACCTTCAAAATTGGTTCGGGTCTTTTCTCCCCCCAGCTAATATCGAAGGTCAGGGCAATCAGCTTCTTCTCTGTTGGTACACTGTAGATCGCGGAAGGTCCGGATTCAGAAAAAACGGTTATGTTTCCCCTCTCGACATAGACAACTCCAGCAGCAAGAAGCACAGCGGCGAAGATATAGATGAATCGTTTAATCTTTTTGCCGCTGAATACATAAAAAGAATTCATAATGACAGCGCTCCTCTCCCATGCGAAATGCTTGTTTGTTCTAAATGTATGCTCGTACCGCACGGTTATGACCTAAGAAACAGAGATCACAATTTCAGGAGGGTATTTATGTTGTCGTTCTTCACGTTTGTTAAAGATCTAAAAACGATCCGGAAGGCTTTATTGCTATCCTGTCTGCTCTTCGCAGTAGGAACGGTTATAGGGTGGGTAGCTACTAGCAGTCTGGAAAAGCTATTGGTTCAGCAATTAGAGGGGCTCAGTGAAATCAGTGGCAACCTTAGAGATTCTTCTAATCCGCAATGGAGCTTCTTTGTATTTATATTTTTGAATAACAGCATCAAGGGTGTTCTTATCATTTTTTTAGGGGCGTTGTTCGGTATACTGCCAGCCATATTCTTATTTATTAACGGAGCGGTTATCGGCTATTTGATCCATTTATCGGCACTGCAAGGGCAGGATTTGTTCGAACTAATAGTAAAAGGACTGCTGCCACATGGGATTATAGAGATTCCAGCAATCATTATTGCTTGTGCATTTGGACTGCAATTCGGCGGGAAAGTACTTTCAAGTATATTTCGTTCATCCACTAAAAAAGAGGACAGAGGTGTTGACTGGTCTTCGTTCATGCGTCAAACGATTACGGCATCCATTTGGACAGTAATCCTGCTATTTGTTGCAGCCATCATTGAAAGCACAATAACTTTTTCGCTTTTATCATAAAACTTCCGGGAATGGAGCATAACATTAAAACCATTCATCCAAGGATTGCCTAAAGATCTGAGGTATATAATCGTGACGAAACCATAAAGGGAATTTTTAATAATTATGGTTATAAAAAGAGTACTCCGGTTAATCTAGTGTAAGAGGATCTTAAGGCAGCTTTCTCCATGAGATGGACTAACTAATTATGTACAAGGGTTTTGTGGTTTTAGTGAATGTGTTACTTGCAACTTCATGAAGGAGGCCAAGCATATGTTGGGAATGTTATTTAACGAAAAAGAATGCAAGGAACTGGATTATGTTTTGCGGAAAGAACTTGATGAGATGCTGTTAGATTTGAGCGATCAGCGCTTGGACCAAAATATCAGGCATGCCATCGCCAATAGATATAAGACTGTATTCCGTATGTATGCTCGTTTTGCTCCTCAGAAAGAGCTTTCCAAGTATGCATGGGGTGGACGTTCTTCTCAGTATAAACACTGAGGATAGGTGGTAAATGCAAGAGTCTTATGTGGATTTAAGATTTTTTAATAAAATAGCTTGACTAAAAAGGAGTGCTCATGATAAATTATATCTCGCGCTCCTTTTGCTTGTGTAAAAGGGAAGCGGAAGGCAAGAAAAATCGAAAAAAACTTTTTCAAAAAAAAGACTTGCCAAACATCGAAACACTGTGATATATTATAAAGGTCGCCGCTGACAAACAACGACGACGAAATGAGAGACATTGATCTTTGAAAACTGAACAACGAGTGAGTGGGAAATCACGAAAGTGAAATCCAAAACTGATGAGTTTCACAGCGTATTTTACGCTTTTGAAATTTCATCGTGAGAATTAATTTTCTCGTCAGATGTTTCAAAATGAGCATATCGCTCTTTTCAATACTAATTGGAGAGTTTGATCCTGGCTCAGGACGAACGCTGGCGGCGTGCCTAATACATGCAAGTCGAGCGGAGTTATTTTGAAAGCTTGCTTTCAAAATAACTTAGCGGCGGACGGGTGAGTAACACGTAGGCAACCTGCCCCTTAGACTGGGATAACTACCGGAAACGGTAGCTAATACCGGATAATTTCTTTTTTCTCCTGAAGAAAGAATGAAAGACGGAGCAATCTGTCACTGAGGGATGGGCCTGCGGCGCATTAGCTAGTTGGTGGGGTAACGGCCCACCAAGGCGACGATGCGTAGCCGACCTGAGAGGGTGAACGGCCACACTGGGACTGAGACACGGCCCAGACTCCTACGGGAGGCAGCAGTAGGGAATCTTCCGCAATGGGCGAAAGCCTGACGGAGCAACGCCGCGTGAGTGATGAAGGTTTTCGGATCGTAAAGCTCTGTTGCCAGGGAAGAACGTCCGGTAGAGTAACTGCTACCCGGAGTGACGGTACCTGAGAAGAAAGCCCCGGCTAACTACGTGCCAGCAGCCGCGGTAATACGTAGGGGGCAAGCGTTGTCCGGAATTATTGGGCGTAAAGCGCGCGCAGGCGGCTATTTAAGTCTGGTGTTTAAACCTTGGGCTCAACCTAAGGTCGCACTGGAAACTGGGTGGCTTGAGTACAGAAGAGGAAAGTGGAATTCCACGTGTAGCGGTGAAATGCGTAGATATGTGGAGGAACACCAGTGGCGAAGGCGACTTTCTGGGCTGTAACTGACGCTGAGGCGCGAAAGCGTGGGGAGCAAACAGGATTAGATACCCTGGTAGTCCACGCCGTAAACGATGAGTGCTAGGTGTTAGGGGTTTCGATACCCTTGGTGCCGAAGTTAACACAGTAAGCACTCCGCCTGGGGAGTACGGTCGCAAGACTGAAACTCAAAGGAATTGACGGGGACCCGCACAAGCAGTGGAGTATGTGGTTTAATTCGAAGCAACGCGAAGAACCTTACCAGGTCTTGACATCCCTCTGAATCCACTAGAGATAGTGGCGGCCTTCGGGACAGAGGAGACAGGTGGTGCATGGTTGTCGTCAGCTCGTGTCGTGAGATGTTGGGTTAAGTCCCGCAACGAGCGCAACCCTTAACTTTAGTTGCCAGCAAGTAATGTTGGGCACTCTAGAGTGACTGCCGGTGACAAACCGGAGGAAGGTGGGGATGACGTCAAATCATCATGCCCCTTATGACCTGGGCTACACACGTACTACAATGGCCGGTACAACGGGAAGCGAAACCGCGAGGTGAAGCCAATCCCATCAAAGCCGGTCTCAGTTCGGATTGCAGGCTGCAACTCGCCTGCATGAAGTCGGAATTGCTAGTAATCGCGGATCAGCATGCCGCGGTGAATACGTTCCCGGGTCTTGTACACACCGCCCGTCACACCACGAGAGTTTACAACACCCGAAGTCGGTGGGGTAACCCGCAAGGGAGCCAGCCGCCGAAGGTGGGGTAGATGATTGGGGTGAAGTCGTAACAAGGTAGCCGTATCGGAAGGTGCGGCTGGATCACCTCCTTTCTATGGAGAATCGTCTTCTGCAATGAAGACATTCAAATTGGAAGTTTAACTTCCACAATAGAACCCTCGGGTTCGAACACTCACTCGTGTTCAGTTTTGAAAGAGCAAGTCTCTTTCATATGCGTTTGGTGGCGATAGCGGAGGGGTTCCACACGTACCCATCCCGAACACGACCGTTAAGCCCTCCAGCGCCGATGGTACTTGGACCGAAGGGTCCTGGGAGAGTAGGACGCCGCCAAGCGAACAATCAATTATTTGGTTGATTCACAATGTTATATGGGCTTTTAGCTCAGTTGGTTAGAGCGCACCTCTGATAAGGGTGAGGTCGGTGGTTCGAGTCCACCAAGGCCCACCATATAACTTTATAAAGTATGAGGCCTCCGAAAAGTAATCGGAATTAGCTTCGAAGCTACACTTCACTTTTTGGAGTGAATTTTATGGGGCCATAGCTCAGCTGGGAGAGCGCCTGCCTTGCAAGCAGGAGGTCAGCGGTTCGATCCCGCTTGGCTCCACCATAATTTTTAAAATTCAATATCTTCTTTAACATTGATCCTTGAAAACTGGATACCGAAACGAATTTGCGTTTTAGAACATCTTTTAGCAACTTGTGCAAACAAGTTAAAGTTATTAGTGAGATGATTCCAAAAGAAATGTCATTGTATGATATTTTCCTGCGGAAAAATCAAGGTTAAGCTAATAAGAGCACACGGAGGATGCCTAGGCGCCAGGAGCCGACGAAGGACGTGGCGAACAACGAAACTGCCTCGGGGAGCTGTAAGCAAGCTTTGATCCGGGGGTGTCCGAATGGGGAAACCCAGCTGTGGTAATTCGCAGTTACTCATCTCTGAACACATAGGAGATGTAGAGGCAGACCAGGGGAACTGAAACATCTAAGTACCCTGAGGAAGAGAAAACAATAGTGATTCCGTCAGTAGCGGCGAGCGAACGCGGAACAGCCTAAACCTAAGAGCTTGCTCTTAGGGGTTGTGGGACGTCTCACATGGAGTTACAAAGGAATATGGTAGGCGAAGAGGTCTGGAAAGGCCCGCGATAGAGGTAAAAGCCCTGTAACCTAAACTGTGTTCTCTCCGAGACGGATCCCGAGTAGTGCGGGGCACGTGAAACCCCGTATGAATCCAGCAGGACCATCTGCTAAGGCTAAATACTACCTGGCGACCGATAGTGAAACAGTACCGTGAGGGAAAGGTGAAAAGCACCCCGGAAGGGGAGTGAAATAGAACCTGAAACCGTGTGCTTACAAAAAGTCAGAGCCCTATCTATGGGTGATGGCGTGCCTTTTGTAGAATGAACCGGCGAGTTACGTTTAACATGCAAGGTTAAGTCGAGAAGACGGAGCCGCAGCGAAAGCGAGTCTGAATAGGGCGATTTAGTATGTGGACGTAGACCCGAAACCGTGTGATCTACCCCTGTCCAGGGTGAAGGTGCGGTAACACGCACTGGAGGCCCGAACCCACGCATGTTGAAAAATGCGGGGATGAGGTGGGGGTAGCGGAGAAATTCCAATCGAACTCGGAGATAGCTGGTTCTCCCCGAAATAGCTTTAGGGCTAGCCTCGGTATAAGAGTAGTGGAGGTAGAGCACTGATTGGTTGCGGGGCCCGCAAGGGTTACCAAGATCAGTCAAACTCCGAATGCCATATACTTATTGCCGGGAGTCAGACAGTGAGTGCTAAGATCCATTGTCAAAAGGGAAACAGCCCAGACCATCAGCTAAGGTCCCCAAGTGTGTGTTAAGTGGGAAAGGATGTGGAGTTGCACAGACAACCAGGATGTTGGCTTAGAAGCAGCCACCATTGAAAGAGTGCGTAATAGCTCACTGGTCGAGTGACTCTGCGCCGAAAATGTAACGGGGCTAAACACACCACCGAAGCTATGGCTAGATACGTATGTATCTGGGGTAGGGGAGCGTTGTATGTGGGTTGAAGGTGTACCGTAAGGAGCGCTGGACAGCATACAAGTGAGAATGCCGGTATGAGTAACGAAAAGATCAGTGAGAATCTGATCCGCCGAAAGCCCAAGGTTTCCTGAGGAAGGCTCGTCCGCTCAGGGTAAGTCGGGACCTAAGGCGAGGCCGAAAGGCGTAGTCGAAGGACAACAGTTTGAAATTACTGTACCACCGTAATCCGCTATGAGCGATGGGGTGACGCAGGAGGGTAGTGACGCGGACTGATGGATATGTCCGTCTAAGCAGTGAGGCTGATGTGTAGGCAAATCCGCACATCATTAAGGCTGGGCTGTGATGGGGAGCGAAAATTACAGTAGCGAAGGTCATGATCTCACACTGCCAAGAAAAGCCTCTAGCCAGGAGAAGGTGCCCGTACCGCAAACCGACACAGGTAGGCGAGAAGAGAATTCTAAGGCGCGCGGAAGAACTCTCGTTAAGGAACTCGGCAAAATGACCCCGTAACTTCGGGAGAAGGGGTGCCCCGGTAGTGTGAATAGCACGAGGGGGCCGCAGTGAAAAGGCCCAAGCGACTGTTTAGCAAAAACACAGGTCTGTGCGAAGCCGCAAGGCGAAGTATACGGGCTGACGCCTGCCCGGTGCTGGAAGGTTAAGGGGAGTGGTTAGGGGTAACCCGAAGCTATGAACCGAAGCCCCAGTAAACGGCGGCCGTAACTATAACGGTCCTAAGGTAGCGAAATTCCTTGTCAGGTAAATTCTGACCCGCACGAATGGCGTAACGACTTGGGCGCTGTCTCAACGAGAGATCCGGTGAAATTTTAATACCTGTGAAGATGCAGGTTACCCGCGACAAGACGGAAAGACCCCATGGAGCTTTACTGCAGCTTGATATTGAATTTGGGTACGATCTGTACAGGATAGGTGGGAGCCGTAGAAATCGGAGCGCAAGCTTCGGTGGAGGCGCCGTTGGGATACCACCCTGATCGTATCTAGGTTCTAACCTAGTACCCTTACCGGGTACGGGGACCGTGTCAGGCGGGCAGTTTGACTGGGGCGGTCGCCTCCTAAAGAGTAACGGAGGCGTTCCAAGGTTCCCTCAGAATGGTTGGAAATCATTCGAAGAGTGCAAAGGCATAAGGGAGCTTGACTGCGAGACCTACAAGTCGAGCAGGGACGAAAGTCGGACTTAGTGATCCGGTGGTACCGCATGGAAGGGCCATCGCTCAACGGATAAAAGCTACCCTGGGGATAACAGGCTTATCTCCCCCAAGAGTCCACATCGACGGGGAGGTTTGGCACCTCGATGTCGGCTCATCGCATCCTGGGGCTGAAGTAGGTCCCAAGGGTTGGGCTGTTCGCCCATTAAAGCGGTACGCGAGCTGGGTTCAGAACGTCGTGAGACAGTTCGGTCCCTATCTGTCGTGGGCGCAGGAAATTTGAGAGGAGCTGTCCTTAGTACGAGAGGACCGGGATGGACGTACCGCTGGTGCACCAGTTGTTTCGCCAGAAGCATGGCTGGGTAGCTACGTACGGACGGGATAAGCGCTGAAAGCATCTAAGCGTGAAGCCCCCCTCAAGATGAGATTTCCCAATTAGTAAGACCCCTTGAAGACGACGAGGTAGATAGGTTGGAGGTGGAAGTGCAGTAATGCATGGAGCTGACCAATACTAATCGGTCGAGGGCTTATCCTATACTTAAAATGCAAATTCGATTCGGATTCAGTTTTCAGGCGATCAAGCCTGAGCATTTACGCTGTAAATGCCCGTTTGGTGGCGATAGCGGAGGGGTTCCACGCGTACCCATTCCGAACACGACCGTTAAGCCCTCCAGCGCCGATGGTACTTGGACCGAAGGGTCCTGGGAGAGTAGGACGTTGCCAAGCGGATATTCCCTGATAGCTCAGTTGGTAGAGCACTCGACTGTTAATCGAGTTGTCACAGGTTCGAGTCCTGTTCGGGGAGCCATGCTCTCATAGCTCAGCAGGTAGAGTGCTTCCATGGTAAGGAAGAGGTCACCGGTTCGAATCCGGTTGAGAGCTCCACAGATTTGCAAGGCCCGTTGGTCAAGGGGTTAAGACACCTCCCTTTCACGGAGGTAACATGGGTTCGAATCCCATACGGGTCACCAACTTTTACTTATCCTTACCCCTTGAGGGTCCCATAGATATGGAGGCTTAGCTCAGCTGGGAGAGCATCTGCCTTACAAGCAGAGGGTCGGGGGTTCGATCCCCTCAGCCTCCACCATAATCTTCTTGATATTCGAAGAGATTATGGGCAACATAGAGGAATCCATCAATGGGGATTAGCCAAGCGGTAAGGCAACGGACTTTGACTCCGTCACTCATAGGTTCGAATCCTATATCCCCAGCCAAGTGCGAGCCATTAGCTCAGTTGGTAGAGCACCTGACTTTTAATCAGGGTGTCGAAGGTTCGAGTCCTTCATGGCTCACTTTTATTATTACATGCGCGTGTGGCGGAATGGCAGACGCACCAGACTTAGGATCTGGCGTTTCACGACGTGGGGGTTCAAGTCCCTTCACGCGCACCACTTATTGCGGACGTGGCTCAGCGGTAGAGCATCGCCTTGCCAAGGCGAGGGTCGCGGGTTCGATTCCCGTCGTCCGCTCCATAATTTTTGCGCCCTTAGCTCAGCTGGATAGAGCGTTTGACTACGAATCAAAAGGCCGGGAGTTCGAATCTCTCAGGGCGCGCCATTTTTTTTATTAAGCAATTATAGTATTTTAACGGGATGTAGCTCAGCTTGGTAGAGCACCTGGTTTGGGACCAGGGGGTCGCATGTTCAAATCGTGTCATCCCGATTTTCACCTTTGCGGGTGTAGTTCAATGGTAGAACTTCAGCCTTCCAAGCTGATAGCGTGGGTTCGATTCCCATCACCCGCTCCATAATTTTATAGTAACGGGATGTAGCTCAGCTTGGTAGAGCACCTGGTTTGGGACCAGGGGGTCGCATGTTCAAATCGTGTCATCCCGATACTTAGCTTAATCGCTCTTAGAAAGCTCTTACTTCGGTAAGAGCTTTTTTTGTTATGTATTAATTAAAAACACGCATATATTCATGAAAGGTATGTTCTATCATTCTTCCAAAAGAAATCGGACTTCCGGTGGAATGCCAATCCGTAGATAATAACTTTTCCATGATTCTTCTTGCTCAGGATTGCTGCCTGTTGACAGTAGCTTTACGGCAAAGAGATTAGCTTGACGTTCAAGCTTCCCAGGAGAGAAGTAGGAGCTTTCCTCCAGGAAAAAACGGTTAATCCCCTTATGAAGGCGATCATGTCCTAATTCATGCGCACAAACGAAGCGCTGCCACTCAACTGGCAACTCATTATGAATGACGATAAATCTTCTTCTTAGTTTTCGGTAATATAATCCCTTTGTGCCTGTCCCAAGGTTCATGAAACGAATGTGAATACCTAGCGCTGAGGCCAGCTCGAACGGGCAGTTGGTTTTATATTTTTTAATCAGATTATTGATCAGTTCATCCATATTCTTCACCTGCAGCATGTTAGTGTAGTTATTAAGTGTTGTTGGATTTATTTCTCTTATTCATCTGTTTGGCTTCCCAGAATAAGCCGGTCAATACATCTTTTATCCTCTGCTTGTCTTCCTTGTCTAATGGAATCCCATCAAACATCAGCTCGCCATCATCCTCTAGCATTTTACGAAAGTCACGCTTATCCTTGCTTGTAGCCCACTCTGGGACAACCTCTTCGCTTGGAAGGGCCTGTTCCTGCAAATACCCTGCTTGATCCATTAGCTCTTCGTACGGGACGCCTGTAGCCTCTGCTATTTTGCGTAATGTAGTTGGCTTAGGAACTCCTCTTAGACCATTTTCAATCCGTGAAATCTGTGATCCGCTAATACCCGCTGCTGCTGCCAATTGATTAATAGTGAGTCCCTTCGTTTCGCGAAGTTGCTTCATGTAATCCCCAAATTCTAGTTTCATCTCAACCACTCCTTATAGACTGAAGCTTATGATATTAATATAAGACAATTATGCCAATTGGTAAACAACAAAGAACATATTATTGCCAAAAGGCAAGATAAACGGTGGATTTATACTTTATTTCGCCCAAAACAGACTAAAATGGGGTTTTACGAGATTGGTAATGAAGTGGTATATTATAGAAAAATACGAACAGAATACGAACACTTTTTTTATTTTAACACAATGGTCTGGAAACTTCCGCATATTTAATCTCATTCTGTCAAACCAAAAGGAGTGCATAAATGATGAACTTATCAGCTTTACCAGAGTTGGACCGTCGCCGAACCCAGGTCACTATAGAGAGCATGTTGGAGAAATACCGTATTTTTAAGACCGTTACATTTGAGGCTAAGGAAGCTAGCACTACGTATTCTTATACAGAAAGATTTCATGGTCCTACCAATACTGTTACTGATCAGACTGCTGCGATAGCTTCTTATAATGTGGATATACCGGCTGCTAGAAGGGCTTTTTGTTCGGCGATAGACTCTGTGGTAGAGAGACTCGATACGAGGGAGCAGCAGCTAGTAAGGGAACGTTATATGAAAAGAGACGAAACGTACGATTATACGATTTACAATCATGTGTTTGATCCACCGGTAAGTAAGGATACTTACGTGAAGATACGCTCGAAGGCTTTTTATAAGATGGCATTGGCTTTAACGGATCTCGGATTACTGTCTCTCCATACCTTAGTAACTACAGCGCCCAGAGTGAAGAAAGAGAAGATTAGCATTACCTAAGAGATATAGATTGTTACTAAAGACTATGTCGTCCGAATGGATGATATGGTCTTTTTTAATCGAGAGAACGATCCTCCGAAAAACCGCTCTATACCATCCCTAAGTCAGCCGAAACCTCGTCCGTTTACCATCTCCGCAAGGAAAATATGGAGGTATGATTATAACATGGCAAATGAAGCAAAAAGAACACCGCAAGAGCATGAATGCTCTGCTAATAGTTCCGCCCTAGTGGTGATGAGAACAAATCTAGCGGTGAAAGATTCTTTTGGCATTGGCCTAGTGCAGAAGGGTATTATCCAACCTCGGATAGTATCCTTTTTTGTTCTTAAATTTAGTAGAGGGGGTGTCTTCTTAATGTTAATGCAATTGAAGGTTAACACCATCAAAGATCGGCGAACCGCCGCAGTTCAGAAAGGAATGGAGTGATGTCGGTACAACAATTACGAGAACACATTACGAGTGCGCTGGAGAGGTACTTTCCAGATGTGCCTGTATATGTGGAGGGGGAGAAACCTCAGACGGCTTATTTTTATCCCGGACTGATCACAGCGACTCTGGATCGGCAGCGGGAAGGCAGATATTTAGCGGTCTATCGCCTTGGTATCCGTTATGAACAGGGAAGTCTGCTGGAGGCCGAAAGAATGGCTGATAAGCTAAGTGAAGCAATGGCAGGGATGGAGCAAGAGGGTGGCTCCTTTCGTGTAGTTAGGCAAGCCTGGGAAGCTGGAGTAGAGGGGCATGGGCCGCTTTTTACGACGGACTATATGGTGTATTTGCAAAGTGAGAAGCCTGACTCTATTAGAATGGGCCAAATGATTGGAGGAGAAAGATTGAAATGAGCACAAAGGTGAGTAATGGAGATCGTTTTGGTAAAGAGCAGATTGTGAATTCATCGCTTTTTACGGCTAAGGAAAAGGATGTGCTGAACGTTATTTTGCAGGATGACAAAAGTTATACGATCGAAGAAGCGAAGCAATCTGTGGGATTGTTTATTAATAAGGAGGTTTTGAACTAATGGCAGGCGGAACATGGACAACTCAAAACAAGGTGCGCCCCGGGGTGTACGTAAATGTAGCATCAAATCAAGGTGCCATCGGTAAAATGGGAGAACGCGGCATTACTGCTTTGGCTCTTGCCCTATCTTGGGGAGAACCTGGAGTGATGATGAAGATTACCCCGCAGGACGATGTAAATAAGCTACTAGGTTATGATTTGGAGCATCTAACATTGCTGCCAGTACGCGAAGCGCTGAAACGTGCAGGAACGTTACTGCTCTATCGTCTGAATGATGGCGTCAAAGCAGCAGTTACGAACAATGGTCTGCAGGTAACTGCTAAATACGGCGGTGTACGCGGAAACGATCTTTCTGTTGTTATTGAGAAGAATATTGAGAATAATGCTCTTTTTGATGTAAAGACACTGCTGAATGGAACTGAACTGAATAAGCAAACAGTTGGAACGGCTGAGGAGTTAGTCGCCAACGATTATGTTCAATTTCAGAAAAATGGTGCAGAAGGCTTGAAGCTGATCGCAGGCATGCCGCTTACAGGCGGGGCGAATGGTACGGTGACGAACGGAGCGCACAGTGATTTCCTGTCTGCTCTTGAGGTACTTGAGTTCCAAACGGTTGGACTAGTATCGCAGGATAGTACGCTTAAGGCGCTGTATAGCTCCTTTGTGAGACGACTGCGGGATACTGAAGGTAAGAAAGTGCAGGCTGTACTATCGGATTATGCGACTGCGGGTCATGAGGGTGTGATCAGCGTGAAGAATGGGGTAGTACTAAGTGACGGAACTACGATTGACAACAACAATGCTGTTGCTTGGGTAGCCGGTGCTACGGCTGCTGCTGCGGTGAATCAATCGCTTACTTATCAGGGATATGACGACTCGGTTGACGCTGATGTGCGGCTTAGCCATTCTGAGACGATAGCAGCTTTGTTGCAAGGAGAACTGCTCTTTACTTACAGTGGAGGTCGGGCCGTGGTGGAGCAGGATATTAACACGTTTACGGCATTCTCTCCGGATAAAGGCAAAGCGTTCTCTAAAAATCGTGTGCTGCGCGTGCTGGATGGGATTGCGAATGATTTGAAGCGTATTTTTGAAAACTACTATATCGGTAAGGTAGCGAATAATGAAGATGGACGGGCTTTGTTCTGGTCACAATGTGCGACTTACATGAATGAGCTGCAAGATATTGGGGCGATTGAAAGCTTTAATGCGCAGACCGATGTTGTCGTTGTGGCAGGTGCGGATAGCGATAGCATTGTGCTCGACGTGGCTGTGAAGCCGGTAGATTCCGTAGAAAAAGTATATATGAAAGTGAAGGTGGTTTAAGATGGCATTTTTAAAAGCTAGCGATACGATTTCCGGCCAGGAGGGCCGTGCGTATGCCGTGATTGGTACGCAAACTGAAGAGATGTTCTATGTGAAAACACTTGAAGCAACGGTAGAAAAAACAAAGGCAGAAGTGAAGACACTGGGCCGCCGTGGTGTTCAGCATAAAGCGACAGGATGGTCGGGCAGCGGTTCGATGACGATTTTTTATATGACTAGTCGTTTCCGCCAGATGATGCTCGATTATATGAATACAGGTGTCGATCAGTACTTCGATATTGAAGTTACGAACGAAGATCCATCATCTAGCGTGGGAGCACAACGCATTATTTTAAAAGGAGTGAACCTTGATAGTGTCATCATGGCCTCTCTGGATACAGAATCAGATGCGCTGGAAGAAGAAGTGAGCTTTACGTTTGAAGATGTGCAGATTGTGCAGGCTTTTGGCGCTCCGGCAGGCTCTGGAAATTAATGAAGACAACAAGATAGGAGCAAGTAAGGCCCGGGCGTGCAGGTGAGCGGCGGGTCTCTTCTCTGTCTATTTAGTATTAGTAGTACTAGAAGAAACTAAATTATTTTAGGAGGAAGACAATGAGTGAATTAAGTTTGTTTTTTGCGCAAAATGTAGCATGTGACACGACCGAGGAGTTTGTGGTATCGCAGCGTTTTAAGGATAAGGAAGGGAATGCAGTTGCTTGGAAGCTGCGCAGCATGAACGAGGATGAGAATCAGGAATGTCGTAAAGCGGCTACCCGTAAGGTCAAAGGTAAGAACGGAGTATATACCTCCGAGATTGAACCGAATGATTATATGGCTAAGCTTATGACTTCAAGTGTGGTGCATCCGGATCTGAAAAATGCTGAGCTACAGCGTTCTTATGGTGTGCTAGGTGCTGAAACGCTGCTGCGTAAAATGCTGCTTCCGGGCGAATTTGCGGCACTTGGTGAACGGGTGCAAGCTTTGAATGGCTTCGGCACAGATATGAACGAGCTGGTGGATGAAGTAAAAAACTAATCAACGAGGGCGACAGCGAAGCCAACTTGGCTTACTACGCCCTCCACGAGCTGCACATTTTACCGCATGAGCTGATGAAGCTGTCTTCACGTGAACGTGCCGCAATTTATGCGATGATCGCTGTTCGGGTGGAGAAGGAGAAGCGGGATCAGGCACGGAGTAAGGCGAGGAAGAGATAGGGGGTGAATGAATGGCAGGTATGCAAAACAATATAGCGGGTATACAACAAGTCTCCAATCAATGGATCAATGATATAACCAATCAAATTACAACTCAGGTCTCAGCGAATATCTCTAATTCCTTTTCCGCAACCTTGAACAGAATCAGTATGAAGATAGTCAATAAACCCGTGTACAACATCACTAACAATTACAGTGCAGCTTATACCAGAATTCAAGCTTCTATTGGAGGCGCTGTACAGGCACAGGAGAGACTGAACGATGCAGCAGAACAAGGAGCAGCAGGTGCTGAACAGCAGGCGGGTACATGGGAAAAGATTACCGGTGCTTTTGGGAAAGCCAAGGGTGTGCTGGAAAAAGTTAAAGGAGTTATGGAAAAGGTGCTTGCGCCTGCGGCCGAACAGCAAAAGTGGGAAGATCTTTTTAAAGTCAAAACCGGAAATGCTGATGTTGGGGTGGCTATGTTCGATAAGTTCAAGAAGAGGGCACTAGAAACCGGGCAGGATGTAAACAAGTCCATGGAAAGTGTCTTGTCGTTTTATCCTAAAACTCAAAATACGGATCAGTTAGATAAGCTTATGGATTATTCCACAAGGTTAAGCATGATGTCTCCGGAGGGGAAAGATATTGGTGATACTTCATCGGCGATTACATCTGCTTTTGAGGGGGATTCTAGTGATTTAGCATCCATGCTACAGGTGGATAAAGAGGATCTGGGTGGACTTGATCTAGTGGCCGGAACGGGCAATATGGAAGCCTTTTTGAGTACTTTGGGAGATATTATGACAACGTCAGGTATGACGAGTGATTCGCTGCAAACCATGATGGATTCGCCCGTTAATCAATGGCAAGCTCTTCTCGGAAACTATAACAACTCCCTGGCTGGCATGGGAGAAGGCGCTCTTGCAGCATTTTCACCGCTATTAGGCATTCTTAACGAGGCATTCTCAGATGGAACCTTTCAGCCTATTATCGAAGGGATAGCTATCGGACTTGCTTTGATTGCACAAGGATTCTCACAAGTCGTACAAGGTGCATTGTATCTTTGGAGTGTTCTTAGTAACCCTGTAGTTTTGCCGATTATTTTGGGAGTTGTTGCCGGAGTTATAGCCTTACAAATCGCGATGAATGCATCAGCAATTGCTACTCGAATTTCAGCAATTGCTACCGGAATTGCTACCGCAGCCCAAGGGATTTTCAACGCTGTGATGAGTGCCAATCCAATTGCACTAGTAATTGGGCTTATAGTTGCACTTATTGTAGCCTTTTTAGGGATAGTAGCTGCACTTCAACCGGTTAGAGATTTTCTGGCCAATATGTTCAGGGCACTGGGGCAGATTGTTGCTGAATTCGTAGGCTTTGTTATCGATCTTTGGACCGGATTTATTAATGGTGTTATTGGTGCCGCCAACTTTTTGCTAGGTAGTATAAATAAAGTAGTTGGAGCTATTGGCAAATTTATTGGTATAGAGTCGGAGATCAATCTTCATATTGAAGAGGTTGATAGCAGTCAGTTCAAAAAGAATTTGCAAATGGATATTGGGAATTCCTTTGATGCAGCTGCGGAAGTGACACAAAGTTTTGATATCAATAAGTTTAAAGAAAAATTGAATGTAGGTGGAAATAAGAGTAATAACACCACATTAAATCAGTGGAATACCTCCCATCCAGGAGATTTGTCAAAGCCTCCGAAAACGCCAACCGTACCTGATATTCCAGTAGTTCCTACGACGCCTGCGTTAAATACACCTTCAGCTACAGGTTCTTTTCAAAATGCAGGGGTTCCGGGTAATCTAAACACCGTTAACCGTGTAAACGAGCTTGGCTCCATCAACGACACCGTAGATATCTCCAGTGATGATCTGAAAATGCTGCGGGAGCTGGCGGAGATTCAGGCGATCCAGAATTTTGTGGAGCTTACGCCGACGGTGCAGGTGACGACCGGGAATATTAACAATGCTGGAGACATTGATACGATTATCAACAAGATCGGGCAAAAGCTGAACGAGGAGTTTGTCTCTACAGCGCAGGGGGTGTATACGTAACGTGGAAGAGTACGGGATTTTTCTTGGTTTTAATAATCAGGCGGAAGCATTCCGGCTGCCAGTCAACCCGGAGACCTTGGAGATTAAGGAGAGCGGGGATGGAAAATGCTATACTATTATCGATCTGGGTGAGATCAATACGATTGCTTATCCGAAGCTGACGGAGATCACAATTGAAAGTATCTTTCCGGCACAAAGGTATCCATTCGTATTGGTACAAGAGGACGGGCTGAAGAGACCCTTTGAATATGTGGAGCTTATTAAGAAGTGGATGATGAGTCGCAGGCCTATTCGTTTTGTATTCTCCGGGGTGAGCTATGCGGATGACACGAAAAAAGCTGGGGGGAAGCTAAACGACGCGAAGAAATGGTTAAAGCAATCATCGACTAGTGAGGATAAATCCATAGAGATTGATTTTGGTGTGAATATGGCTATGAGTATCGAAGGCTTCACTTGGAAGCTCAGTGCGGGTACTTCAGGGGATATTGAATATTCGTTGTCTCTCAAAAAGTATGTATTCTATCAGGCTATAGCTGTAAAGGTTGTCAACGATGAAGTGAAAGTAGAGCAGAAGCGGGCGAACGAAACTCCCAAACCTACTACGTATACCCTGATATCTGGAGACAGCCTATGGAAAGTTGCTAAAAAAATGCTGGGGGATGGCGGAAGGTGTGAAGAAATTCAGAAACTTAATGGCATTAAAGATAGTGAGCTGAGGAAGCTTCCCATCGGTAAGGTCATTAAGCTGCCGTAGGAGGATGTTATGGAACTGCTCGTGAAGAATAAGGAAGGTAATCTATGGGATATTTCTGGCATTGTCTCCGATATTTCTTGGAAAACGGCCCGCTCAGGAAAACCGGCAACGCTAGAGTTAACACTTGTGGACAGTGGAATCTATCAGCATCCCAAGTTCGGCATCAGCAACGGTGATATTATTCAGTTCAGCAAAGATAATGTGGATGTATTCTACGGGTTTGTGTTCAGCATTGATACAGGCTCGGATCAGGAGATTAAGCTGACTGCCTATGATCAGATGCGTTATTTGCTGGGCAATGGCAGTTATGTTTTGCAGGATGTTACGGCTAGTGATGTTATCAAAAAAATAACACAAGATTACGGACTACAGACAGGTGTGCTGGAGGAGACGGAGTACCGCATTCCCTCTTTAATCGAAGATGACAAAAAACTGATGGACATCATTATGGGAGCGATCGGCAGTGAGCTTCAGTATAAGGGGCGGTTGATGGCTTTTTATGATGACTTTGGTAAGCTAACGCTGCGAAAACCGGAGTCTATGCTGCTTAACCTAGTGCTGGGAGCGGGGCATTATCTGTACGATTATTCGCTCAAGAAGAGTATTGATGAAGATACGTACAACACGATCTTTCTATACAAGGATAATGAGAAGTCTGGTAAGCGTGATTTCTTTCCGGTTAGCGATAAGGACAATGTGAAACGCTGGGGTATCCTGCACTTGTATCAGAAGGCTGATGATAAAGCGAATGCTGCACAAATTCAGGAGAAGGCAAACAATCTGCTGAAAATGCACAACCGTGAAAAGCTTAGTCTCTCTGTACAGGCGATTGGTGATATGCGCGTAAGGGCTGGTAATTTCATTTATGTCCTGCTTGATGAATTTAAGACTCAGGTGTTTCTGGTGGATCAATGCAGTCATAAGATCTCCGGTGGGGAGCATACGATGTCCCTCGATATAAAGGTGGTGTAGAAATGATGTTGGATATTATAAAAAAAGCAAGCTTAGGAGCCGTGGGAAATACAAATCCCGTGGCTTTTTCTTATGGGACGGTAACGGAGGCAGCTCCTTTGCAGATCCAGGTGGATCAGCGGTTTATTTTATCGGGGAATGCGCTAGTGCTGCCTGAATCGGTAATGGAAAGCAAAATTGAGCTAGAGGGTAGAGAAGTAGTAGTGCGTCGAGGACTTGCCTCTGGTGATCGGGTTCTGATGGTTCGGATGCAGGGCGGACAAAGCTATATTGTTCTGGATCGGCTGGTGAACCCGATATGATTCCTGCGATTGGAAAAGCTGGACCGATAACTGCCCTTCTTGAAAGTGAAGTCAACCTTGAGCGTGGGGAAAGCCCCAGTCTAACATACCGAATGGATTGGGACAGAAAAAGGATTACAGGCCAATCGGATGGACTTGAGGCAGTGCAGCAGGCAGCGGCCAAAATTCTGCGAACCGATAGATTTGAACATCTGATTTACAGTTCGGATTACGGAACAGAGTGGCAGCTGGTTCTAGGTAAGGATCGGCTGTTAGTGAGAGCTGAAATTAGACGTGTCGTTAGTGAGGCCCTACTTCAGGATGAACGAATCCTTAGCTTAGAAAATATTGAGATTTCTTTTAACGGAGATAATCTAACTTTTGACTGCAAGGTGGTCACACGTTACGGGAATTTTCAGCTGAGAAAGGAGTGGAATGAGGATGTATGAGGATCAGACGTATGAGGCTCTTTTGGAACGGATGCTGGACCGGGTTCCGTCAGGTCTGGATAAACGCGAGGGCAGTATCATATATGACGCGCTGGCACCAGCAGCCGCAGAGTTGGCGCAGATGTATATCGAGCTGGACGTGAATAATAATCTTTATTTTGCAGATACGGCTTCCGGTGAGTACTTGGAGCGAAGTATCTCCTGGTCAGGAATTGTAAGACGTGAAGCGAGCAAGGCGCAGCTGAAAGGGATTTTTTATAAAGCGGATGGGGGATTTATGGATGTTCCACTCGGCAGCCGCTTCTCTCTCGATATGCTGAATTATACGGCTATGGAAAAGTTATCTCCTGGAGTGTATCGGCTGGAGAGTGAAACCGCTGGAGAAGAAGGGAATCGATATTTTGGCTCTTTGCTTCCAGTAGATTATATTTCAGAGCTCGCGCGCGGAGAAATAGCTGCCCTTCTGATTCCTGGAGAGAACGCCGAAAGTGATGAATCGCTACGCCGGCGTTATTTGGATTCAGCCAGACGCCCAGCTACTAGCGGTAATAAATATCACTACATGGAGTGGGCGATGCAGGTTGCAGGGGTGGGTGGGGCGCGCATTTTTCCATTATGGAATGGTCCTAAGACGGTGAAGGTGATTATCGTAGATGCCGAGAAGCTTCCTGCTTCTGAGCTGCTGGTAACTAAGGTTCAGCATTACATTGATCCGGTCTCTGGAGCGGGTGAGGGGCAAGCCCCTGTAGGTGCAGTTGTAACTGTGGCGTCGGCAACGGGCAAAAGCATTAGTATAAGCGCAAAAGTAACCCTTGCTTCAGGCTATGCACTGCAAGCTGTAAATGATGAATTCAAGGCGATTCTTGAGAGTTATCGCAAGGAGAAGGCTTTTTCAGCAACCTATATTAGCCAGTCTGTAATCGGTGCACTATTGCTAGCTACTGAGGGAGTCGCGGATTACAGTGAGCTGAAGCTTAACAGTGGAGCGGGCAACGTAATGTTGAACGAAGAAGAAGTACCGTTGTTCGGTAATGTTTTACTGGAGGTGTAGCATGGGTTACCCAGAGCAAATTGATATTTTTCAAGAAAAGCTTAATAAAAAAGCAAACGGTGGCAGCTATGTTATTGAAGAGAGATTACCGCTTGTAAATGGTGTTTACAGTGGCCCTCTAGCACATGACAACATTAATAACCAGACTATTGCGGTGTACACGGGGTCACAGTATTCCGGGATCGAGCTTCGCAATTTCACTGTGTCTTTTCCGGATGAGGCGCCCTGGCGGCGGTTGATTAAGATTTTTGCTGAGGTACCAGAGGTATATGTGACTTACGAAACCCCCGGCGATACGGTTGAAGCAGAGGATATTAACGGTCTGCAGGTGAGTCTTACCGCTGTCCAAACTGAAATAGAGCGTTATAAGAACAAGGGCCAGATTGACGGAGGATCATTCAGAAGAGAGGTGTAAAATGGCACAGACCATACAAATAAAGCGGGGGATGAAGGCTGAGCTAACGAGTTATGGAGTGTTGAAGGCAGGCGAGCTTGGTTTTTGCAGTGATACTAAAGAGGTTTATATTGGTGACGGTACTTCCAATTCCATGGTCGGAAGGGCGCTGTCCGGGCCAGAAGCCTCGCGTCCAGTTGCAGGATCCGTTGGCCGTTTGTATTACGTGACTACGGGTACGAATAGCAGATATTTATATTTTGATGATGGGGCAGCTTGGCGGCGAGTGAATGCGCAGAAGCTTAGCGATCTGACGGGTACCTTCGACGATATCGCCGATGGAGCAACCTATGCGAAGGTGCTTAAAGCGGATATTAGTGCGGGACATATCAACAAAGTATCAGATGGCACGAACGTAAAGACTGCGGCTGAGATCAAGACTCACATTGACGATGTGACCAAGCACCGGACGATCAATGATGCTGGGACTACGATTACAGACTTGTGGTCAGCGCAAAAGATTAAGAATGAAATTGAGCTGGCCAAGCATAACATTGAACCGCAAGCGTCGGTAAAAGATCAGAACTTGCTGGCTCCACCTGCCAGTCCGGTTGAGGGTGATCGATATATTATTCCAGCGGGAGCAACCGGGGCATGGGCTGGGAAAACGAATCAAATCGTTGAGTACCAATCTACTGCTTGGGTATTTTATGTTCCTGCCGTAGGCTGGACCGCTTACGTCGATGATGAGCAGAAGATTTATAGCTGGAACGGTAGCGCATGGGTTCGCACGGGTGGTGCACTACAGACCATTACAGCTGGGAACGGGCTGATTGGTGGTGGTCAAGCTGATGCTGTGACGCTGAATATTGGTGCAGGCAATGGGATCACGGTTACTGCAGACGCGATTGCGGTTACGGCTGGAAAAGGGATCACCGTGGACGCGGCTGGTGTAGCCGTAGGTGTAGATGGAAGCAGCATCGTTTACGACGCAGCGAATGGCAATAGACTTACCGTAGCCAGTATTGATGGCGGAACATTCTAGGGGGCGGGACAATGGCTTTAAAGACATTGATTCAAATACGCCGCGGATTGGAAAGCGCGATTGGAGTACTGGCTATTGGTGAGCTTGGCTACTGTACAGACACTGGGAAGCTATACATTGGCTCTGCTGGTGGGAATGTCTTGCTTGTTGCCGCGCAGAGTACCGGGGATATGCTGAAAAGCATTTACGATACGAATAACAATGGCAAGGTAGATTTCGCTCAACAAGCGGATAGTGTAGCTTGGGCGGGGGTAGCGGGTAAACCAGCGGTGTTTCCTCCGGCGGCACATACACATGATTATTTGCCCAAAGGCCCCCTAACCTGGAATCAACTGAAGGGGGTGTAGAGGATGAGTTACGGCAGCTCTTTATACAGCGAATTGCAATATTCCGCAGATAAAGATTCGAACCATCCGGGTGAAGTCGAGGCGCCTGATCTAATGCAGTATTTACCGGACTATTATAAGGATGTCCGCGAAATGGAGAAGCTTCAGGAGACCATCGGGCTAGAAATTGGTGGACTGAAGGTAGGCACTATAGATGTACTGGATCAGGCATTTGTTGAAACGGCAACGGTAAGTCTTGGACGTTGGGAGGCTGAGCTTGGACTAAATATCGATTCATCCAAGTCATATGCCACACGCCGAGAGATGATTAAGGCGAAGCTACGTGGAAACGGGACGACAACGCCGGAGATGATCCAGCGGACAGCGTCCGCTTTTTCAGGTGGAGTGGTTGAAGTTAAGGAAGTGCCTGATGAGTATCGTTTTGAGATTCATTTTGTGAGTACGCTGGGCATTCCTCCGAATATGGCAGGGTTGATTCAAATTATTGAAGAGATTAAGCCCGCGCATTTAGCTTATGAATTTGTGTTCAGCTATACGTGGTGGGACTCCGTTAAAGCTTTGACCTGGGAGAATGCTCACAGTAAGACATGGAACGAATTAAGAACTTATAGATAGGAGAGTGACACATGCAAACCACAGGGAATTTGGGCTTAAAAAAGCCAGAGGGAACAGATATTGTTGATATTGCCGATTTAAATGGGAATATGGACATCTTGGACAATGCCGTTACTGGCAAGGTAGATAAAGTTACTGGGAAACAGCTGTCCACGAACGATTACACCACGGTAGAGAAAACGAAGCTGGCGGGTGTTGCTACGGGAGCAACGAACTATACTCACCCAGCTACCCATCCACCAGCTATTATTGCTCAAGACGCTAGTAATCGGTTTGTTACTGATGCTGAAAAAACGGCGTGGAATGCTAAAGCCGGTACAGCCGTAGCTACAACTGCTATGAATGGCTTGATGTCTGCTGCGGACAAGACACTACTGAATAACAACACTGGATTCGGTACTACGGCTGGTACAGCCACCGCATATACCCTTACACTTAGCCCAGCACCTACAGCGCTGGTAGCAGGACTGAAATTTAGTTTCAAAACACATATTGCTGGCGGAGCTAATCCTACACTCAATCCTAATACTTTAGGGGCCAAAGCAATCAAGAAACCCAATGGAAATGGGGCAACACTTGCCCTGAACGGAGTTTACACGGTTGTATATGATGGCACGGCTTTTATCTTACAGGGTGAAGGGGGTGATTATGGTACAGCCGTAGCAGCGGACGTAATAGCGGGTAAGACGATAGGAACAGAGAATGGCCTTGTTACGGGCGCTATCGTTCAAAGGGCAAACGATTTAACCGCAGTTAGATACAACCCAAACAGCGACGGCACCGTATCCGCCGGAATTTCCACGGGCGCATATATCACAGATAGCGGTTTTGGTGCGGGCATAGCTTCTGTTAAAATATCCGACCCGAATTTAATACCCGCGAATTACCTACAAGGCAAGCCGATTTTTGGCGTGGATGGCGCTATTCCCACACATAGCGGTGATTTGGCTTTAACAATAAATGAGTCGCGGGAGACTTTATTTCTAATGAATATGCCTGTTACCTATTGGGCGGGTGGGCGGCCATATGTTGTAGATGGTAACTTCAGATCGGGTAATATCCGCGCAGGAACATCTATTTTTGGACAGGTGGGGATATTGCAGCCTAAACTATACGCGTCCGGTTCTTGGCCCGAATCGAACTACGCCCCACAAGTTTCTGGGTTGGGGTTCACGCCTAGGGTCATTATTTGCTGGCATGATAGCCTCGGTATAGACTACTGTACGTATTATTTTGCGGCTAAATCGACCACTACATTTTTTAGCAATACAAAAATAGTTATAAATTTGGGCGATAGCGGAACATATGTAAATGGCGACGGATTTAAGCTACACGCTGGTAACGGCGTAAAGTATTGGGAAGCTTGGGCATAAAGAAAGGGAGCGGTACAGATGGAAATAGGAATGAAAATTTATTATGACAAGTATACAGGAAACGTCCTAGTCAATACTGGAGAGCGATCCGGTGATGTGGTGGAGTCCACGCAAGAATATGACTTTGAGGTCTATAAAGCCCTAGCGGAGCGTGTACCGGAGACAATCGGAGTTATCGCGCTCGAATACGGCGAGTATGCGCAGGACTTTAGAGAGTGCAGCGGCTACAAGGTGGACGTCAAAACGGGAAAGCTAAAGTTTAGCTATCCAGATCCTAACGAAACTCCTGAGCAGCTAAAAGAGCTGCAATACGTCGAGCCTTTGACGGAACAGATGGAGAGCCTAAAGCAATCCCAGGCGGAACAAGATTCTTTGATTATGAGCTTACTACTAGGAGGAGAAATCTGATGTTGAGTAGCGCATACAATAACTTGTTTCTACGTAACTGGGTGAATAACACAGCTACCGAAGCAGATATTGATAAGGCCGTAACAAAGGGGTATATCACAGAGGAACAAGCCGAAACGATTAAAAATATGGATAAAGTATAGTAAGTAAACCGTAGCGCCTATGATGGCGTTTTTATTTTGCCCTCGTATCTCTACGAGGGCTATTTTATTTATCACTTTAGAAGGGGGCTGTTATATGACCATTGTGGGAGTGAATTCAGGAGGAGGCGATGCTGAAGCAGCGCCCATTGAGCACCGTTTAGAAGATGTTGAAAATAGACTAGTAGTCATCCAAGACGAGATTTTTAGATTTGGAACGGAACATCTAAGTTTTAGTAATGAACTTCTAATATTAAAAGAAAAACAATCGCGTCATGAGGAAGATGTGAAACAAATTAAACAATCAACGATAGAAATGAAAATTCAATTTAACGAGATTATGAGGCGTTGGGATACTTTAGACTCACGTGTGTTTCAGCTATTGCAACAATCCCAGACGGACAGCAAGAGCGAACGAAAAGTGTTTGTTGATCTACTTAAATACGTTCTGGCTGGTACTATCTTTGCTATTATTGCCTTTTTATTTAAAGGAGGGGTATAGATGCTCACTTTGTCCCAGATCAAAGAAAAATCAAGTAAACGCCTAACCAACCTACACCCCGTAGTCCTTGCCGCTGCTACTGTGCTAATTGAACGCTGTTACAAGCTCAACATTCCGATTCTCATTACGCAGGGTCTTCGCACAATTGCCGAGCAGGATGCTCTTTACGCACAAGGACGTACCAAGCCTGGAGCGATTGTTACCAATGCGCGTGGCGGGTATAGCTACCACAATTATGGATTGGCCGTAGATTTTGCTCTTTTGCTACCGAATGGATCGAGTGTGTCATGGGATATGCGCCGGGACGACAATAACAACCGGATCGCAGATTGGCAGGAGGTTGTAAAAGAGGCTAAGGCACTTGGATTCGAATGGGGTGGGGATTGGACTAGCTTCAAGGACTACCCTCATTTTCAAATGGCGTTTGCCTTAACGCTCACTCAGTTACGAGCAGGGGCAAGCCCCTCAACATCCGCAGTGGAGGCAGCTTACAAGACCATCAATCGGAAGGAGGAGGACTTGAAGGGTGACGCAATTGCAGTCGTAAAGGTTAACGGGGTTAAGATTGCAGATGGAGTACTTGAAAAAGGCATCACTTACGTTCCCGTACGTATTATTGCAGAAGCGCTAGGCGCACAGGTAGGTTATGATTCCGCAACTCGAACGGTTGAGATTACAAGTACTCACTAAGGAGGAATAAATGATGGAAACAGGAAAAATTTTAGATGATGTTATGGCGTTCGCCTCTATATTAGCAGTATTCGTACTGGCACTGGTTCAATTGGTCAAAAATAGCATCAACATCCCGCGTAATGCAGTCCCAATTATCGGACTATTGATAGGTTTGCTCATCGGTGCGGTAGCGTATCCTTTTACCGAACTGGATATCGTTCTTCGCCTTTGGGCTGGTGGCCTGGCTGGTTTATCTGCGACGGGGTTGTTTGAGCTAGTTTTTAAGGATCGCCCAGGGACGACGAAAGAGTAAATGGATAAGAGGTTCGAATCATAAAAAAGGGCTGTTCCAAAAAGTCTGAATAGACCTAAGGAAGAGCCCCATTGTTTTTCTCACGAGATTACATAGTTAAGCTTCAGAACGAAAGTGTGCTTCCAGGCAGCAAAGAGTACAGCCCTGCAAAACCTTCTCCATTTAATATAGAAGTGACCTGGTCGATATGCGATTTGGGAGCATGAACGAGCACCGACCGGCGGCTGGGAACCGTTTGGAGCATTTCTCGAATGTCCGGTAAGCCTTGGTGGACTTTATAGCGGATAAGTGAGATTGTACATTCCGTGTCGCTAGATTCTTCTTCCATATATTGTTTAACGAGACGGTGCCCGAAACTACCCGCCGCCAAATGTCCCGTAAAAATCACATGATTATCAGGAGAAGCAGAGAGATGATGAAAGTACTCTTGTGCTTTTGCCGACTGCATCATCCCGTCATTGGTAAATATGATTGCGCCTTTAAGATTCAACGATGCCTTTGCGCGTTCATCCGAATTAGATACAATACACAAGTTCTTTCTGTTAAAAAGCGTATCCACGCGCTGAATAGCGCCCTCTTTCAGCCATTCGGCCTTATCGCTCAAACCTCTTAAAGGTGCCATGAGCTCTTCTTCTACGATCAGCTGATCATCGGGGAAACACTCGCTTGCCCATGCGATCAATTCCTGGCTTCTGCCATGGATAGGCACTGGAAGAAGGATTGAACCCCCTTTTTGCAGAGTGTTACAGATCGCTGACTCTAATTGCTGTAACTTTACAAGCTGCTCATCAGGATCCGCGCCGTAGGCGGCATCGATAATGGATAGATCGACGACATCTTTAGCTCCGGCTTCCATAATTGTAGGTGAATCTGCCATGAGCAGCAGCGACTCCTTCGTATAATCCCCTGAGAAAAATACGACTCTCCTGTCCCATTCGAGGATCAGCCAAACCGAACCTGCTAAATGTCCGCTACGTCCCCATTGTACTCGAAGATTAGGCGCAATCCTCAGCCAAGTCTGAGGGGGAATATGCTCCTCTAAATACATGAACTGGATAGATTGCTTATCTATTTCTCCATAAGGTAGTGATGCGGACTGAGCAGCCACGTATTTATCCCATGCTTCGAAATAATCGGGAAGCTGTTTAACGGTAGCTTTCGTTGCCCATACCTTACCTGAATATCCGTATTTATATAGTAGGGGAAGTGCTATGGAATGATCCTCATGCGCATGAGACAGAAACACTGCCTGCAAATGTGGGATGATGTCTGTATCTAGCAGGGGGTATTCACCGGGGCCTTCTTTTTTGACACCACAATCGAGTAGAATACCAGTCTGCCCATCCTTGTCCTGCAAAAGATAGGAGGAACGGCCATGCTCTCCGGCCCCTCCCCAAATCGTTAGTGTGCTCATTGTTGTCTCCGCTTTCTATCTGGGCTTAAATATTCTAATACTAATAGTAATATAGTGGTAACTCCTACAGAGATTACTGCCATGGCCATCCCCATCGCTACTGCACCTTGTTCAAACTGAGCAAAAATATAGGTCGCCGATGTCTGCATTGAAGGTGGAAGAATGAGTAAGGAGGCTACCAGCTCCCGATTGGAAATGGTGAAGGTCATCATCCAGCCAGCCACCATCCCCGGAAGGATGAGGGGGAGCAGGATACGGCGAAACACATACAGCTTGCTTCCTCCGAATACTTGTCCCGCTTGCATAAGGGAAGAATCAATCTGCCCGTAGCTTGCTTTTACATACTGAACAGTATAAGGAAGGAAAAGTACGACATAGCTCAGTACAACCATCCAGTAGGTATTATAAAGCGGGATAGGCATCCAACGAGCATTCCACAGCAGGATTAGCCCTACTACAATTACAATTCCAGGGACTGTGTTTGGAAGAAAACTGAACAGATCTGTGATTTTTTGCTTGAATGTAGCCCCTTTTCCTACGGTTAAGGCAAACCAAGTCCCAAGAATAACAGCGATACTGGAAGCGACGATGGCTAATGTGAAGCTATTCAATAAGGCCTCAAGACCTTGAGAACCCGGTGATAGCAGCTCTGCATAATGTTTTAAGGTTAAATTGCTCCAAGATACGCCTTCTCCTCTTAGCTTCAATAATGAGGCTGTTATGATTGAGAAATAAGGAATGCCGATAGATGCTAGAAGTAATAGAACAACATACCCCCAACTAAGAACTCCTACGATTCCCGTACTTTTATAACGTTTTGTGCGCGTTCCTTTTCCGCCAATTAGGCGATAAGAGAAGTGGCTGCTAATTAGAGTCTGGATGTACCACATAACTAGACAAACCCCGAGCAGCAAGGAAGCTAGTGAAGTAGCCTTTCCAAAATCTATCGGCCAACTAGAGATATACTTATGGATCTCAGAGGTCAGAACGTAAAAGCCGATCCTACGACCAAAGGTCGCAGGAGTACCAAATTCGGCAATCGTTTTGACGAAGATGAGAAGGGCGCCAAGCCCATAGCTGGATAACAGCAAGGGAATGATCACTCTTTTGAATCTGTAAAAGAACGGAGCGCCATGAACAGAGGCTGCTTCCTCCAGATTACCCCCAATCTGCAAAAGCGCATTGTGCAGCAGCAAATACAGGAATGGGAATAGATGCAGGCTCATGATCAGCACCATCCCTCCATAGCTAAAGAAAGACGGAGTCAGCACGGAGGATGCGGGCAGAAACTGTTCCATATACCCACCCGTCTGCATAAACAACATCCAACCCATTGAACCAATGTATGGCGGCGTCATAAAAGGGATTAGTAGCACAACATCCAGCCAATTATGATGTCCTAAGTCCGTCTTAGCCATAATCCAGGCCAGAGGTAGTGCAAAAAGCGTAGTTAGTAGAATAACGCTTACCCCGAGCCCGATAGAATTCAGCAGTACTTCTAACAGATCATGACTACCCATAATGGTCCGTAGTGGCGCGGCTATATCCAGCTGCTCATTCGGATAAATACTGGTCCAGAAGATGAGCAGGAGTGGCAGCAGTACGAGCACTGTCAGTATAAATAAAGCAAGTCCGCCACTCACCCATTTAAATGAGCGCAAAGAGTTAATATTCATTACGCTTATTTGAAAATTTGTGTGAAGGTCGAGGAAACTTCGTCACTGTGTTCGTTCATCCATTCCCATTTCACATCAAATGTCTTAATTTCTTCGAGATTCGCACGATTCTCTGCTTTCACATCGGTTCTGCCTGGCAATAAGTAGGCTTTAGCAACTAGCGCTTGAGCTTCATCAGATAGAAGATAGTCGATAAAAGCCTTGGCATTATCCACATTCGGACTTGTCTTAATAATCGCGGCTGGACGTGGGCTGATTACCGTTCCTTCGGCAGGATAAACGATATCAACTGGTTCTCCTGCAGCTTTTGCTTTATAAGCCATGTAATCTACGCCTGCGGCAACGACAGATTTAGCGCCGGTGATTACGGGATCGAGAGCCTCCTGATTGGCACCCGCCATCGCTACGTCATTACTCTTATATTGTTTAAAAAGATCCCAGCCACTGTCCCCTTTAGCGCTTAAATATCCAGTCATGAAATCTAGAGCCGAACCAGAAAGCGAAGGATCTGGAATATTGACTGCACCTTTCCATTCCGCTTTAGTGAGGTCATCCCATGTGGTCGGAGGTGTGCTAACTTTTTTAGTATTGTAGACAATCCCCAGTGCGGATGCACTATAGCTAAAATAATTGCCATCTGCTGTGTCTGACCAATCGCTAACGAGTTTATCTGCATTAACCGCCTCTTTATATGGAAGTAATAATCCATCGTTCTTCATTCCTTGCATGGATGGAAGGGAGGCAAGAACGACAACATCGACTACTGGATTGGACTTCTCTGCTTCCATACGGGCTAATATTTTTCCAGTAGTGCCTTGGAACATTTCGACCTTAACGCCGGTTTTGGCTTCAAAGCCTTCTTTAATCTTATTGGCTAGGCCTTCAGGGCCTGCACTGTAGACGACAAGATTGCTACTCAGAGCTTTATCTGTTGGTTGTGGTACTTCAGTTTGAGCTGTAGTGTTAGCGTTTGAAGTTGGATTGCTTGCGTTAGCTGCAGGAGTGTTAGAGGAGCTACAGCCGGCTAGACTTGCACCGATTATAGTTGTTAGAAGAAGTTTACTAAGTCCTTTAGTGTTATTCATTGGTTTCAATGTGAATGCCTCCCTAATATTTTTGTGTGCATCTTGCTGCATGGAACAGCATCATATGGAGCTATTCCATGCAGTGGACGCTTAATTCAGATGATGGATCTGGTGCTCAGAAGCGTAGACCTGGATCGTTTCTCCAACAGGTAGACGTTGATCATGATAAGCGGTCCAAGCGGTTCGGTTCTCCATGTCCAGAATGACCTCATAGCGATCACCCATATAGCTCACATGTCGAATAGTCCCCGTAAAAGGAAGAGAGGAAGCATCCTCCTGAGACCAACGTAAATGTTCCGGACGAAGCATTTGCTTATCGGGAACGATCCAGTTGGATTTTCCAATAAAGTGGGCTACAAAAGGATGGTTTGGTTTCTGATAAATCTCCTCAGGAGAGCCTGTTTGTAAAATAGTGCCACCTTGCATCACGACTACTTCATCTGACATAGACATCGCCTCGGTTTGATCATGGGTAACATACAGAGCGGTAATGCCCATGTTCCTCACCAAGGAGGTTAACTCCAGCCTCATTTCATCTCGCAAGACCGCATCCAGTGCACTTAAAGGCTCATCGAACAATACGAGTTGTGGCCTAGTAACTACTGCTCTGGCAAAAGCAACCCGTTGCTGTTGTCCACCGGACAGCTGATGGGGAAAGCGTAGCTCGAGTCCTTCTAGCTTTACAGATCGAAGGGCCTGCTGAACCCTAATCCGTAAATCCTTCTTCTGCTTAGAGGCACGAAGTCCGAAGGCGACATTCTCGAAGACAGTTAGATGCGGCCAGAGTGCGAAATCTTGAAAGACCATGCCAAAGTTGCGGCTATGAATGGGGCGACTAATTCTTTTGTTACCTGAGAAAATAAACTCGTCATCCATTAGGATTTCTCCCGCATCCGGTGTTTCTAGCCCAGCAATCAGACGGAGTAGTGTCGTCTTTCCACAACCTGAAGGACCGAGTAATGTCGTAAAGCTTCCAGCGGGAATCTTCAGATCTGCAGCCTTCAAGGCATGCACATCCCCGAATTTCTTTTCCAATCTGTGGATTGTAATTTCCTTCATCTCTATCTACCTGCCTGTTCTTAAGCTTGTTCTTAGTGTAAAGGAAAAGAATTCCCGCTATATTTTCTGAATGTAACTGTGATATTAACTTTTTTGCCGATTTATTTTAACATTCATAGAATTCTTCTATGTTACCGTTTAGTGAATAGGCGAGGGAGTGAAGATCATGAACCTTAATTTAATCAAGCTGGAAATCGTAGAACTGCTAAATAAACATAAGAAAATAACCACAGTGGCCGATAAACTCGGGCTGAAGCAGCCCACCGTTACGTATCATTTGAAGAATTTAGAGCAGCAATTGGGGGAGAAGTTATTCGAATCCAGAATGGATAAAGTGATTCTTACGGAGAGCGGGAAAGCGTTTCTTCATTATGCTACTAAAATCAATGCACTAGCTGCAGAAGCGGAGCGGGTTGTAAAAGAGTTCAGTCAGGCGGGTCGGGGAACGCTTAAGATTGGTGCCAGTTACGTTCCAGCTACTTATATTCTTCCGAAAATATTGGGGCTGTTTGGAGAACAACATCCGGGGATTACGATCTCTTTATCGGTTAAGCCTTCACCTGTGATCAAAGATATGCTGGCTAGCCATGAGATTGACCTTGGTATTTTGTCTACAGAATCTTTTTATCTACCTGATCTGCATACCCAAGCCTTGTGTGAGGATGAGCTTGTGCTTGTTTTTGCACCATCCCATGAATTTGCCGCATTTTCTAATTTAAACCCAGCTATGATTGCGTCAGCGAGTTTTATACTACATGACAAGGAATCAAGTACACGCCAACTGACGGATAAATGGTTTGAGCGTGAGGGGAATGAACCCAGAACCTTTATTTTACTGGATTCATTGGAGGCCATTAAGCAATCGCTTATGAGTGGAAAGTACGTTTCTTTTGTATCACGGCTTGCTGTGGAGGATGAGGTAGCCAGGGGAAGATTGCTAATGCGCACCATTCCAGATTATAATTTTCAAAGATATATTTATTATTCGTATAACCGCGATCGTCATTATTCTCCGCTAATTGGCTTGTTCATCGATCAGATTCGAACGATTCGTATTTAAATACACATAATGAAGGTATGCTAGGGCCATTATATATAAGAAAGAATACATAAAATATAAGGACTGTATAAATTGAGAAATTGGTGTATAATCTTAGATACTGTGTCGCTTTACAGCGCAAAAAAGTTGGAGATTTTCATGCGGTTTTATTGTATGATATGAGGAAAGCTTTAATAGACGATATTTAGCCAGACAATAATTAACACATTGATCCGGAAGAGAATGGGGGGAGCAGCATGACCGAACTTACGACTACCGTCAGCAAAAGCAACTCTAACAATCTGCTGCGACGGGACGTACGGTTCTTGGGGAACATATTAGGTGAGGTCTTGGTTCACCAAGGCGGTAACGAACTACTAGAGATCGTGGAGAAGATCCGCGAAACCAGTAAATCGCTGCGCTCACTATTTTTACCTGAACTGCACAGTGAATTTAAGGAGTTAATCAATTCTTTGGATCCGGAGAACCGCCATCAGGTAATAAGAGCGTTCGCCATCTATTTTCAGCTCGTAAATATTGCCGAACAGAACCACCGGATTCGCCGCAAACGTGACTATGAACGTTCAGCTGGGGAGACAGTCCAACCCGGTTCTATAGAAAGCGCGATTAAAGAGCTTCGTGAACGTGATTTCTCTCATGAGGAAGTTAACGAGATTATTGAAGGATTATCTCTGGAACTTGTAATGACGGCACATCCAACGGAGGCTATGCGCCGTGCTATTCTCGATATTCATAAGCGGATATCCGATGATGTTATGGGTCTGGATAACCCTACCTTAACCTTCCGGGAGCGTGAACAGCTCCGTGAGAAGTTATTAAATGAAGTGATTACGCTATGGCAAACGGATGAACTGCGTGACCGCAAGCCTACAGTACTCGATGAAGTGCGTAATGGGATGTACTATTTCCATGAGACGATTTTTCATGTCTTACCAGACGTTTATCAAGAACTTGAACGTTGTCTGAGTAAATACTATCCAGGACAGAACTGGCATGTGCCTACGTACTTGCGTTTTGGTTCGTGGATTGGCGGAGACCGTGATGGTAACCCTTCGGTAACTTCGACAGTCACTTCACAGACCTTGCGTATGCAGCGGAAGTTGGCGATTCGGGAATATCAGCGGATTATGCGTGAACTCATGCAATATCTAAGCTTTAGCACAAGTATTGTTAAGGTAACGCCTGAGCTAATTGAATCCATTGAAGCTGATCGTGAGATCATTAATCTTGGCAAGATGGAAGAATGGCGCAATGACAATGAACCTTACCGTATTAAGCTTAGCTATATGATCTCCAAGACACAAAATGTTCTGGATGATGAGAAAAAAGGTACTCCTGAGCGTTACTCTACTCCTGAGGAGTTCATCGATGATTTGAACGTGATTGACCGCAGTTTACGACATCACTATGCCGATTATGTGGCCGACACTTATATTAAGAAGTTGATCCGCCAAGTGGAGCTGTTCGGTTTCCACACGGCGACACTTGATGTGCGTCAACACAGTCAAGAACATGAGAATGCCATGACTGAAATTCTGGCGAAGATGAACATTACGCCGGATTACTCCAAGCTGACTGAGAATGAGAAGATTGAGCTACTGGAGAAACTGCTGAATGATCCACGTCCGATTACTTCTTCTTATCAGACGTATAGTGAAGGTACGGAGGAATGTCTTGCCGTGTACCGGACGATCTTCGCTTCGCAGGAAGAGTACGGAAAACAATGTATCACCAGTTACCTGATCAGTATGGCGGAAGCGGCAAGCGACATTCTGGAGGTTATGGTCTTCGCCAAAGAGGTAGGACTATTCCGTAAGGATAATGACGGTACAGTCGTATGTACCCTGCAAGCTGTGCCACTTTTTGAAACGATTGATGATTTGCATGAAGCACCGCAAATTATGAACACACTGCTCAGCATGCCTATCTACCGTGATGCGGTAAGAGCAATGAACGATTTGCAGGAAATCATGCTTGGTTATTCAGATAGTAACAAAGATGGCGGTGTGGTTACTGCTAACTGGGAACTACGTGTTGCATTGAAAGAAATTACAGCTACAGCCGATGAGTTTGGAATCAAGCTGAAGTTCTTCCATGGACGTGGTGGAGCGCTCGGACGTGGCGGCATGCCGCTTAACCGCAGCATTCTTGCTCAGCCAGCCTCAACGATTGGCGGCGGCATTAAGATCACCGAGCAGGGAGAAGTTATCTCCTCCCGTTATTCGATGCAAGGGATTGCTTACCGCAGTCTAGAGCAAGCGACATCTGCGCTTGTGACAGCAGCGATCAATGCGAGAATTCCACAAGCAGATCTATATGAAGAGAAGTGGGAAGAGATTGTTGCCCGTATCTCTGAAGTTTCGCTTCACAAATATCAGGATTTGATTTTCCGTGATCCGGACTTCCTGACTTACTTTAAAGAGTCTACACCTCTGCCTGAGGTTGGAGAGCTAAATATTGGTTCACGTCCTTCCAAACGGAAGAACAGTGACCGCTTTGAAGACTTGCGTGCAATTCCGTGGGTATTTGCATGGACACAAAGCCGTTATTTGCTTCCAGCGTGGTATGCTGCTGGAACCGGACTGCAGAGTTTCTATGAGGGTAAGGAAGAGAATCTGAAGGTTATGCAGCATATGTATGAGAACTTCTCATTCTTTACTACACTGATAGATACGCTGCAAATGGCTATTTCAAAAGCGGACTTGATCATTGCTAAGGAATATGCCAGCATGGGCAAGAACGAGGAAGCGCGTCAGCGGATCTTCGGCCAGATTGAAGAGGAATTCAAACTGACCTCTGAGCTGATCCTGAAGATTACTGGCCAGCAGGATATTCTGGATAACGTCCCTGTGATTCAGGAGTCGATCAGACTCCGCAATCCTTACGTTGATCCACTTAGCTACCTGCAGGTTCAATTGCTATCCGAGCTTAGAGCGCTCCGTGAAGTAGATGGAGACGATAGCGAATTGCTGCGCGAAGTGTTGCTTACCATCAATGGCATTGCCGCTGGTCTTCGGAATACCGGCTGATCTCTTGACTTAGCATATTTATTTATAGAAAGTTCGCCCTTTATTGGGGCGGACTTTTTGTGCTTGTATAGGAAATTATGCAGTATCCGGCAGATTCTAAAAGATCACTTTCATGGATTCATGGAAATGCACGGTCATCATCTGCCCAAGAGACTCCATAGCAGCATCATAGATTGAGAATAAAGCGATGCGCTGTGGCGCACGAGTTATGGGCTTTGCCAGAAATGAGTGCAAAGGATGCACGTAGGAGCGCCGGAGCCCGTGTTTATTTGCTTCTTTATAGGAGTTACTGTCTGCTCGCACACATAAACTTTTTAATGTTTTTTATTTCTCTGCTTCAGGGTCAAACTGCTGAATTATAGGGAATTATTACCTGTAATTCGATGTTTTAAGGTCATTTCGATAAAATATAGGGAATTGTTCCCTATATTTCAGCTGAACTTGGTGTAATTAATTGAAATTGGCCAATATACAGGGAGAAATTCCGTATAACTTGGTCATAAAACAGCTGTGACCTAATATATAGGTAGGTTTTCCCTATAACTCGTTCCACCAAAGCAAAATCCTCCACCTACACTGGAGTTATTATTCGCAAAATCACCGAAAACCTTGCGGAAAGTACAACGATGTCTGCTCCGTATGCGACAAATTTAAACTAACAGAAGCCTATTCATCCGACGGAGTGATTTTGTGCAAATATAAGAATTTATAGGCTTACGCTATAAATTATCCTTCTATTTTTCGCAGAAACGGGTACCGCCCCTAAAAGGACGGCAAAGCCGTTTCTTCTTACTAATACGAGCTACTTCGCTCATAGACTAAATATTGTGCTGCGAAAATAACGGTCTTGATAGTAATGTGAAAATATTGTGGCAATGTGCCCAATATTGATCTTTCTTGCCCCTTCCCAAGTAACCGAAATGCAATCGGACGTAAATGATAGGTATATAGGAGTCGGGTGAAAGAGGGCATGGAGAAGAATTTTGGAACTGTAGGAGCGTCAGCGTTCGCCTTTATCCTCAGATTTCGACCGCTATATGCGGTTTATAATCAGGAAATCAGAGGATAACAGCGACCGGAAGTCCAACATTCTTAGGAATGCTGTCGTGTTCACCTTATCTTTTATTCCTAGAAATTAACTCAGTTTACAGAGGAGGTTACAATACAATCCTTGATTTTTACACAAACTTGAATTACGATTTAATTGCTTGTACCGTGGATATTTGAGAATAAGTACCAAGGGCGGCAAGTCTGGGGGAGTTAACAGGTGGAGAATTTGGAAGGCAGATTGACAAAGCTCGCCTTAAAAGGCGACCAAAGGGCGTTTGCCGAGCTTGTGGAACTATATAAAGACAAAATATATCATCTGGCGTACCGAATGCTGAACAATCGCCATGAGGCGGAGGATATAGTTCAGGAGACCTTTTTGCGTGTGTATAGAAACTTGGATCGTTATGATGATAAACAGAAGTTCTCTACCTGGATTTATCGGATTGGAACGAATCTCTGTATTGATAGATTACGCAAACGGAAACCAACCTATTCGCTCGATGCAGAAATGAACGATCAGGAGGGCCTTGACGGCTATTCATTGATTCCAAGCGATAATGTGACACCAGAGACCGAATTACTGCTCTCTGAGACGCAGGGGCTAATCTACGAGGCGATTGACAGTCTACCTGTGAAATACAGGTCTGTTATGATTTTAAGATACCTGCAGGATTTATCGCTTCAGGAGATAAGTGATGTGCTGGATATGCCTGTAACCACGATTAAGACGCGTGTACACCGCGGCCGTGAGTTTTTGCGTAAAAAATTAGGCCCGAAAATGTAAAAATAGATTTTTTTTATGAAACATCTTTTGGAGAGCGACGTATGTAAGTTAAGCAAGTCTTATGTGTCCTGACCCTTTGTCTAAGGATAATTAAATAGCTCTCATGAAAGGATTGGCTCCTATGGAATGCAAACTGGCCGTCTCTATGATGCACGACTACTTGGATGACGACTTGCCCGATCAGCAGCAGAGGGAATTGAAGGAGCATCTTCTATCCTGTCCAGATTGCCGTGCAAAGTTTAAAGAATTAGAACAGACAGATATGTTGATGTTCTCCCTCATGCATCAGAATCCTGTTGCCTCAGATGATCTTGTGAGCCGGATAATGAGTTCATTGCCAAAGGCCAAGAAAGAAAAGGCTTTTGTTACCTGGATCAAGAGACACCCTGCACTTACAGCGGCATCTCTGTTTCTTGTCGTAATGCTGATGAGCTCTGTAACTTTTTGGAGTCCAGATAGACAACTTGTAGTTAGAGGTGCAGATCTGGATCAAGTGGTTATCAAAGGGGATACTGTAATCGTACCTTCTGGCAAGATTATTACCGGAGACCTTACCATAGAGAATGGTAAAGCACAGGTATATGGAGAAGTGAACGGCAACGTAACAGTCATCGACGGCTCTCTGTATCAGGCTTCAACAGCTCATATTTCTGGGCAAGTCAAAAGCATAGACCAAGCGGTAAGTTGGTTCTGGTATAAAGTGACGAACATGTTCTCTGAAGTTGCCTACCGTTAAAGCGACAGTGGTTACCTTGAGCTGGAATATTATTTTGCGCCTCTTTTTCCGGAAAGATGGCGCTTTTTTGTTGCCTTAAATTAGAAAATATCGAAAATGATGATGGGACTAAACTTGCAACTGGAGCCCGAACGTTATAACCTAGATATTGATACAGATCTAACAGACATTTTACATAAACCCAGCTAATATGAAATGACGGGGGTTTTAGGCAATGAGTTATTTTACAGACTTAACATGGAAAGATTCCATTAAAGATATAGTTGATATCCTGATCGTCAGCTACATTATTTATAAAGTGCTTAATATGGTACGCGGGACTCGGGCGATTCAGCTGCTGAAGGGGATTCTGGTACTGGTTTTGATTTGGGCTGTGAGTACCATCCTAGATCTGTATACGCTCAAATGGCTAATGAATCAAATGTTTACATTCGGTGTGCTGGCAGTCTTTATTATCTTTCAGCCGGAACTACGAAGGGGACTGGAGCAGCTTGGACGAGGTAGATTTTTCGGACGGGCTGGGGAAAGTGATGAAGAGCTAAGTAAATTAATCGGTGAAGTGATTAAAGCCGTAAATTATTTATCACATAGAAAAATAGGGGCATTAATCGTATTCGAGCGAGAGACAGGCCTCAATGAATATACGGAATCGGGTATCGCCATGCGTTCTCTAGTCAGCTCTGAGTTGCTGATTAACATCTTTATACCTAACACCCCTCTGCATGACGGAGCCCTTATTATGCAGAGGAACCAGATCGCTGCTGCTGCTTGTTATTTACCTTTGTCCGAGAATCCTTTTATTAGCAAGGAACTGGGGACACGGCATCGTGCGGCTATCGGGATTAGTGAGGTTGCGGACTCTGTGTCTGTCATTGTCTCGGAGGAGACAGGACAGATTTCTCTGGCCATTAATGGTCAAATTGTAAGAGACATTAAGGAAGAATCAATGATTTCGAAGCTCCATCAAGAGCTGAGTGTAAGTTCATCGCTGAAGGAGAAAGGTTCAACTTTCTGGAAACGGAAGGGGGACAAAAATCATGGATAAGTGGATGAGCAATAACAATTTCAATAAGATTCT